>DATCJO010000067.1:0-6786 GCA_036562765.1 Tissierellaceae bacterium | reverse complement strand
ATCAAGAGAATGATATTATCTTTTTTAACAGGAGAGTTGAGGAGGTATTATGATATACGCAAAATCTGATCCAGTTGAAACATTAAAGGAGCATACAGAGAAAGTAATGGACAATTATTATAAAATAAAGGCAATGTACGGGGATAAGATACAAAATATAGTTGAGGATGAAAACTTCTGGGATTTGCTTGAGATAATATGTTTTTATCATGATTTCGGTAAAGTTTACACGCCTTTTCAGAATGAGATAAGAAAGCGATTGAAAATGGAACTCCTGGAAACAGAATTTAAAAATGACATTCCGCACGGCTATTTATCCCCCGCATTTTTGGATTTCAAAGATATAAATTTAAAGTATGGCAGGGACAACTATGTGATTTTGGTCCAGGTTATAGGTTTTCATCATGAAAGAGACAGGGAAATAGAAGATTTGAGCAAGTTTCAGAAGGTTTTACAGCAGGACCTCATGAAAAATATTGAGAAACTTAATGTCGAGTTTGGAATAGAGCTTAAGAATCCCAACATTAAATATATAAATTATATGAAGCAGCTTGTCAGGATAAAGGAAAGGGACAAGGATTATAAAAAATATGTTATGCTGAAAGGACTTTTGCACAGAATTGACCACAGTGCCTCAGCGCATGTTGATGTTGAGATAAAAGCAGAGGCCAGTATTGCCGATAAAACCAGGGATTATATAACTAAAAAAATGAATTCTAAGCCAAGAGCTCCTCAAAATTTTACTTTAAAAAACAGGGACAAAAACATTGTTATGATTGCTTCAACCGGGATTGGGAAAACGGAGTCAGCGCTTCTCTGGATAGGAGAAGAAAAAGCCTTCTTTACCCTTCCTGTCAGGGTATCTATAAATGCTATATACAAAAGGATATTTGATGAAATAGGATATAAAGAGGTTGGCCTTTTACATTCTACCAGTTTTGATTTTCTTTCAAAAGAAGGTTACAATGATTCTTTTGAAAAATATGAAATTTCCAGGCAATTATCTTATCCGGTAAGCTTATCCACCATTGATCAACTTTTTACTTTTCCCTTTAAGTTTAAGGGCTATGAGAAGCTGTATGCCACACTGGCTTATTCAAAGGTAATTATTGATGAGATACAGGCATATTCTCCCAAAATCGCTGCTGTTATATTGAAAGGTCTTCAGATGATAAATGACATGGGCGGAAGGTTTATGATAATGACCGCTACTCTACCGCGTATATATAAAGAGTATCTCGAGCAGTTCAATATTGATTTTGAATTTGCATGTTTTAACAGTGATATAAAAAGACACAAGGTAAACGTTAGAGAAGCACCAATAGATGAAGAGGTTGAATTGATTATAGAGAAAGCCAAAAAACACAAGGTACTGGTGATAGTAAATACTGTAAGGAAAGCTGTTGATTTATACAATACAATAATCAGTAAAGAATCGGTTAAAGGAAATATTGATGTCAACTTGTTGCATTCGCTTTTTATACAAAGGGATAGATTTGAAAAAGAAGACAGGATTAAAAATTATGATAAAAACGGCATATGGATAACTACTCAAATTGTAGAAGCCTCGCTGGATATTGATTATGATGTTTTATTTACGGAACTTTCTACTTTGGATAGCTTATTTCAACGGATGGGAAGATGTTACAGAAGAAGGGAGTACACTCTGGAAGAACCAAATGTTTTTATCTATCACAATAACTCAAGTGGGATAGGCAGCGTTTATGACAGGGATATTTTCCAGATAAGCTTGATTAAGATAAGAGAATATAACGGGTGTTTGCTTGATGAAAAACAAAAGGTGGACATGGTTGATGAAATTTATTCAAAAGAGGTTCTAAAAGGGACCAATTACTTGCGGGAATTTGATGACGCTATAAAATTTCTGGATTCTGTATTTGATTATGACCTGGATAAAAGAGATGCCCAAAGACAACTTAGAGAGATAGCAAATGTAAAAGTCATTCCAGTGGAAGAATATGAAAACAATATGGAACTTTTTGAAGAATACTATAATGAGAAGGATTATAATAAAAAGCGTCAAAAATTACTCCAGATAAAGCAGTTCACAATGGATGTTCCTTTTTACAGAGT
The DNA here is from genome assembly GCA_036562765.1 of Tissierellaceae bacterium. GTDB lineage: Bacteria > Bacillota > Clostridia > Tissierellales > Tissierellaceae > JAAYFT01. Next base: position 4,692 of record DATCJO010000067.1, on the reverse strand, counting down.
AAAGAATTACCTGGCTCCAACCCAAATTACCGGGATTTTTGTTGTAAGACTTAAGTATGATAATGAAGTTGGGCTTTATGTAGGAGAGGAAATATCCAATTTTGTTTAAGAGGTGATGCTATGGAATTTAACCTTGAGGATTTTAAAGTTCAGGGTATAAAGGTCAATTATTATTACATTTGTAAAAGAAAACTCTGGCTGTTCTCAAAGGGCATAACTATGGAAGATAAAAGTGATCGGGTTTTACAGGGTAAACTTGTACACGAAGGTTCATATACCCGGATTAAGACAAGAGAAATCATGATAGATGAATTGTTGAAGATAGACATTATAGATGATTATATAAGAGAAGTAAAGATAACAAGCAAAATGTCCTTGGCTGATGAAATGCAGCTTTTATATTACCTTTATTATTTAAAGAATATGGGAATACAAAGAACCGGGGTTATAAATTACGTAAAGGAAAAAAGAAGAGTGGTGGTTAATTTAGATGAGGAAAAAGAAAAAGAGATCATAAGCGCATTAAAAGATATAAACAAGATAACATCGCTTGATAAACCTCCAAAAGTGGAGAAGCTTCCTTATTGCAAGAAGTGTTCTTATTATGAACTCTGTTATTGTGGTGAGGTTGATTAAAATGAATAAGGATTATTATATTTTTTCCAATGGAAAGTTAAGAAGAAAAGAAAATACTGTATATTTTGAGGATGTAAATGAAAACAAGAAATTTATCCCTGTAGAAACAGTAGAAAAAATACATGTTTTCGGAGAAGTCGATTTGAACAATAAATTTTTAAGTTTTATTGCTTTACATGGAATTATATTAAATTTTTATAATTATTACGGATATTACATAGGAAGTTTTTATCCCCGGAAGAAAAACGTCTCGGGATTTTTACTTGTCAAGCAGGCTCAAAGTTATTCAGACAATGCTCAAAGATTATATTTAGCAAAGTGTTTTGTTGAAAGTGCTACATATCATATTATAAGGAATTTAAGAGAATACAAAGACACTGATGAAGAAATACAAAGAATTGGCCTGGAGAGAGAAAATATAGCCACCGCTAATGATATAGAGACCCTTATGGGAATAGAGGGGAGGATAAGAAGAATATATTATTCTGCATTCAGTAAAATACTCAAAAATGATTTTAATTTCGAAGGTAGAAACAAAAAACCGCCCAAGGATCCGATTAATGCGTTGATCTCATTTGGTAATATGCAGATGTACACCACAGTTTTAGGTGAGATATATAAGACACAATTGGATCCAACCATAAGTTATTTGCATGAGCCATCTACTAAGAGGTTTTCTCTAAGCCTGGATATTGCAGAGATTTTTAAACCGTTGATAGTTGACCCTGTAATTTTTAGACTGATTAACAACAGAGTAATAAACGAAAATGACTTCGATTACGAAGAGGATCTGTGCTTTTTAAATGACAGCGGAAAGAAAAAGTTTATAAAGGAATATGAAAACAAGCTTCACACCACTGTTAAACATAGAAAGCTTAATAGAAGTGTATCTTATAAAGGCTTTATACTCTTGGAATGCTATAAGCTGATAAAACACCTTCTGGGAGATGAAATATACAAACCGTTAAAAGCGTGGTGGTAATGTGTTTGTGATAATAACATATGATGTAGGTGAAAATAGAGTAAATAAAGTGAGGAAGAAATTAAAACAATATCTAACGTGGACTCAAAATTCGGTTTTTGAAGGGGAAATTAGCGAAAGCAAGCTGCAAAAATGCCTGTTTGAGGTTAATAAAATTATAAAAAAAGAAGAAGATTCTATTTATATTTACAGAATAAACTTTCCGGCACAGGTAAAAAAGGATGTAGTGGGAATAATCAAAAGTTATGATGATATTTTTATTTAGGTGCAGCAAACCAGCTTTTAGATTAAATATGCTTTGAAGGCTTGAATTATCTAATAAAGTAAGGCCTTTTTTCTGATTCCGTTTTTTTACGACTGTACCTTTGCTGCGAAATGTATCAATTTCGGCCGTTTAATAATTCTTTGAAATCAACTATTTATAAGAAATATTTATATTTGAATTACTGGGGGTTTTATATGGACTATGTGGGATGTAAAGGTGGAACTGTTTGAACAGGGCAAACAGAAAATGTTAGTTTTATATGGACTATGTGGGATGTAAAGACGGATACCAGGCGCAATCTTTACATTTAGCCATTTAGTTTTATATGGACTATGTGGGATGTAAAGGCTAAAACAATCTTGTTGTTTTGGCTGGCAAACTCTGTGTTTTATATGGACTATGTGGGATGTAAAGCTGGCCATATCGCACATGGATTTAAAGCACCATTAAACCGTTTTATATGGACTATGTGGGATGTAAAGCCGGTATTTGCAGCAGGATTGGTATACGCTCATCGGCGTTTTATATGGACTATGTGGGATGTAAAGGTTAAGGCTGGTACTGTGGTTAAAACTCTGAATAAACAGGTTTTATATGGACTATGTGGGATGTAAAGTACTGTTGCTACCTCAGTCCAAACCTCTGCGTATCCGTTTTATATGGACTATGTGGGATGTAAAGTCAATTCCTCTATCGAGCAGGTCCTGCATCTCCCTATCGTTTTATATGGACTATGTGGGATGTAAAGTATACGGGATATTTGACTGGGCAACGGTACAGCTGTTTTATATGGACTATGTGGGATGTAAAGGACTTCGTCGCCACCGTGAAAGTAACATGGCCCGAGTTTGTTTTATATGGACTATGTGGGATGTAAAGTAGCGAAAGATTTGTATGCCTACCCAAATAAGCTGTACGGTTTTATATGGACTATGTGGGATGTAAAGGCGTATTTGTAGTCGCCCGCCGGCTGGCGATAATAAAGTTTTATATGGACTATGTGGGATGTAAAGAAGATGGTTTCATCGAGGAATTTGTATTGACTGAAGAGTTTTATATGGACTATGTGGGATGTAAAGTGGGTCGTTGCAGTCGACGATAAATCTGTAAAGCTCTACGTTTTATATGGACTATGTGGGATGTAAAGTTTGGCTTGAATACTGGATATATAGCGTCTTGTACAGTTTTATATGGACTATGTGGGATGTAAAGTCCCATTGATCGATGGCAATATACTGGCCGTTGCCCAGCGTTTTATATGGACTATGTGGGATGTAAAGTGTGGAACATGGTTACTAAGAAGAGATAAATTAAACGTTTTATATGGACTATGTGGGATGTAAAGGCAATATTATTTTGCCGCAGCATCAAGCTACAGATATGTTTTATATGGACTATGTGGGATGTAAAGATGCAGTACCGTAATATCCGGTTTTTGTTGGAGTACAAGTTTTATATGGACTATGTGGGATGTAAAGCTTGTGGTTGTGCTCGTGGTTTGTTGCGGCCCAGCTCTGTTTTATATGGACTATGTGGGATGTAAAGAAAGTGCTGTTCACTTGTTGTTTATTTTGCTGTTCACCAGTTTTATATGGACTATGTGGGATGTAAAGCTAACTCTCTGCTACAATCTGATAAGCTGAAATCTTCGTTTTATATGGACTATGTGGGATGTAAAGGAGAACAGCGCATAGTGTAACTTTGTATTTGTGATTTGTTTTATATGGACTATGTGGGATGTAAAGTTGTTATTTGTGTTGCCGCCTCTTCCATGGCTTCAAGTTTTATATGGACTATGTGGGATGTAAAGTGTGTAGGCAGAGAGACCCGGACCCGGCGCTGTCGGGTGTTTTATATGGACTATGTGGGATGTAAAGATCCACGCATTGGGCTTTTTGTATAAGGTATTGCCATAGTTTTATATGGACTATGTGGGATGTAAAGAAGTACTGCGATGTAATAGTGGAGAGGTGGGAAAAGGTTTTATATAGACTATGTGGGATGTAAAGTTGGGTGCGCCAAACCCCAGGGCAGTAACATTAAATTTATTTTATATGGACTATGTGGGACGTAAATGTTTTCTTCAGAATTATTTAACCGTCTCTAAACAACTTGAGAAATTCTGTGTATAAATTCTAATTACCTTAAAAAGGCATGATCAAGGAGGCTCTACATCAATGAGTAATGATTTACGACGTCGCAAGAGCCCCAGCAAGCGGGCGGGCTTTTCCAGGTGAAAAACGAAAGTGGTTGATAAAAGGGATTTCAAAGATTTGTCCGAGATTCTAGAAACGATTCCCACTACAACCCAAAAAGTTGTGGGTGGTTTATTGTGCTAAATGCAGCTACTGTCAGATGCCGACAGGGTAGAAATAATATTAGACATTGCTGCCAGAGCTCTCAATGTTCTCGAGGCATGACCTTGGGAGAGATTAAAGAGTGCCCCAAAAAAGTGAAGTTCATGATCCGAATTATATGGGCAATGCTGGCTAATTTGTGGCGTATATCGCCATCTCTGGAATGTTCTTAAATTTATTGAGGAAAGATGTCTTTTGGAGTGTTAGCAAAAGGATTATGAATAAAAAGGGAAAAACCTGGCTTTTATTGAGAGGTGAATTATCGTGCTGTTAAAATTTGGCATACAGCCTTTTTGGTTCTGGAACGGCGATATGAGGGATGAGGAGATAAGAAGGCAGATAAGGGAGATGGCCGAGAAGGGAATAAAGGGCTTTTTTATTCATCCCCGTCAAGGGCTTTCGGTACCCTATCTATCTGAAGAATGGTTTAGGAAAGTGGGCATCGCTGTAGA
>DATCJO010000061.1:0-3826 GCA_036562765.1 Tissierellaceae bacterium | reverse complement strand
TGCAGTTAAGATCTCCCTAACTACAAGGGTAAAGGTTTTTAGGGGTGCCTGCAATGACCTTTGCAAATTTGGGGATTTTTGAGTTGCAAAAGTGGGGATTTTATTTTGCAACTCTGTCCATTTTAATTATGCAATAAACAGCCAGGGCACCCGGAAGGCAGAATAAAAGATGGAGATATAGTAGTAATTGCTAACAACATGTTGGGAGCTGATGATGGTGGCATGGAGGCTGAAGATTTAAAAATCATAGGTGTAGATCCTGAAAGGATAAAGCGGGGATATGCAGTTGTAGCTGTGGGCAAAAAGGGCAGTAAGGTCGGATCTGCTTTATACGAATCCGCTCCACCAGGATACGATGGAGAGTTGTCGATAGAGACTGTCATTGACGGTATCTTAATACTGGCGCGAATAAGTTTTAACAAGAAACGCCTTGAAATAAAAATAAACGAAAGTAATTTCAATTACGATTATCTATGGGCTGCTGGACATATGGTTATACTTGACGGGAAGGATCATCATATAAAGTTTTACCAGTGTAGGGGTTACACTTCGCGTAAAGAAGATATGAAGCTCGTATTACTGGGGCAACCTTTCAAAGGTAAGGGAAAGTACCGCACTACCTTTGATCCTCTTAACGAACATATACTTGAATTGCATCCGGAAACGGAATTGATAAGGGCTCTATTAAATGTAGCTCGCGGAAGCGATGAAATTTTTAGAGGTATTGAATCCTTTATAAACGGTATACCTGTACGCTGCTCTATCAAGGCTCTAAATGAAGGCGACAAAAGAATCGGAGCAATGTTGGAGATAATGGAAATAACCGAACTTAGAGCAATTCAGGAAAAATGTGAACAGGCTTTAGTCAATTTAAAGAATTTAAAAAATAAAGTAATGTCCGAAAAGATTAAAGAACAAGCTTTCAAAAGTATTATAGGCCACAGCCAAAAAATCATGAATACTATAGAAATCGCCAAAAAAGCGGCTGAAACTGATTCTACAGTTCTTTTACTGGGCGAAAGCGGAACAGGAAAAAATCTTTTTGCTGAGGCAATCCATAAAGCCAGCCCAAGAAGAAATGGTCCCTTTGTCTATATTAACTGCGCAGCCATTCCTGAGAATCTCCTTGAAAGCGAATTATTTGGGTATGAAAAAGGTGCGTTTACTGGAGCCACGTCTCAAAAACTAGGCAAATTTGAACAAGCAAATCACGGTACAATTTTTTTAGATGAAATTAATGAGCTACCATTAGTACTCCAGGCTAAGCTGCTACACGTTTTGCAGAGCAGGACCTTCACAAGGGTAGGAGGACTTAAGCCTATAAAAATGAACGTGCGAATAATAGTTGCATCAAATAAAGATTTAGGAAGGCTTGTAACAGAAGGCAAATTCCGGAGTGATCTTTTTTATAGAATAAATGTGCTTTCGATTACCATCCCTCCACTTAGAGAACGAAAAGAAGATTTATATCTTCTTTCGGAATATATAATTGAGCGCTTGCGGAAAAAGCTCAATTGTTGTAAAAAATTAATCTCTCCGGAGGTTTTTAATATATTTTTCGATTATGATTGGCCTGGCAATGTAAGGGAACTAGAAAACGTCTTGGAGAGGGCGATGATTATGTCGGAAAAGGTAATATGCCCCGAACACTTACCCGAGTATATGCTAAGAGAAGCTAAGCAATACATTCAGAAGAAAACTTTTGTCGATATAAAGAATGTCGGTCCTATTAAATTGATATTGGAAGAAGCAGAGAGAAAAGCCTTAATCAAGGCCCTTGAAATAACAGAGGGTAGTCGAAAAAAAGCCATGGAACTTTTGAAAATGGGAAAAACAAATTTTTATACAAAGCTAAAAAAGTTCAGTTTACTGGAATAAGAGTTCATTTTTTAGGACAAACTCCTTATCAAGTTTCAAAATCATAATACTTTAGACATGACTTTCTTTTTTTTACATGAGTTCAAAAAACCAACCTTCTTTTTAACTTAATTATAAATTGCTACACTTATTTTAATTTTGATAACCTCTTAACTTTCTAGAATAATAAATTATTTTGGCACAAGTTATGCAATAAATCAACTAATGAAATAAAAAATCAATTTTTGTCGAATTTCGCAATAAGCAAAAATAACTTACAATAATTTCTAAAACATGTTATACGAGGGGGAAGCGAAATTGCAAAAATCTAAAATTGCCGTCGTAGGTTACGGCCATGTGGGCCAGGGGGTTGTCGATGCGGTTTTAGAAACCCCTGATATGGAGCTAGTGGGGATTGTTGAACTTCCTCACATTGTAGAAAGTCTTAAGAAAAAAATAAAAGATGTTCCTGTAGTCAGTGATGTTAAAGAACTAGGGCATGTAGATGTAGCCATATTGGCCATTAACAGCAGAGCGGTACCTGAAGTTGCTTCCATCTACCTGAAGATGGGGATAAACACAGTAGATGCGTATGATATTCATGGAAAGGCAACATTACAATTAAGGGCCAGTCTTAATAGATTAGCAAGAGAACATGGTGCTGTTGCTGTAATATCGGCAGGATGGGATCCGGGAACAGATTCAATAATAAGAACCATTATGGAAATCATTGCGCCTAAGGGTATTACCAATGTAAACTTTGGGCCTGGCATGAGCATGGGACATACGGTGGCAGTTAAATCAATACCGGGTGTAAAAGATGCAATTTCTATTACTGTTCCAAAGGGTATGGGACTACATAAGAGAATAGTTTATATTGAACTTGAGGAAGGGTACGACTTCGAGAAGGTATCAGAAGCTATAAAAAAAGATCCGTATTTTATCTCTGATGAGACTCACGTATTTCGCGTGGAAAATGTAAGTAACCTTATAGATATGGGACACAGTGTTCGCATTGAAAGAAAGGGGGTATCCGGAAAAACGCACAACCAGAAAATGGAATACACTATGTCTATTGTAAATCCTGCAGCCACGGGGCAGGTGATGGTAGCGGCAGCAAGAGCAAGCCTCAAGCAAAAGCCCGGCTGCTACACCCTTTTGGAAATTCCTCCTATAGACTTTCTCTATGGGGATATAGAAAATCTATTGTGCCGACTTGTATAACTGGTGAAGCTAAACTTAAATATCAATTTTAGGAGGTGATTATAAAAAGACGATTTTAAAAAGAACTTAGAAATATACAATTAAAAATTCGAAAAGGAGGGAAAATTTTATGAGTGAAAATAAAAAGCAAAGCGTCTGGAGTTATTACAAATTTCCTATCATCTTATTGTGTTCTATAATCATAGGCAGTTTATTGGGTGTAATATTAGGAAAAAAAGCTGAAGTATTAAAACCTTTTGGCGACATATTTTTGAATGCGATGTTTACTATCGTGGTACCTTTGGTCTTTATAACGATAAGCAGTGCGGTGGCCAGCATAGTAAGTTTGCAAAGGTTAGGTAAAATCCTAACTTACATGATTATTGTCTTTGTTGCGACCGGTATAATTGCATCAGTTATAATGATAATAACTGTTAGTGCATTCCCCCCTGCTCTGGGTGTTAAAATTGAATTGCCTCAAGCCGAAGAATTAAAGCCACTGAACACAGCTGAACAGATAGTGTCAGCGATTACGGTTCCTGATTTTCCAGATCTTATTTCCAGAAAAAACATGATGCCTTTAATTATCTTTTCAGTATTATTCGGGTTTGCAATAAGTATGCTTGGTGAAAAAGCAAAACTTTTAGTTGACATCCTCAATGTTTTATCGGATGTAATGCTAAAATTGGTATCCATTATCATGTATTACGCTCCTATAGGACTTGGTGCCTATTTTGCATCGCTTGTTGGAACTTTTGGTCCGCAG
>DATCJO010000040.1:0-1846 GCA_036562765.1 Tissierellaceae bacterium | reverse complement strand
AAGTTAAAGGGGGATGTTGAAGATTTAAATTTATTATATCAACTTGGTCTGTCATTCAGGAGAGGTCAAGGTTTTGGGATGTTAGAGGTGATCTAAATGCAAATAAGAATTTATACCAGCGACTGGTTTTACAACATGGGGATAGTAGGGCTTATAAGGATTTTGGAGCATGCCAGAAGAAATAATAAAGATGTAGACTACAGAATAGAACAGGATTATTTGGAGTTTGACAGCAAGATAATTGCTGAGCTTCATAATTACTATTTTGATTATTTCTATGACGAATATGTTGAGAAGGAATATAAAGATATTTTGGATGAATTTTCAAAACTTGAAGAAGCGAGCAAAGCAGAAGATATAGCAACAAAAATTGAAGAATTTTTATCAAATAATAAATTAGATGATAAAGCTTCAAAAAAAGGGTATGAAGACAGTATAAATCTAATAAAAGATAAGATCAAAACGCTTAAGCAAAATTATGAGCAGAATCAACTTGAGGCAGTGTTAAATGAAATAAAAGGTCTGTTGAATAACAAAGATATCGTTGAAAAATATGCTTTGGATTATTTAAGGAGTATATTGTATGATAACTTTTTTGGGCAAATGAGTTTTTTGCAAAAGAATCTATCAAATAAAAGCATAAATGACCACAAGGAGATAATGTTTAAAGATTTTATACGACAGTTGCTTATAGATTTAAATGTAACGGACCTAATCAATAATAATGATTTTGATGCTTTAAATGGATTTATACAAGAACATGAGGGGAAAGAGCAAAATTTAAAAATTTACAAAAGGTGTTTGAAAAAGTCTAAAAATCAAAAAGAGAAATTTATTAGCGAATTAAAGAGCAGTAATAACTTATGTTCAATATGCAATTCATATTTTTCCTTTGGGGAAGATTTTAATGAATCAAGGTTTTTAATATTAGGTGTCAGCAATCAAAATGCGTTGAACTTCTTCTGGAATTTTGAAAATAGATATCCTATATGCAACCTTTGTAAATTGGTTATACTTTGCGCGCCGGCAGGTGTAGTGAGGTTTATAAAACCATATATTGAGGTTAACAGGAGAGAAGACTGGTGGAAAAGGATATTTTATGTATTTGTAAACTTAGATACAAATCTGATGGATTTGTTTAAAAAGAATGAACTGTTGAAAAACAAGATGAATTCGGATAACCCGTACAAGGAATTTATCATGGATATTTTAGAACAGGCCCGTGAAGAGTCTATCTGGACACTTCAAAACATATTATTTGTTGAATTTAATGGGCAGTACCAGAGCAAAAAGTCAAATTTAAAGTACATGTATATAAGCAAATTTACAGCGAAATATTTTATAAATTATTCTAGCGATACACTGGGCAGGATAAGAGATTACAGATTTAAAGTTGAATTAATGGATGGTATATTGGATAACAAAGATTTGAATTCTATTATATTTAAGCAACTAAAGTTAATGCTTAAAAACAATTTTGATGGTTTGGACATATATTATGCAACAATGTCAAAAGCTCTTTTGGATTGCATAAAAAAGGAAGGAGATGAGAAAAAAGTGAGAGACAAGGTTTACAGGGCATTTTACTCAGGTAAAGAGATGAGGGCATATCTAAGTGAAAACAAGTCAGACAACAGGATAAGTTCAATTGCATACAGGCTTCTTAATACAGCAAAAGTTGGTAATAAAAAGGACTTTATGGATACCGTTATGAGACTCTACATAAATTCAGAAATAGAGATGCCCAGAATTTTCCTTGAAGCCTTTTATGAAGGCGATATAGATTTTGAAACTTTGGCCCAAAGCTATATAGCTGGCCTTATTACTACTGATGTAAAGGAGGATA
>DATCJO010000031.1:0-16708 GCA_036562765.1 Tissierellaceae bacterium | reverse complement strand
GATATATCCATCTCATCTAATTCTCTTTCTTTGTTTTCTCTGTTGTATAGCATGTTTGTTAGATTAATTGCAGAACTCATATCAAGAACAAAAAGCATATTGCCAATTACATCACCAGATAATTCAAAATATATTCCTACTACTTGATTTTCTTCTCCCCCTAATATTTCTGCCACTTCTTTAAATTCAAGAATTCGCACATTTGGAACATTCATATTAACTTTCTTTGAAATCATACTAGCTAATGCTGTTGCTGCGTTTCCTGCACCAATATTACCTAGTTCTTTAAGAATATCTATCATAAAATAATTTAAATTTTCAACATCTAGCATATTTTCACTCCTAGTTTTCTAAAACTTTAGATAAATCCAACAATATTATTAGTCTATCCTTTGTTTTTCCAACTCCTAGGACATACGATAAGTTAACATTTTCATTTGATGGTACTTCATCAATATTTTCATCATAAATTTCCAAAACTTCAGATGATGAATCAACAATTAGTCCTGCAATAATATCCTTATCTTTTTCATTTACAACAATAATTCTGGTATTCTTGTCAGGTTCTTTAAAATCCATATCTAACTTTAATCTCAAGTCAACTAATGGTATTACCTCTCCTCTTAGGTTTATAACACCTTTTAAATGTTTTGGTGCATTTGGAATTCTTGTAAAATTTTGCATCTTTTCTATAGAGATAACTTTATCTATAGGTATACCATAATACTCTCTGTTTAGTCTAAAAATCACATATTTGCTATTTACTTGAGACGACATCGCAGTGCCTCCTTATATTAGAGAATTTACATCTAAAATCAAAGATACATTTCCATCACCAAGAATTGTTGCTCCTGATAAATATTTAATTCCAGCCAAATACTTTCCTAAACTCTTGATTACTATTTCTTGTTGACCTATTAGGCTGTCTACAATTAATCCTGCTTGCTTTTCGCCTTTGTTTACAACAACAACTACTAAATCCTCATTCATATTTGGTTCTTCTTGAATATCTAATATCTTTCTCAATCTAAGAATTGGTATTGTTTTCCCTCTATATAATGCTATTTCTTGTCCTTGTATATCTCTGATTTCATTATTAGCTATATTTATTATTTCAGTAACTGAACTTAAAGGTATTGCATAAATTTCATCCTTTAATCTAATTAACAAAGCTTGAATGATTGCTAAAGTTAATGGAATCCTAATTATAAATTTAGTCCCTTTATTCTTAACACTTTCTACTTCAACATTTCCATTAATTGATTCAATTTTACTTCTTACAACATCAAGTCCTACTCCTCGTCCAGAAATGTCGGATATTTTATCTGCAGTGCTAAAACCTGGTAAGAATAACAAGTTTATACATTCTTCTGGACTTAAATTTTCTGCTTCTTTTTCGGTTATTAACCCCTTATCTATTGCCTTTTTAGCTACTTTATTGAAGTCAATACCTCTTCCATCATCCTCAACTTCAATAACAACATTGTTACCATCAGGGTATGCTTTTAGAACAACTTTTCCTCTTTCAGGTTTCCCTAGTCTAATTCTTTCTTCAGGTAATTCAATGCCATGGTCAATAGAATTTCTTATTAGATGAATTAATGGGTCCCCAATTTCATCAATTACTGTTCTGTCAACTTCAGTTTCTTCACCACTCATTTGAAGGTCAATTTCCTTGCCCAATTCTTTTGATAGGTCTCTTACCAACCTAGGGAATCTGTTAAAGACTCTTTCAATTGGAACCATTCTAACTTTCATAACTGCATCATGCAAACTTGTAGTTATTCTTTCTAAGTATTCAATTGCCTCTGTCATGTTTTCTCCAGCTGCTTTCCCGCTTAAGTCATCCATTCTAGTTTTTATAATTATTAATTCACTTACCAAATTCATAAGATTGTCCAATCTATCTATGTCAACCCTTACAGTTTTGCCAATTTTCCCTAAGTGGCTTTGATTACTATTTTCATTTTTTGAATCTTCCTCATGAGCAGAAACCTGTTCAACATTTGATTCGGAGCTTGTACCATTTGTTTCTACAAAATCAAAAGATTCATCAATAGAAGTTATATCTATCTTGTCAATTTCAGATATCTTATTCAGACTATCGAGTAAAGCAGATTTTGAATTCTTTGAAACTACTATTACTGTAAAGGATAAGTCAAATTTTTCATCTTCAATATCATCAACAGGTGGATTAGAATAAATTATTTCACCAAAACTTTCTAGTGTTTTGAAGACTATAAAAGCCCTAGCAGATTTTAACATACAGTTTTTATTTAAAATTACATCGGTTTTATATACATTTAATCCATCATTTATAGCTTTTTTAACTACTTCTATTACATGATGCTCTAATTCTAATTTGTTATTTTTAGGTATAATTGTTTCAGTAATATTTTTGTCTTTTTCTTTATTTAGTATCTTGTTGAGCTTAGAGATTAATGATTCGTGATTTGTATTATCTTCAGTTCCATTTTCCATAATATGGTCAACTGATGTATCTAAAGCGTCAAAACATTCAAATAATACATCTATTATTTCCTCAGATATTTGTATTTCATTATTTCTTATAGCTTGTAATACATTTTCCATATCATGAGTCAAATTTGCCATATTTGTAAAACCCATGGTTCCAGACATGCCTTTTAGTGTATGAGCAACTCTAAATATTTCATTAATTAAGTCATGATTATTTGGATTTTTTTCAAGTTCTAGCAATACATCATTCATGCTTTGTAAATGTTCTTTAGCTTCTTCAACAAAAATATTAATGTATTGATTAATATCCAAATCCATACTACATCCCCACTTTACTTAATATTTTTTCTCCTATTTTATCAATAGGTAAAACAATATCTATACAATTTGTACTAATTGCCGCTTTTGGCATGCCAAAAACTACAGAAGTCGCTTCATCTTGTGCAATAGTGAACCCACCAGATTCTTTAATGCTTCTAATACCTTTTTTCCCATCTGAGCCCATACCAGTAAGAATAACTCCAATTTTATTATATCCATCTATTTTAGCGATGGAATCCATCATTTTATCTACCGTAGGTCTTAGACCTAGTACTTCTGGTTCCTTGTCCAACCGAACAACTAGATTATCTTTTTCTTTTAATATTTTTAAATGATAGTCCCCAGGTGCTATATAGGCATGTCCCCTTTGTAATATCTCTCCTTCTTCAGCTTCTTTAACTTTAACACTAGAAATTGAATCCAACCGGTCAGCTAATGATTTTGTAAATTTTGCTGGCATGTGCTGTACTATTACGATAGATGCATTTATATCAGCAGGAAATTGTGGTATCAACATTTGTAAAGCTCTTGGGCCCCCAGTAGAAGTACCAATTGCTACTATGTTATCAAATTTTGTGTTTAATAATTTTTTCTTCTTTATTATATCGTATTGTTTTTTAACTTCAGCAACAGGTTTTATTGCGTAGAATTTTGATTTTGCTGCAACTTTAACCTTTTCCACAATTTGATGTTTTATATCTTCTTGCTTTATGCTAAAAATATTAGTTGGTTTAGGCAAAAAATCTACAGCACCAATATCTAAGGCTTCTAGTGTTAGTTCAGCCCCTTCATAAGTAAGCGAACTAACCATAATAACTGGTATTCTATATTTTGAAACAATCTGTTTCAAAGTTGTAATACCATCCATTATAGGCATTTCTATATCTAGAGTAACTAAATCTGGTTTTAATAATTCTATTTTTTCAAGAGCTTCTTTCCCATTTCTGGCAGTATCTATTACTTTAATTTCATCATCAGATTCTAATATATCTGTTAGTATTTTTCTTATTAATACTGAATCATCTACTACTAAGACCTTAATCATCTATATCAACCCTTTAAATCTAAGAATTCTTTGTTGTTCGAATATAAATTTTACTATAAAATCTCTAATTTGTTCCTCTATATCAACAAATGTAATACCAATGCAATACTTATAATTTAAATTTTCAATTTCTTCTATTCTAACCACTTTAGCCTTTGCATCTATTAATTTATTTTCAAGTTTAAATTTTAAATAGACTTCATCCCCTACCACATGTTGATAATTACAATAAAGCTTTAAACCTCCTCCCGATATATCCTTAGCTTCGCATTTTTCGATAAAAACTTTATTATCATCATTTATAACAGGAAAAATTTTTTCTATTTCTAATGTAACTGGTAATCTATAATAATTCCTTAGCTGTATTTTTCTTATTTCAGAGATCTTCTTAATTCTTAAAGTATACATTTTATTTAATTCTCTTGAAATAACTTTAGCAGTGAATATAAATCTTCCTTTGTTTTCAACATAATACAATATTTCTATTTCTTCTCCCTTATGCAGTAAAACTAACTGTGTTTTTTTCATTGGACCTCGTATCACCAATTCATCAGGCTCAATAATTTCTAATACTTGTGAAGGATAAAAATTTTTTCTGTTTTCTTTTTTAAATATATCAATTTTGGTGCCAACTTTTAGGAATAATAATTTAGAATCCAATTAATCACCTCTTTTTGCAAAGATATCGAGTATTCTTCTTGCTAATCCAGTTTTCCCTGTATTTAATGATGAATCTCTATCTTCTATGTAATTTGCTGCCATAACATTTATTCTCTTTGCATCAGGATCCCTTGGGTTAGAAATGATAAATGGTACTTGATTAATCACTGAGTTTCTTAATGTTTTGTTAATTTCTATATACCCAAAATAATTAATTTGAGTACCTAGAAAATTTTCTACAGTATAATATAATTTGTTAAAAACCTCTTTACCTTCATTCCTATCTCTAACCAAATTACTTACAATATTTATTTTACCAGAATAACCAGTATAAATTAAAGATTTTATTAAAGTATAAGAATCCATTAATGAAGTAGGATCAGGAGTACATATTATTATTGCTTCATCAGCTATTGAAATAAAGTTTATAACAGAATCAGAAATACCTGCTCCAGTATCAATAATAATGAAATCAGTTGAATTTTCCAATTTTTCTATTTCAATAATTAATTTATTGAAATTTTCTTCGTTCATAAGTTTTAATTCTTTAAGCCCGAAACCACCAGAAATTATCTTAACTCCTTCTGGACCATTTGCCATTATTTCAAAAATATTCTTATCATCAAATATAATGTCTGACAAAGAACTAATACTACTAATGCCAGACATTATTTCAATGTTACTTAAACCTAAATCTGCATCAATAATTACTACATCGTATCCTAGTTTTTTAAGGGAAATAGAAAAATTTAATGCAAAGCTTGTCTTGCCAACACCTCCCTTACCACTGGAAATGGCAAGTACTTTTGCTCTCTTTGTATTATTTGTATTATTGTTTTTAACTTTTTCTTCATTCTGCTTTGTTTTCATCATTTCCCTTAACTTTGCAGCTTGATCAATCATTTATATTCTCCTCAAGCAATTTTTCTACTATCTCCTGAATATTTACTATATTTATATCTTCAGGGACATTTTGTCCCATGGTAAAATATGAAAACTCTTTATCAGTAATAGATTTAATATTTAAAAAAATGCCATAATTCTTTGCTTCATCAATTTTTGTAACAATTATACTATAATCATCTAGAAAACTATATCTATTGATTATAGAATTTAAAACATTATAATCAACCGTTGCATCTATTATAAGAAAAACTTCTTTTCTTTCAACTGCATTAAGGATTTCTTTCAACTCTTCTATTTGTTCAAAATTATTATGGCTTCTTCCAGCAGTATCAATAAATATAATGTCTTTATCAGAAAATTTATTAACAGACTTAATTAAATCAACCTTGTTATAAGCTACTTCCAATGGAAGTTTTAATATTTCAGCATATACCTTTAATTGATCAACTGCTGCTATTCTATATGTATCTAATGTTATAAGGCCAATATTATACCTGTTTTCTAAAACATAATTTGCTGCGATTTTTGCTAGGGTTGTAGTTTTCCCAACGCCTGTTGATCCTACGAAAAAAATAACTTTAGGCTTTACATCAGCTTCAATAATTTTTGGATTTCCTAATTTTTCAATTAATGTATATTTAACTATTCGCTTTATTGTCTTGTAATCTTTATTTTCAAGGTTTAGTTCATCTTCTATTCCCTTAAGAATTTTCATCGAAATATCAGGATTAACGCCATTGCTAACCATTATATTATGAAAATTTTTTAATTTAGGCGATAAATCTACACTATTTTCTTTATTTTTAGTTAAACTCAACACTAAACTTTTTAATTCCTTAAGCTCATAGTTTAAATTCATTAATTTATCATCATAACTATTTAATAATAATGATTTGGCAGCCTTATTATCATCATAGGCAGCAGTAATTTCCACCAAAGGCTTCTTAAAAATTCCAAATAGCCCCTTTTCTTTAACAGTTTTCGTACTTAATATAACAGCATCAGACCCAAGTTCATCTTTCATTTTTAACATTGCCTCATAGGCAGTATGTCCAACAAATTTTTTTATTTTCATTATATTCCTACCACCCCGACAGAATGAATTTCAACAGATGGTTCCAACTCGTTATAGGACAAGACAATAATATCTCTAGTCATTTGTTCCGTTAACCTCTTAAAATATAATCTAACTATTGGTGCTGTCAATACAATAGGTTGATCTCCCATATTGGTTAATCTTTGAACAGCCTTTAATGTATTATTTAAAATAGTTTGCACCTTATTTGGGTCTATTGATAAATATGATCCAGTTTCTGTTTTGTTTATTGAATTCATTATTAGCTCTTCAAGAGAATTATCTAATGTTACAACATTTATCTTTTTATTTTCTGCATATTTATTTGTTATGTATCCCGACAACCTTTGTCGTACATATTCAGTTAACAAATCTGTATCGTTTGTTATTGGTCCATAATCTGCCAGTGTTTCCAATATAGTAACCATATCCCTTATACTTATTTGTTCTCTAAGTAAATTTGATAAAACCTTTTGTATTTCACCTAATGATAAAACCTTAGGTGTTACTTCTTCAACCACAGCTGGATATTGTTCTTTTACGTTTTCAATTAAGGTTTTTACTTCCTGTCTGCCAAGCAATTCATAAGCTCTTTCCTTTATTACCTCTGTTAAATGAGTTGCTATAACCGATGGAGGATCTACAACAGTATATCCAAGTATTTCAGCCTTTTCCCTTTCCTTTTCTGTAATCCATTTTGCAGGTAATCCAAAGGCAGGTTCTACTGTATCAATACCTTCAATTTCTCCAGCTCCAATACCTGGATCCATTGCAAGATAGTGATCCAAATATACTTCCCCTTTTGCAACTTTGACACCTTTTATTTTTATTAAATATTCATTAGGATTTAGTTGGATATTATCCCTTAATCTTACTATTGGCACTACTATACCTAATTCCATAGCTATCTGTCTTCTTATCATAACAATCCTATCGAGTAAATCTCCGCCCTGTTCAACATCAGCTAAAGGAATTAGTCCATATCCAACTTCTAACTCTATATCATCAACTTTCAAAAGCTCTAATACATTCTCAGGTTTTCTCAACTCTTCTGCTTCACTTGTTTCTGCTGTTGCAATCTCTTCAGTTTCAATTTTGGTATAACTCCTAAATTTTGTTGCTGCTATAATGAAAAGAATTCCTAGCACCAAACAAACTATTGTTGGTAGAGGAGTAGTTATACCTAACAGAATTATTACTCCAGCAATTATATATAATAGCATTGGATTATTTTTAAATAATTGGTTTATAATGTCTTGTCCAAGATTTGATTCTGATGCTGCCCTAGTAACAACTAACCCAGTACCAGTTGAAACTAGTAATGCAGGAATTTGTGATACTAAACCGTCCCCAACTGTTAATATTGTATACCTTTGAAGTGCTTCATTAAATGACATGTTTTTGCTAACAACTCCAATAATGAAGCCTGCAATAATTTCAATAATTACGATTAAAATACCTGCAATGGCATCTCCTTTTACAAATTTACTTGCGCCATCCATTGCTCCATAAAAATCGGCATATTTTTGAATTTCCTTACGCCTTTTTTTAGCCTCTTCCTCTGTAATTAATCCTGCATTTAAGTCAGCATCTATTGCCATTTGCTTTCCAGGCATCGCATCTAGAGTAAATCTTGCTGCAACTTCAGAAACACGTTCAGAACCTTTTGTAATTACAAGGAAATTTATTATCATAATTATCAAGAATATTATAAATCCAACAACCGCATTGCCCTGAATAACAAATTCTCCAAATGTTTCAATTACCTTTCCAGCCTCTGCATTAGTTAATATTTTTCTTGTTGTAGAAATATTTAATGAAAGCCTAAATAAAGTAGCCAAAAGCAATATAGATGGAAATACAGTTATTTTTAACGCATCATCTGCGTACATTGATAACAATAGTATTAACAATGAAAATGAAATATTTAATATTAATAAGAAATCTAATATCCCTGTATTAATAGGAATAATTATTAATAGTACAATGAATATAACAGCCAGAGCTACAAACACATTTCCTAGCTTCATCTTATGTCCTCCTAATTTCATCTTTCAAACTATATACATATGCTAACACTTCTGCTACTGCTTCATATAAATCTTCAGTAATCATCTGCCCTATTTCAATATTATTATATAAGGTTTGAGCTAATGGTTTATTTTCAACAATAGGTATATCATTTTCTTTAGCTATTTTTTTAATATTTTCAGCAATTAAATCCACTCCTTTTGCTACAACGTAAGGTGCTTCAAATTTTTCTCTATCATATTTTAAAGCAACAGCATAATGTGTAGGGTTAGTTATTATTACATCTGCTTTTGGCACTTCTTGCATCATACGACTCATCGCTAATCTTCTTTGTCTTTCTTTTATCTTACTCTTAATCAAAGGATCGCCTTCAGTTTGCTTATATTCTTCTTTTAATTCCTGCTTACTCATCATAAGGCTTTTTTCATGTTGTCTCCATTGGAAGAAATAATCTATAATAGCTATGACTAGTAAAACTCCCAAAACTCTTATTAAGACATTATATGTTAAATTTGAAAATCCAACTAGTGATTCTACTAACTCCATTTGAGGATACTGAAGTATTTTTGTTATATTATCTTTTATATATGAATAAGCGACATATACTGCTAATATTACTTTAATAACTGACTTAAATAAGTCCATTAAAGACCTTTTAGAAAAAATCCTTTTCAAACCCTCAACTGGATTTAACCTATCAAATTTTAATTGCAATGTCTTCGATGTAAACAAAAATCCAATTTGTATATAATTAATAACCAATGCAGAAATAAAAGCAATTCCTAAAATAGGCAGGGCAACATATGCAAAAGTTGCCACTATATTTAGCCCATTAGGAATTAAATTATTTATATTTAAGTAAGAATCTGCATCTTTAATTTCATTAAAAATGTTGACTGCAAAATTACTTAATTTTTTTCCTATAACTTCAATTAATAATTTTAATCCTATAAAACAACAGAAAAGTATAACTACACTTGTTAATTCCCTACTTTGAACTACTTGACCTTCTTTTCTGGCTTCCCTACGTCTTTTGGGCGTAGGTTTTTCAGTTTTTTCTGAGAATAGCTGTAAATTTATCTTAATCATATATTACCAGCCTTAACTAAGTTTTTATAAATCTATAAACATAGTTAATAATTAAATCCAAAATTCCATCCATAGTGTTAAAAAAAATAGGCATTCCTACTAACAAAATCATTAATCCTAATAAAATTTTAAATGGTAATCCTACTACAAACATATTTAATTGAGGTATTGTTTTTGACAAAATACCAAGTATTATATCTGATAAAAGGATTACAACAACAATAGGTAAACTTAATTTTGTTCCTATTTCAAAGGACTTTATTAAAATGTCAATAACTAGATTCATTATGCTTTCATTATATTTAAAACTATTAATTGGTATAAAATCATAGCTTTCCTTTAATGCCAAGATAATTTTATGATGTCCATTGATACACAAAAACAGTAAAAATGCAAGAATATAATAAAAATTCCCCATTAAAGGAATTTGAATTCTATTTTGTGGATCTATTACATTGGCCATGCCTAAGCCAATATGCATGTCTATAATTTGTCCTAGTACATAGAATGCAGAGAAAAAAGCATATGATATAAATCCAATAATTATTCCTACAAGTAATTCCTTTAATATGACAATAGTTAAAGGTAATAAATCATAATTAACAGTATTTTTCAACATTAAAGTAATAAACAAAGATATAGCAAGAGTAAGGCCAATTTTGGCAGTATTTGGAACATTCTGGGAACTAAAAAAAGGAGAAAACACAAATATCCCAGATGTTCGAACCATCACCAGCAAGAATAACTGAAAATGATTTAAAAGTAAATTTACTATATCATCCATAAAAATTCATCCTTAAAATATGTAAAGATTAATATTTGTAAATAAATCTGTTGTAAGTTGAATTAACAATTTAATTATCCATGGACCAAATAACAGCATAGAAACAAAAACTGCTATAATTTTGGGGACAAAAGATAAAGTGGCTTCTTGTATTTGAGTAACAGCTTGAATTATGCTTATTATAAGGCCAACCATTAAACTTATAATTAGCATAGGGGCAGATGAAAATAATACAGTTCTTATTGCATCCTGTGCTAACTTTATCATGTCAACATTATTCATAATAACACCCCTATTTGAATCCTAATATTAAAGATTTAGCAATCAGATTCCATCCATCAACTAAAACAAATAATAATAGTTTAAAAGGTAAAGATATAATCACTGGTGGCAACATCATCATTCCCATTGCCATTAATGTACTAGCCACAACCATATCTATAACAAGAAATGGTATATAAATAATGAATCCAATTTGAAATGCCGTTTTTAATTCACTAATAATAAATGCTGGAATTAATACATGAGTAGGAATCTCATCTAAACTTGAAACATTACTAATTCCTTTTAAACTTAAAAACAAACTTAAATCCTTATCCCTAGTTTGTTTAAACATAAAATCTCTTATAGGCTTCATTGCTCTATCGATAGCGACTTCTTGTGTAATTTCTGAATTTATATAAGGCTGTACTGCCTCATTGTTAATTTCTTTAGCTATAGGAGACATGATAAAAAAGGTTAGAAATAATGCGATACCTATTATAACTTGGTTTGGTGGAGTTTGTTGCAGCCCCAGAGCATTTCTAATTAAAGATAGTACTATAAGTATTCTAGTAAAGCTTGTCATCATTATTAGGATTGATGGGGCTAGGGATAAAATTGTCAGTAGTAACAATAGTTTCAATGAAAATACGTAATTTCCTGGATCCTCATTATTTCCTACAGTAATTGTTTTGTCTAATAATGAAAAGTTCGATTCTGCATATACAACATTTGTAAGAAGTAATAAGATGACAATAACTAATATAGTAAACTTAGTTTTTCTTTTCATCATTTTTGTCTTCCTTATCCAAATCCTTTTTTAAATTAAGTTTATTTAATAATTTGCTTGTTTTTAGATTTATGTTGAATCTATCAAAATATCTTTCTAAATAATTGTCAAAATTATCTTCTTTTATGGGAAAGTCATCTTTGCTAAATTTATCAATTACAGTTGCACTGTTGTTTGATGTATATAATACATATATTTGTTCGTTGATTTTTAGAATTAATATTTTGGAACCACCAGCAATATTAATAACATCTAACAATTCTACATATTTACTTGATACAGCTTTTCTGTAATTCCTTGCAATAAATCTTGTCCCATATATGCTCAATATAATAACTGCAATAAAAACTCCTAAATAAAACATTAATTGTAATATTGTCTTGAAAATATTAACTTCTTCAAAACCTGTGCCATATACAGGTGATGAAAATATTAATATATTTAATAAACTAAAGAGAATATACTTTATTTCCATATTAGCTCAGTACCTTTTTAACTGCTTCTATCACTCTTTCAGATTGAAATGGTTTTACAATAAAATCTTTAGCACCTGCTTGAATAGCTTCAATAACCATCGCTTGTTGTCCCATGGCTGAACACATGATTATTTTTGCGTTACTGTTAATCTTTCTGATTTCTCTTACTGCTTGTATTCCATCCATTTCAGGCATGGTAATATCCATAATTACTAAATCTGGATTTAATTCCTTGTATTTTTCAACTGCTCTAATTCCATTTTCAGCTTCTCCTGCAACAGTAAATCCATTCTTTGTTAATATATCTTTTATCATCATTCTCATAAATGATGCATCATCTACTATTAATATTCCATTTGCCATTTTATAACCCCCTATTATGATTCTTTAAACAATTTTTTTACTTGAATTATCAATTTCTGTTATTCTAATACCAAAACTGTCATCAATTACTACTACTTCACCTTTTGCTATAAATTTTCCATTGGCATATATATTCAAAGGTTCCCCTACCAGCTTGTCCAATTCAATGACACTCCCTTGACCTAGCTCAAGTATTTCAGAAATCTTTTTGTAAGTTCTACCTAATTCTACAGTAATTTCGACAGGAATATCACCAATTAAATCCAATGTCGCATTAAATGGTTCAGAAGAAGTATTCCCAAATGATTGGAAAACTGGCTTTTTCACTACCACCTTTTCCTCATTTTTACTTATATTATAATTAATATCATTACCCATATCAACAGTAGGCTTGCTTATAGAAGTTGAATTTTCAAATTTTTCTTCTGTTTTTGTCAAAATTTCAGGTTTTTCATCACTATGTGCTGTTGACTTATTAATAAGCGCTTCTACCATGTCTTTCCCAAACTCTATAGGAATTAATTGCATTATACTACTATTAATTATGTCTTCTACAACCATCTTAAAGGAAACTTTTATAATTGGACCTTCATTCTTTAGTAGTTCAATTTTTTCCTTTCCTTCTTGAAATGTAATTACCATTGATTTTGGAGGCCAAATATCAATTTTTCTTGAAAACATCTCTGACAACGAAGTACATGCAGAACCCATCATTTGATTCATTGCTTCACTTACAGCACTTAAATCTAATTCAGTTATTTCTCTTTCTAGATCAAAAATCTCTTTACCCATCATGATGTCAGTTATTATTTTTACATCATCAGTATTTAAAATTAATATATTGCTACCTTGCAAACCTTCTTTATAACTAACATCAATGGCAACAAAAGGTATAGTATATTCTTCAGCCAACTCTTCAGTTGTTGTAATGCTTACATTTGGAGTAGTTATATTGACTTTTCTATTCAATAATTTAGATAATGTGGTAGCTGCAGTTCCCATGCTTATATTTCCAATTTCACCTAGAGTATCTTTCTCAATATCAGTCAATATTTCCTCTGTTTCTTCAAATTGAACTTCTGGTTCAAAATTTGAATTACCTCTTAAAAGAGCATCTATTTCTTCTTGAGATAACATCTCATTAGCCATTGTTAGCTTCACCTTCCTTTATTACTTGTGCAATTTTTATGGCCATTCTATTGTTGCAAACGCCAATTTCCCCCATAAATTTTATATTACTTCCTATTCTTATTGGAATGTATTGGTTCATGTTATTATTAAGCTTAATTACATCTCCAGGTTGTAAATTCAAAATATCTTTTATTTTTATTTTTGTAGTACCTAATTCCGCAATTAATGGAACTTGAGTTTTTAGAATTCTTTCTTTTATAATTTTCATTTCTTCTTTTGAACGCTCTTTTTTAGAATTACTAAACCAAAGCCTTGTACTTAATTTATCAAGTATTGGTTCAAGAAGGATATAAGGAATGCAAAAATTCATCATACCTTCAATTCCGCCTATTGAAATATTCATAGTTACTAAAGCTATTGTTTCATTTGGAGGAACTATTTGAGCAAATTGTGGATTTGTTTCTATTTTTTCTAATCTTGGATTTAAATCAATTACATTACTCCAAGCTTCTCTTATATCTGAACACATCCTTTGAACCATTTTGGTTAAAAGAGTCAATTCAATTTCAGTAAAAGTTCTAACTTCTTGCCTTTCAGTTCCGTCTCCACCTAGCAACCTATCAATAATTGTATATATTACATTTGTCGATATATCCATTAATATTTGTCCATCTAAAGGACTAAAATCAATCAAACACAAAAATGCTGGATTTGAAAGGGCATTGCTAAACTCACTATATGCAAACTGATCAACAGTAAGGACTTCAATTTTTATTGCAGTTCTCAAATATCCTGTTAAAAATGTTTGCAAAAACCTACCTAAATTATCATGTATCACTTCTAAAGTCCTTAGTTGGTCTTTCGAAATCTTTTGGGGATTTTTGAAGTCATATTTTTTTATTTTTTTAGTATTTTCTTCATTTTGAATTTCTTTAACATCCAATTCACCAGAAGTTAAGGCATTGAGAAGGGCATCAATTTCTGATTGTGATAATATTTCAGACAATAAAATCCCTCCCCTTATTGAATTATGAAGTCATCAAAATATACGTTTACATTTTGTGCTTCAAATAAATCTTCTAAACTTTTTTTGATTTTATTTTGCAAATAAACTTGTCCTTCTTTTCCTTCCAATTCCTCTTCTGTTGAATTTCTTACTATTTTATTTACCTCATCTCTTATAAGAAATTGTTTATTATTCATTTCTTCATATGCTTTTTTACTTGTTGTTTCAACAGTTACTGTAATTTTCATTATCTTTCTGCTGCTTTTAATATTACAATACATTTCATCAAGAGTTAATGTGTAAACCTTTAAATCTTTTTCTTTAGCAGTTGTATTATTGGAAAAGAAAAACATACCAGCTAATATCCCTAATGACAATGCAAGCATTAGTATTAATATTACAATTAATATATTCTTCTTATTCATATTAACACCTCATTTTCTAAGGTTCTAGTTTTTCATATTCATCCTTTAAAATAACAATATCTACTCTTCTGTTTTTAGCTTTGTTTTCTGGAGTATCATTGGGGGCTATATTTCTGTAATACGCATATCCAGATGATGATATCCTACTTCCATCAATAGAACATTTTTCTACTAAATATCTTAAAACATTAGTTGCCCTTGCTGCTGATAACTCCCAGTTTGTTGGATACTTTGAAGCTCTAACAATTGGGTCAGTATCTGTATGACCTTCAACTTTTATCTGCTTATTTCTAAATTCTTCTTTATTTAAAATTTCTCCAACTGAGTCTAAAATTTCATAGGCTTCTTTTTTAATTTCAGCACTGCCTGAATCAAAAAACACATTATCCATAAATCTAATTACAAGACCTCTTTCTTCAGGTTGAATTATGACCCTGTCTCCTAAGCCCATTCTGTCAGTATAGTCTTGTAAATATGAGCGTAAATTTTCTAACTCAACTTCCATATCTAATTTCTCTTCATTTGGATTAAAAGGAAAATTTACTGAAGTTCCTCCCTCAAAAATGCCAATACCACCTCTAAAGCTACTCATAACACTATAAAACTTATCAGCATCTAGGTTAGAGAAAGAGTATAATAGCACGAAAAAGCATAGAAGCAATGTTACCATATCACTATATGTAGTTAGCCATTCTCCTCTACTGATTGAATCATCTACTCTTCTTCGCCTACCAGACATTATATTCCCTCTTTCTCTGCTTGTTGTTTCTTAATTGATAATCTTTGATCAGGTGGTATAAAGGTCTTAAGTTTTTCTTCTATAATCCTTGGGTTTTCGCCTGCTTGTATTGATAGCAAGCCTTCTATCATTAACTCCTTAATTAAAACTTCTGATTGGCTTCTTACCTTTAATTTTCTTGCAAGTGGTAAAAACACTACGTTTGCTAAAACAGAGCCATAGAAAGTTGTTACTAATGCTACAGACATGTTTGGTCCAATTGTACTTGGATCATCCAGTGTTTTAAGCATATTTATTAAACCAACTAATGTTCCAATCATACCAAAGGCTGGAGCAAATGCCCCCATTGTTTCTAAAATCCCTTGTCCTTGAGCATGTCTTTCTTCTAGAAAATTTAACTCTGTTTCAAGGATATTCCTAACTAATTCTGGATCTGTACCATCTACAATTAACATAATACCTTTTTTTAAGAAATCATCTTCAATTTTTTCAGCATATTCATCTAAAGCTAAAAGACCTTCTTTCCTTGCAATATTTGCTAATGTTATTATTTCTTCGATTATTTCATTAGCAGGGACATCTTTGTTAACAAAAGCTTGTTTGAGCACCTTCCAAAGATTAATAAAGCTTTTCATTGGATATGATAAAATTGTTGAAGCAATAGTACCACCAAGAGTAATTAATATTGATGGAAAGTTATAGTATGATGCCAACTCCCCTGATAGCAAAATACCATAAATTGTAAATAATGCCCCTAAAGTAAGGCCCAATATTGTTGCAATATCCAAAATCTTACACCTCTTTTCCACTATATCTTCTAGCAGTTGCAAATATCCTTGCTTTGTAATCAATTACTTTTTCTATTACATCATCAATAGATTCAGCTACAACTATTTTTTGGCCATTAGTAAGAGTAATAACAGTGTCTGGTGTAGCTTCAACAAATAAAATTAAATCGCTGTTAACAACAAATTCTTTATTATTTAGTCTTTTTACTTTTATCATTTTATCCCACCTTATTTTTATAGGGTAGGATAGGAAATCCTATCCTACCTATTATCTTTTCATGTTTACTAATTCTTGCAACATTTCATCAGAAGTTGTGATTATCCTCGAATTTGCTTGGAA
>DATCJO010000010.1:0-7596 GCA_036562765.1 Tissierellaceae bacterium | reverse complement strand
TTAACATCGTTTATATCCATTCACAATCACCCCTGCATCTTTATACAGGGGATATATATTCGACATAAAATTCAATAATCCTTTTGGTAATAAATGTAATTAAATTGCCTGTTTTTTACATGCGGAGACTCGGTTATTAATCGTAACATAAAATTTAATAAATATTCCATGCTCTTCATCTACAATCACACCAACACCGCCTTCATCAATTCTATTTATGTAATCAGTTGACCTGTTGACAATATCCGCCACCCATTGCTTAACGGTCTGCTCATCTAAAAAGTGGTTTCCTCTCATGCAGTCCTCAGCAAAAACTATTCTTCGCGACAATTTTTAACACCTCCTCACGTCCCTATAACCTAAATATAGCAAAGAGTTTTTATGCTTGTAAAGAGATATTTTTAACATGCCTATTTTCATCCAAAATGGAAAAACTTTTTTCCCCTTACGGAACAACTTTATTTTTCACGGAAAAACTTCCGCCAAAAACAATTTCAAAACTTGATCCTTATCTCCTTTTTTCCTTACTCCTAACTATGTTAATTTAAAAAAACCCTTTCCCTTTCCTTCCTCTCAAACCCGCATAAAATCTACATGGGATTTTCTGGGAGGTAATAATGTTTTTCCGTAATCCAGCAATAATTTCACTATAATTTTCCAAATACAATTCAATTTTGTGTGAAAAAAGTCTTTCCAAATAGCCAGTGTCAAGGTTCAAGGAAAAAAGGGATAAGCGGCTTATTTCTCGTATTTTTCGAAGCCTCACCACTTATCCCTTCTCTTGTTTTACTGACTTAATCCTTAATCCTTTTCCCTTATCCCTTCCCTCTTGGAATCCCTTTTTTTGCATGCGGAAAAGGTTTTTTGATAATATACATAGTTTGGAAATAAATGGTAAGAATTAAGGTTTGATTCTATAAAAAATTGCATATTCATGTACAAGTCGGCAAAACTATTTTTTAGGGTTTCCCTTATAAGGAAAGTGAAAACAGTTAGGTCAACAAAGGCATAAGTAAAATAAGATTAATGAATTAAGCACAAGACTATCTTCTGTTAACAGCAAATTAATCTAGATTACCCCTCTGATATTCAGTATTAGGAAAAGCTGCATTGATTGCATCTTTTATCCCTACAAGCACATCAGCACATAGAAATAGAATAAGTATGTCATTAACGCCTCTGTTTTTTAGATCGTTTAAAACTCCCAGCCAAAATTTTGAACTTTCATTTTCTCCTATATAGATTCCAATAACATCTTTTAGCCCTTCTGTATTGATTGCCAGAACAACATATACAGCTTTCTTGGTTACCAGCCCATCATTTTTCACTGAAAAATGAATTGCATCTATAAAAACTATAGGATAAACCTCATCCAGAGGCCTGTTTTGCCATTCCTCTATCTCAGGCAGTATTTTATCTGTGATCTTGCTTACCATCTCAGCAGATACTTCAAATCCATATATATCCTCTATCTGCTCATTTATTTCCCTGGTAGACATTCCCCTTGCATACATCGCTATTATTTTATCTTCTATTTCCGAAATGTCTCTTTTATACTTCGAAACAACTTTTGGCTCTAATTCTCCATTTCGATCCCGTGGGACATCTATTTCTACTGGCCCTACACTTGACTTAATGTCTTTGACGTGTGACCGTTGCGATAGTTACTTTTTCAGCTGATCCATATTTCTCATATCCCAGATGCTCATTCAGCTCTGCTTCCAGCATATTTTGTATTGTATCACCTAGCAGATCTTCCAAAGCTTCTTGTAAATCCTTCTCCGTTTAATGTTGTACTCTGAAATAAGTTTGCTAATAAGTTCTTTCTTTCCCAGAGTTATAATTCTTTTCCTTGTCATACAAAAACTCTTCCTATGCTTTTATATTATAACATAGAAGGAGTTTATATTTACACAAAATATCTTACAACCTCATTTCAAGTGTTTTGTAGCGTTCATCTGCTATTTTGCCCACAATCTAAAGATGGCTTAGTCATCTTAATGCATTTTTGTAGGCGTCTTACTTTTTTGACTTACTTTTTCATACCATAGCGTCCCATAAGTTCTTCTATCCTTATCAGTAAAATAATCTCCTTCCAGTCTTTTATTCTCTGGTAAGTATCTTAACTTATTGAAACCAGTATGACTGTGCATTGTTTCTTCGCCTATAGCTTTAGATTCATTTCTATATTGATATCTTAATGTAATTCCCATACGGTCATTAGTTGTTATTCCTGCCATTTCACTATAAGAATATGATGTGCTGCTCTCTTGCGTAATACGAATTTTGGTCCATGTTTGAATAATATGTAATTCTACATCACCTTCTTTTGTTATTAGTTTATTTGTTTTCTCACATCTACGTTTTGAGTAATATTTACCTTTCCACTTGCCATGTAAAATAGGAGTTTCTATCTTAAATATTTTTCTAATTATTTTAACTTTCCACAAATATAAATCAAATATCTTATATAAAACCCAAAATAAAGCCATAGATGACGGTGTAGACAAATGAATGTTTAATATCTTGAAAATATGGAATAAAGACATAGATTCTAATTTTTCAAAAATCGGGGATATCACACTTGATATTCCAACACTAATAATTGCAAGAATAGCAATAACTCTACTTCTTTCATCCGTATCAATAGAATATGAATGCAATTTCCATTTCCCCCTTTCATCTTTTTTCTATCTTCTGCAATTGTTTTAGGTTTTTCATTTCTTTTGTTTGTTATCCTACATACAAATCTCCTTCGATTCCTACAATAATCATAAATAATCCATGAAACGGATACTTATTATTAATAAGACATTCTTTTAATAACTTTCTATCTAAAAAAGAAGGTTTTGGAATAATTTCTGGATGAGTATGCCATTCGCCAAGATAATTTATTTCTCCGTTTGATTGTTGCCATTTTTCGTTAATGACCTTTTGTGCATTTTCTTTATCCCGAATAAAATAATATATTCCTCTTTTATCTCTACTACAAGGTTCTGACACATCTGTAATGATAAATTCCGAATAATCTTTTCTGCATTTACCAAGCAGTATTCCTCCACTTTCATATAATCCTTTTTTTTGGCAGTACTTTAGCATTTTGTTAATTGCATTATCTTCTATTGAAAGTATAGTTTCTGTGTCAATCCTATACCTGATCATCTAAATCTAACCTTTTTATACTTACTGTTCTTTTTGATTTTGATAACCATGCATCTGAAATCATCATATTTTCTTTTCTTGCCCATTTTAGATTTCCACACCATGAAAACAAATAATTTCCTTTTGTTTCATTTATCATATGATTGTTATAAAAGTAATCCATAAAATTATAAACAAATTGTCTTGCCTCAAAAGCAGAATACGGAATATATGTGCTTTGACACCCTGCTTCTTTCTTTGTGTACTTTTCTCCATCAACAAGAATACTGTATTTAAACCTATATTTCTCGTCATATATCAAACTTTCTATATCTTGCTTATTTTGTACAATAATAGCATGTCCCCCAAGTAAAAAAGGTTCTACCCAGATTATCACTAATGGTTTTGTTATTTTCCCTTGATTAAATAATTCAAGAAATTTTATTTCTACAGATTTAGAACCTACTACTATAAAATTGATATCACATTGGTTAAATATATCTAAACTATCTTCCAATACCTCTAAAACATCTCTTGGTATTGATTTACATTTTATATACGGATAATGCTTAATTAATTGTTCTTTTATTGCCTCAGTCTTCCATTTATAGATGTCGGAAGTACCACAAATATGTCTTGCAATGTTTTCGGAAGTAAGCAGTTGATTATCAATTAAGGTAAATTTGCAAATCCCTAATTCTGCCAAAGCTTGTATTAAATAACTTCCAATTGAACCACATCCAGTAATGGATACTGTGCAATTAGATAATACAGTACCATCTCCTCCTCTATTAAATAATCTTCTCCTGTCAAGTAATTGGACTGTTAACTTCATTATTTCTTCATCTTTATATTGTATTAAATAAGCTAATTCAGGCAAAACTTTACCTTTTCTAAAGCTCTTCGGTGATTTAACTGGTTTATGAAGCCATGCTCCGAAATATCTTTCTCCATTAATTTGTTGAGAAAAAATAATTAAAGAAGCTTCTGTCCTATTTTTTAAAAATTTACAATAAGCTTCAAAAGCTTCTTTTTCTTCCCTCACTTTTAAGAATACTTCTTTATTGGTCTTTGGATATGGAGGATACCAGCGATTTTTCATAGGAATATAAAGACATCTTTTAATATTTTCTTTATTGATTGACAATCCTTTAATATAATGCAGATATTCTTCTAATTGAAACTTATCATTACTTACATAAAAATTTTTTTCATCATAATAAAAATATAGAAGTTGAGAATAATTATCAAGAGTAGATAATACCCAGACTTCAACTTCACTAAGTGTTTCATTTCCCCAATAAGAATTAAATTCTTCAATAAAATCTTCCTTATTTACTCCTTTAATTCCATCTTCTATTATTTTAATTGCCTGACTTATCGTTTCTTCTACCAACTTTAAAGGCTCTCTATGATTAGGAATAGCTATGTTCTTATCAAAAGTACAAATAGAAAAATCTTTATTTATGTGAGGAATTGGAGCAATATCTTTGTAAAATTCTTCTAAAATATAAACTTGTGGAAAATCATAAGGAAAAGTCTTAGGAAATTTACATCTCAACCTAATGTCTTTTCCACAAATAGTTGTAAGAATATCTATATCAACAAATTTTCCATTTCGTTTGTCTATAGGAATACACTCATATCCTTTTTTTTGGAGATATTCAATCACTTCTTTAAGCTGAATGTCCATCATTGTTTATCACACCTGGAGATTTTGTTTTTATAAAAGGAGAACTCATTTCATTTTCTTTCTTTGGTTTGCCTTTTGGGAATCTATCTCCAAATTGTTCTCTTAATACTTCTGAAGCTTTCTCTTCATCTTCTTCATTTATAGCTTCGTCTAAACTATCTTTTAACCTTTTTAAAGCATTAAAAATATTTTCTTTCTTACTTTCACTAAAGTCTTTAAACAAATCTTCATTTGGTTTAACGGGTTTAATGCATTCAAATTTTTCTTCTAAAGTATCTATTATATTAGTAACTGTTCCCAATAAAGATTTATCATCTCTATTGTCATAACTATAAAAATTATTACTAACTAATATAGTTATTGCAATACCTTTCAAATCTACATCTTTATAATCTTTCCAAGCTTTCATATACTTCACTAATCTTCTTAATTGCTCTCCATTGTCTTGCACTTTTCCAACAAACCAATCAGTAAAAGCTTTAGGATCACTTTCTACCCATCCATCTTTTTTATGTGCTAAATAAGCAACATCATCTTTAATAATATAGGCTGGCAAATCTATATGATAATTATTTGCATATATTACTCTTACACAGGTATTCTTGTTAACAGGAGGAGTATCCGTATGACCATCTACAGCATTTAGTATCCAATTATGAACAGTTGTAGTAGCAGGCCATTCTGATTTGTCTTTGTCACTATATCCTTGAAGATAGACACCATCATCAATATCGTACTCATTATCTCCCAATGGATTAATTATTGTTCTCATTGCAAAAGAACCTTGCCAGCAAAATTTAGGAGTATTTCTGCCATTTTCTTGAAAATTTTTCTTTATCTTTTCCCTTAAAGCATTTCTTCCTGTTTTCAAATTTTCTTCTTTTGTTGCTGATAAAGTAATATTTTCATTAAAAGTTAAAAATAAGCTATTTAGGTTTGCCATAATTTTTCACCCCATTACTACTTTATATACAATGGCATTATATTCTAATTATATTATATATTAAAATCTTTGATGGGTAAAGCCATATTTACCTAAAATGTTTTTTGTCGAAACTCTTACAAGTTTCATGATAAACTAATAAAAAGCAAAAATACTTTGGATAGAGAAAAGGTATAAATTCCAAATCATATCAAAACAATTAGCAGTAAAAATAAAAGGATTACATATATCAGTCATATCTAATATTTATAACTCTATTTTTCTATCTTTGTTATTTTTGGTATAATCAAGTCCAATTTTTTGTGTAAAATTCCCTCTAGCTAGAATTAGATAACAACAGTTTAATTTATCGATACTACCTTTTCCTTTTTTCTTTCAAACCTTCTTTTTAACACTCAAAGTATTCGATCATATCTAAGTATTTTTGCCACATAGCCATTTTTCGTCCTGTTCCATGAGTAATGCCCCAATTAGACGTATGGGTGATTCCCGATTTGGAAGTATCCTGATTACCCTTTCACGTCGGCATATCTCTTCGTTAAGCGGCTCTATGCCATTTGTTTTCCGAAGCCTTCTCCCATACCGCTCAGGAAATTCTAATACCGCTATTGCATCCTCAAAACCACATTCCAATACATCCATAGCTTTTGGCGCTTTTGTTTGATATTCATCTAATACTTCTCTTAATAGCATCCTTGATGTTTTTACATCTGGAGCCTCAAATATTGCTCTTACCTTTGCATGTATTTCTTTTTGCAATCCCTTTGGTGTTTTATCAAGTATGTTGCGCATAAAATGGGTTTGGCATCTCTGCCATGTTGCACCCTGGAAATACATATGTATGGCACGAACAAGCCCACTGTGATGATCAGAAACCACCAAATCTACCCCGTACAACCCCCCTTTGCTTAAGCCATGAGAAAAATTCAACCCAGCTCTCTTTCTATTCACTATCACCTACCATAAACCTTAGTATTTCTCTATAGCCTTCCTCGTTCACTCCTACGGCTATTAACAATCTTCGTTGCCTAATACGATTATCTTCCCTAACTCTTATAACCATAGCATCTACTATGACAAAAGGAACCTTTCTCTCTCTAAGAGGTCTGGAATTCCACGATGAAACAATAGGATCAAGATTTTTGCAAAGCTCAGAAATTGTAGATTTTGAAAACTCAGTACCACAAAGTTCATAGGTTATTTCCTCAATTTTTCGTGTAGACACACCATTAACAACCATTTCAATTAATGCTAACAAAAGAGCCTGTTCACTCCTCTGGTAGCGCGTGAAGATCTCAGTAGTTAACTTACCATTGCGGAGCCTGGGAACTCTTAACATAAGAGTGCCGACACGAGTAACAAGATTTCTCAAGTAGTAACCGTTGCGATAATCCTTTCTTTCATCGGTTCTTTCATAAGGTTCTGCGTTAATTTGCTCGGTGGCCTGGGCTTGAAGTATTTGGTTGAGTATGGACTCCAGTAGTTTGGCCATTCCCTCATCTTTAGCTCCTTTCAAAAGTAGATGGTGCAAAATTTCAGAATCAATGGTAATATTATATTGAGCCACTTGCTATCCCTCCAGTTGAGTTTTGGTTTGGTAATTTAATTCTAACTAGAATTCTAACTAGAGGGATAGGGGTGGCTCAACCCCTTTTTACACAATTATATAGACTTAACTTCCTGTTAAAAGAGTATTATTGTTTTTATAATATTTTAGATATTCTAGAATTTTGTTCATATTTCTCCTCCTGTCGACTGGTATTTTTTCAGCCCTTGGTAAAGGATAATTTTTAAAACCAAATAATATAATAAGGGAGAT
>DATCJO010000065.1:0-1849 GCA_036562765.1 Tissierellaceae bacterium | reverse complement strand
GAACAGCCATAACAAGACCTCAGGAGATTACCAAGAGGTTTGTTGAGTTTATAAAAAATAACAAGGGGGTTAATAAAACTTGCAAGAGCAAAACGGCGTCATTTTAAAGATACGAAGCGTATACAATTCGCTTACCAAGGCAGAGAAAAAGGTTGCTGATTATGTATTGGAAAATGCTGAAAATGTAATATATTTTTCAATTACGGAACTCGCTGAAAAATGTGGTACTGGAGAGACCACAATTGTGAGATTTTGCAGACGAATAGGATTATCAGGTTTCCAGGAATTTAAGCTTAATATTGCAAAGGAAATAGTAGAACCCGAAACTAGTATACATGAAAATATCTCCTTTAATGATACATTAGATATTCTTGTACAAAAAGTTACAACAGAGAACACGATGGCATTATCCAATACTGTTAAGCTGCTCTCGATGGGTGAACTAGAAAAAGCGGTCGATGCAATGGTAAACGCTCGAAAAATTCAGTTTTATGGAGTAGGAGCATCGGGATATACTGCTTTAGACGCAAAGTATAAATTTATGCGTTTAGGTCTTAATGTTGATGCGAATTTAGATGCCCATATTCAGGCTATATCTGCTGTAAACCTTACATGTGAAGATGTGGCTGTAGGAATATCTTTTTCTGGAAGTACAAAAGATACAGTGGAAACATGTAGATTGGCTAAAGAGGCTGGAGCAAAAGTGATTTGTATAACAAATTATGCAAGGTCTCCTATTACGTCGGTAGCAGATATTGTATTACTTACTTCGGCAAAAGAAACTCCTTTAAGAAGTGGTGCTTTAACTTCCAAAATAGCACAACTTCATATTTTGGATATTTTATATACTGCTGTCGCTGTAAAGCTTAAAGATAAAGCTATACAAGAACTTAATAAAACTGCTAAAGCAGTCCTTGAAAAACTATATTAAGAAGTAGTTTAAGGGTGATATTTTATGGAAGTAATAGGGATTGATATAGGTGGTACTAAAATACTAGGAGGTATTATTGATATAAATGGTCATTTAATAAAAGATAAGAAAATTCCGGCACAAGCAAAACTAGGTAAAGAAGTGATTTTAAAGAATTTGTTCAGTGTAATCGATGAGTTAATTGATAAAAACATAAAAGGAATAGGTATAGGGTCTGCGGGAAGAGTTAATTTTGATAAAGGTATTGTGGAATATGCAACTGATAATTTAGTTGGCTGGACAGGTTGTGAGTTAAAAAAAATATTAGAGCAAAGATATGAGGTTCCTGTGGTGGTTGATAATGATGTTAATGCTGCAGCAATTGGTGAAATGTGGATTGGAGCAGGTAAGGGGTATAAAAATATTCTTATGATAGCTATAGGTACAGGTGTCGGAGGAGCTATTATATATAATGGGGACTTAATAAGGGGCTCGAAATGGAGTGCTGGAGAAATAGGACATATGATTTTGTATCCGGATGGTCGACAGTGTAATTGCGGTCGAAAAGGATGTTTGGAACAATATATTTCAGGTAGGGCGATATATATGGAATACAATCAATTGTTAGGCGAAGAGAAAGTTTCGAATGCTAAAGAAGTTTTCGAACTGTATAAAGAAAATGATAGTAAAGCAATAAAAGTAGTTACTAATTTTATAAAACACTTGTCTTTGTCAATTTTGAGCTTAAAAAATGTAATTGATCCTGAAATTTTTATAATAGGAGGAGGGGTGATAGATTCAAAAAATTTATGGTGGGATAAATTGAGGAAAGTTTTAGGCAATGATGTAAATGTTGTAAGTTCTGAATTAGGTAGTAAATCTTCGATGTTTGGTTCTGCAAAGTTAATAATTGATTTTTTAGATTTGACTTGAATTTTA
>DATCJO010000006.1:0-20247 GCA_036562765.1 Tissierellaceae bacterium | reverse complement strand
CTACAACAACTGCTTCTTTTTTAGAAACCTTTATTTGTAGTTGAGAATTGTTTACCACATATTTTAGATTATCAAAAACATGTGTTATTTCTTTTGTTTGAAAATCATACTTGTACATGGTTCTAAGGTTTTAATTTTATAGCACATTTGATAGGCAGTGCTAAACTCCTAATTTGAATAGAATGTAGGTTGATTTACCTACATTTCTTCAATAAAAATAAAATAAAGGGCATTTAAGCCCTTTATTTTACAATGCCCAATCTACCCAAGTATCGGACTCATTACCAAGTTGGTCAGTAGAAGGTTTAACTTCAATCTCTTGGCCGGTATTTGGGATGGAAACTCCTACCATTTTGAGGGTCTCAAGTTTGGTAGGAGTTAATAGCATAACGGTATCATCTTCGAATGTGAACAGGATACCGTTATTAGTTAGTTTGCGGTTGATAACTTTTTTTTTAACCATAATGACATTTATTTTGAGTTTGTAAATATGAATTTATGGAGGGCGATATACTTTCCCTCCAAGATTAGACTAGGGTGAGGAGCAGGAGGGGGTCCCAACACAATTTCTCGATCTCAATTCCATAAAAATCGACTAAAAAATTTTCCGAATTCCAAAAGTCAATATTTGACTACGGGGATGTTTTCCCATTTTCAAGTATGGGTGGGGATGTTATATAGGCTAAATTCTTTCAGAAACAGGGTAAATTTCCACTTTCTATTAAAAGTGGTATCTATACACCTAAAATAAATTTTAATTGAAATTTAGGCCCTCTTTTACAACAGAGAAAGAAAAAAGAAAAGAACCAAAAGAAAAAAGAAAGAGATACTTTATATAACTTATTATATATCAATAATATATATATATTTATATATATATATAAGTTAAACTTATAATAGTAAAAAATACGAAAAACCATTTATTCATTCCAAATAAATGTTCTTAACATAGATCAATATTTACCTCTACAAGAGAACAGTTGGGAGTCTAAAAAATAGTCTCAAAAAACATTAAAAAGGAAAAGTTAATATAAGCCTCAGTAGGAAAGCGCTTTTCTCTTTCTTAAACACCAGTCTATAGAGTCTTTGAAATCTTCAACAAAAGTGTCAACTACTAACCACCAACCTCTATAATTGTTTTTTAAACTACTTTCTGGATGTTCAGCTCCAAGTAAGTTAAGGAATTCCGCATGGGAAATCTTCTCAATTTTGAATTCTCTCTCTAATAAAAAGTCAACCACATCCCTATGAACTCTTTCCCCTTCAGGTGTAGAATTTGAGAATATTAAAACACCCACCCAGTATTCACCAGATATTAGTTTTCTACAGGTTGCATATAAAAGTCCTTCGTGGAATATACTCAACAACTCCTCTGAATATCTGTTAATCCCATCTCTTCTATTTGACTTTGTCACTTTTTTCTCCATACATTTGTTTATACCAAATACAAATGTAAATGAAATTAGACGACAAATACATAAAATTCTTTTCAAACAACCCTATTAAAAAGGATGAATCTATAAGAGTTTTTACTAAAAGGCTTTCTAAATTGGAAGGATGTCCCGTTAATTCTCCAAGAAGTTTAGAAAAACCGTACAAGAAATATAGAGCTTTAGTAGCAGGAGAAGAATTGGGTAAAAAAGATGTAGCTACAATATCTGAAGAACATGAAGGATTTAAAATTAAATCTAAATGGCAAAACGCTAAGGGTGAATGGTTGTACTCTTATGTAAAGGACACTGATGAAGACCTCCTAAAAGAACTTAAAGCTTTCAAAGAAGATTTTTTAAATTCAATTCCCAAATCATATTCTTGGACTGTACCTAAAGTTAGTTCAGACAAACCTACAATAGCTTTAGAAATATGTACACCAGATTTACATTTTGGTAAAGGTGATGTAAAAGACCTACATAACAAAGCTATGGAATCTACAGTTCAATTGGTTACACAGGCTTTAGCTGTTTACAATATTGAGAAAATTATTCTACCAATTGGTAATGATGGTCTTAACTCAGAAGGAATGTCTATGGCTACTACTAAAGGAACTCCACAAGAAGAGAGTGTTCCTTGGTATGAAAGTTTTAAATCTTATTGGAATTTCTTAGTTCAACAAATAGATTATCTTAGTATAATAGCCCCTGTAGAAGTGTTAGTAATACCTGGTAATCATGATAGGGAGAGGATGGTTTATATAGGGGAAGTACTTACTGCCAGGTATGAGAATAATGTAAATGTAGAAATTGATAATGAAGTACATCCAAGGAAATATGTTAAATACGGTAAGGTGTTAATTGGATTTGACCATGGAGATATAATTAAAGGTAAAGACCTCCCATTGATTATGGCTACAGAAAAACCTTCGGAATGGGCTGATAGTGAGTTTAGAGAGTGGCATTTAGGACATTACCATAAAGAGATGATAGATGAATTTAGAGGGGTGAAGGTTAGATATTTACCAAGCATATCTGTCATGGACACCTACCACCTACAAAATGGTTATGAACAAATGAAATGTTCTCAAGCCTTTGTATGGGACAAGAATAAGGGACTTAAATCAATATTACAATACAATCTATAATAAATAAACAAATAAATAACAACATGGAAACTAAAACAATTGGAGAACAAAGAGTTAGAGTGGAATTTAATCCGGAAAGAATCTCATATGTTGATGAGATAAAACAAAAAACAGCTGAACTAATTAATCTGATTAATAACAGTATGCATAAACCTTCACTCTCTGATGAGGAGATTAGAGAATTTCTCAGACTGAAAGAATTGGCTATGACCTCTTATGAAGAAGCAGCTATGTGGGCAGTAAAATCAGCAACCTTTTAATAGATAATTATGAAGAGATACAGAAAAAAACCAGTTGAAATTGAAGCTACTCAATGGGATGGCACAAATGAAAGCTGGCAGCACATTATGAATATGGGATTAACCAAGTGGAAGCCTGGAGAAATGGGAACGCAAACATTTTACATTGAAACTCTTGAAGGTGACCACTTAGCCCGTAAAGGCGATTGGATTATAAAGGGCGTACACGGTGAATTTTACCCTTGTAAGCCTGATATTTTTGAAAAAACTTATGAAGAAGTAGAAGAATAGGTATTATATTTGTATTAAAATAAGTTCCTACTACCCCGAACAAATATAGAGATTTGTAGTTTTGAACTGGATTTTAAGGCTCTGTAAAAGGAGCCTAATTTTTTGGAGTATTAACTTAATAGAAACCTTCTAACACATTTAAAGAAAATTTGTAATATATTAGTTTTTTGCATTACATTTGTAAAGTTTTGAGCCAACAGACAATAACATATAGATTAAATTCTAATGAAAAGAATATTTATAGCCAATACTTGGCTATAGTTAATAATGTATTCTTTTATGAAGACTTAGAAGAAAGGAGATTTGTTCCTTTAACAATTAGAGAGATTGAGGTACTTTCTCTCTATATGTATTATAACAATATGTATAAAGGACTACCGGAAAAAGAAAGATGTGAATATCTAAACTCACTTAGTATTAGAAATAGAATTAAACAGGAGTTAGGCATTACAACATCAAACTTAAATGGTATTCTGCTTAGATTGAAATCTAAGTATTTCTACCCAGATAAAACCCCTGTATTTGATTCAGGTGTTTTAACAAGTAGTCTTAGATTTGATTTCAATAATTTGCCTAAAATAGAATTCGTTTTTTTTAATGCAAAAAGAGTACAGCAAGGAAATACCAAAAGTGATTCTTAATACATACCCTAAGTTCTCTGAACCTCAATGGGAATTGATTAAAAGGAGAGCTGCAAGTATGGCTGAAGATAGGGATGATTATGTGTTACATGTAGGAAAGCTATGTAATCTCCTCCTCTCTTTAGGAGAATGGGTGAATAAAGAGATGAAGAAACTTGAATTTAGGGAAGATGGATCCATAGATGAAGCTAATGTACCAGTTATATTTATACCTGGAGTAGGTAAATTCATTGGAAGACACAGGGTTATTTCCCTTCGAAATATAGGAATTAAAAAGAATAAATTAAAAGCTTTAGAGAATAATGGAGATAACACCGAAGTTTAAGATAGGAGATTCAGTTATGATATTCTCCTATCCTGATTTAAAATGTATGATTGTAGATGGGCATTATAGTCTATTGACTAATAGAATGTCATATCAAGTACTCATCCCAGCTTATGGAGAATTCCCTCCAGCAGAAAAATACTGTATAGAGGAAGAATTGGAAGCTTGTTCAATAGAGAATAAAAAGAAAAAACCAGGATTTTAATGAGACTAGAAGTATTTGATTTTGAGAATAAGCAATCCTTTTGGGAAATTTATCCTGAGCTAAAACTTATTCCTTCTTTTAAAGCATTATATGATAATGATACTGATAAAAAGAAGAGGGAATCTAGTGGAGTTATGTGGGCTTTACAGATATGTTTACACCCTAATTCTAAAGTGTATAATGCTCCAGATAAATGGGAGATAACAAAAGGTAGGCTTGTACCAAAAGATTATGACTGGGAAAGTACAGCTAGTCAAAAGCTTATAGAGGATTTCTTAAATGTTACATTTACAGAAGCTGAAAAAACTCTTATGAACTTAGACATTACTTTGAAAGAAAGAAGTAAGTTTTTAAAGAGTCAGAAAGATTTATATAGAGCTGTTGAACAGTCTACGGATGTTAAAGAAAAATTAGAACTTATCAAACTAGTTAAAGAGTTTGATACTATTATCACTAATACTAACAAGCTGATGGATGAATATAATAAAGTAAAGAAGATAGTTCTTGATGAGGAAACTCTTAATAAAAAGAATATTAGTACATCAGATGATATGGGAATTTAAAACAACAAATAAAAAATGAGTGCAGAAACAAATTATACAAAACTATCTCAAAAGATAGACAGTATTAAATCAGATACAGCCAAAGAAATTGATAAAATGTCAAGGATTAATATGGCTGTTATGGCTGAGCATGAAGGTCTTAAACAAGAGATTTCTCTACTTAGATTTCTAACTGGGCTTCTTCTTGATAAATTAGACCTTGGAATGCAGAAAGAAATTGAGATTGATGAAAAAGAGTTTGAAGAGTATTTTAGACCATTGATGAAAACTGAAAAAGGAGATTACTATTTTAATATAGGAACTAAAACTCTTCAATTGGTGGATCCAATTCTTAGAAACTGGGAAGTATCTGGAAGAGAAAACAACACTATCAAATGGAGAAATACAGAGAGTGAGGCAGAGTCTTCTATTGAATACATTTATGACCAAGCTCTTTCTCCAGAGCAAAATACATTGAATATGGTAAATAAGTTTAAAGCTAAATTGAGACATCCAATTGAATTAATAACTGTTTAAAATGAATAAAGAAGCTATAATTGAAAGACTCATAAAAGAAGGTCATATCACCTTTAAAGAAGGGTTGATATTGAATGAAAAAGAAACAATTTATGTTCATCAACCAAATACTTGTACTTATCCACAAATTTATTATCCAACATATATTTGATAAACAATTCAGAATTCATATTAAAGGAAATTCCTAAAATAAACCCTGTTCTTGAAGAATATAGATACAGGGAATTTTGGAGTGAACAAAAGAGAAATGTAATTGAAGGTACATGGGTGGGAGGAAAATGGTGTCCTCCCACACTGTATTATCATGCTAATTTCTCTATTATTCCTATGGAGTCTCAATCAGGTAGTCAGATATACGCAAGACCTTTTGTAAGAGATATTGATTGGGAATTTTATAGTTATTATGAAGAGGCTAGAGGGTTCTCAGGTTTTGAAGGAGATGATGAGTTTAGTTGTCATAGAGCTTTGATAGAAGACATGGATGACAAAGAAATCATCTCATTGTTTTGTACAGACATATTCACTGGAGAGATACACCCTAAGTTTTATAACAATATATTCAAGCCTGATGGAACCAGAAAAACATATATTCCTGCAAGAGATTATATACCGAAAATACATAAAGGTAATTTAGGTAAACCCATATATAATAATAATGCTAAGAATTTATCAGTGTTCGGTACTAGAGGCGGTGGGAAAAGCATTTGGGCCTCTACAACTGTATTAACTAACTGGCAGTTTGGAGGAGCTACAGATTATGATGAATATCTAGCAGCCCTAAAAGCTAAAAACTATCAAATATCTACAACTATTATAGGTGCTTATGAAGGTAAGTACACCACAACACTTAGGGATTATATATTAACCAATAAGAAATTCTTAAAAGAAAATAATAAAGTTGTTTATGGTGGGTTAGAATACTACTGTCCTTTGTGGGTTGATCATACAGGTAGTACTATGATTAACCATAATGAAGGTTTATCTACTAAACATGGTAGTAGATTGTTATCAAGAGCTTTCTCTGATTCATCTACATCTGCCAACTCCACGCGTCCTAATTTAGCTGTAATAGATGAAGTGGGTTTTGCTAAGAACATTGAAGATGTAATTTCATCTATTCAGGGTTCAGAGGCATCTAAAAAAAGAAACAATCTAACAATGTTGTTTCTAGGTACTGGAGGTTTTTCCAAAGGTAGTTCTATTCTGCACTTTGAAAAAATATTTAGAAATCCTAAAGATTATAATTGTTTAGAGTTCCCGGATATTTGGGAAAATAGAGGTAGTGTGGGATACTTTCTTCCTGTAACTAAAACCAATCTAAATTATAAAGATGCTTCTAACAACTATATAACTGATTTAGAATATGCTAATAAAAAAGAAGCTCAAATAAGAGCTGCTATTAAAGATCCAAAGGCTTTAGCAAGAAGAAAAGTTAATGCTCCACTAACACCTTCTGAAAGCTTCCTTGTAGTAGATGGAACTAAGTTTCCTGCTGGTTTGTTAACAGAGCAGTTGCAGAATATTTTAGGAGGTAAGTATGTAGATAGAGTGAATGCTTCTTGGAAAGGATGGTTGAAATTCAACTCTCAAGGTGAAGTTTATATGGAGGTGAGTGAAGTTGACAAACCTATTAGAAGCTACCCTTTATTACAAGAAGATGAACATTTAAAAAAAGGAGCTGTTGAAATATGGGCTAAACCCGCTACAGATGATAATGGAATTGTTCCACATGGAAGATACATAGGAGGAATTGACGTAGTGCATAAGGATATAGCTCAAACAGACAGTTTACCTAGTTTATTTATATTTGACACCCTTACTGATAGAATTGTTTTAGAATATACAGGAAGGACAGATAGGAAGTCTTTCTTCTTTGAACAAGCTAGAAAGGCTGCTATATATTACAATGCTGTTATAATGTATGAACAATCTATGACAGATTTGTTTACACACTTTAAGAAAGAAAATGCTCTTAGATATTTAGCAGACACACCAAAAGATTTAAGAAACTCTGATACATGGAGAGAGGGGGCTGATACTTCTAAAGGTATTTCAGCTAATGAAAAAATTAAATTTACAGGAGAATCATTTATTCTTGATTGGCTATTAACACCAATTAGACAAGATAG
Organism: Tissierellaceae bacterium; assembly: GCA_036562765.1. Classification (GTDB taxonomy): domain Bacteria; phylum Bacillota; class Clostridia; order Tissierellales; family Tissierellaceae; genus JAAYFT01. The sequence continues at coordinate 12,760 of DATCJO010000006.1, read as the reverse complement.
TGAAGAATTAAATTTAAACACTATTTATTCTAAAGCTTTGTTAGAAGAACTTATTGTTCATGATGGTGAACGAAATACAGATAGAGTGAGTGCTTTAATTCAATTGTTCTGGTATAAGAATAGTTTGAAGAGAGCTTATAAAGAAGAACACGCTCGAAAGAAAACAGCTTTAGAAGATTATTATTCAAGAAGAAAACTACTTTCAAAAAGGAAAGATGGAGGCTATGTGCATCCTGCTGACAGATATAGAAAGTAATTATATATTATATTAGCTATATTTTTGCATATATGTTTTTACAATATCCAATACAAAAATTACCTCAATCTAAGAAAACTTTAGACTGGTATAAGCAGAATATAGATTTTGCTGCTAATATCAGACATGCTAATGAATCTATTAGAGATAGGTATTATAATGTTTTAGAGAACCAGGCTCTAAGACTTAACATTATAGATGTTGAAAAGTATAGGCATATGATTAATCCCTGGAATATTGATGAGGAGAGATTTCCTGTACAGTTTAAACATATTGGTATTGGTAATTCTAAAATTGCTGTTCTTATAGGGGATTATATTAACAGAAGAGTTGATATAAGAGCTTATATTTCTAATAATGATGAGCATTCAAATTCAGAAAAAGAAGAAGGTTTGAAAGCAGAAATGCTTCAAAATATGATTGATTTATTCAAACAGTCTCTTTCAGAAGAAGAGATGAAGAATAAAATGCAAAAGTTGACTGAATGGATGTCTTATGATTATCAAGATATTAGAGAAATTACAGCTAATAAAATTCTTCAGAAAGAATCCGCAGAGCAAGATTTTGATAGAATATTCACAGAAACTTGGGGAGATTTATTATATACAGGTAAACAGTATGTTTGGATAGAGGAGTTTGCAGGTAAGCCTGTTATAAAAAGAATAGACCCTTCAACAGTTTATACTTATGGAGGAGATGGTGTATATGCACATGATAGAGACTTAATAATTGTAGAAGAATATAAATCTATAGGTCAGATATATGACCAATATTACGATGAACTATCTAAAGCAGATAGGAAGAAATTAGAAGAGAGAAATGCTGCTTCATGGAATAAAACTGGTATTAGTGGAGGACTCTTTGGTTCAACAACTAATGTAAATGAATTTGTAGATGCTTTTGATTCTAATAATAACTTTGTTAAAATATTAGATCCAAATGAAGCTTTATTTACATCAGGACCAGACTATGATAGAAATGGAAACTGGAGAGTGACTACAGTGTTTTGGAAGTCAAGAAGAAAAGTGTATAAGCTTTCATATCCAGATTCTTTTGGAGAAATACAGACCACTTGGGTTGGAGAAGGTTATATCCCTGATGAATCTATAGGGGAAGAGGTTGAAGAAATATGGATTAATGAATGGAATAGAGGTACTAGATTAGGTCACGATATTTATGTTAAAATGGGCGTTGTTAAAGGCTCTAGTAAATCTCTAACCAATATTAGTTCAGGCCTACCTCCAATCATCGGTATTGAGCTTCCTATGGGCTTATATGACCTAATTAAACCTTTAGATATAGCCTACGATATTACATTTTGGAGACAACAACTTTTAATCAATACAACTAAACCAAATGCCACAGCTGTAAACCAATCCATGATTCCTTCTGGTTGGACTACAGAGGAATGGCTTGCTATTACAGCAATTGATAACATAATGTATTTGGATCCTCACCAAGAGGTATTAACAGGACCAAACCAAGGTCAAGCTTCTGGTAAATATAATTCATTTGTAACAGAAACTGTAGAACTAGGTAATCAGCAGAATAAAGTTGAAATGCTTAGAATGCACTGTGAGAACTTGAATTATCTAATGGGTAAAAGATGTGGAGTTCCAGATACTAGAGAAGGAGAAGTTGGTGATAGAGCTGCTGTAAGAAATATACAAACTCAATTGCAGCAATTTACTAAATCTACAGAAGAATGGTTCCAAGTGGATGCTATATTCAAAAAAGCTGCTTTAAAAAAATTCCTTGATGTAGCCAAACTTGCTTATAAAAATAATCCACAACTAGGAGCTTATATATTGGATGAAGTTGGTATGGAGATGATTAAGTATTATTCTGAATTCTCTGAAACAGAATTTGATATTTTCATTACTAACGGATACCAAAATAATCAAGTGTTTGAGAATATTACAAGAGATGCTGAAGCTGCTTTGGCTGCTGGATTAATTGGAATCCAGGATATGCTTGAAATTAGAACTACTAAGTCTACACAGAAATTAAAAGGTATTCTAAATAGATCTATTGAGCTTAAACAACAAAGGGAAATGGAGGCACTCAATAAACAATTGGAGGCTGAGAATATGAAAATGCAAGCTGAAATGAGAGAGAGACAAGCTGATAGAGATTTAAAATACTATGAAATAGACGCTAATTACAATGCAGCTATATATAAAGCAGATGCTACGGTGGAAAGTACTTTAATAAATGCTGAAGCTAAAGACAGAGATAGTGATAGAAGACATTTAAATCTCACTATTGATAATATGACTCCCGAAGAAGAAGCTTTGAAAAGAGATCAATTAGCATTAGAGAAAGAGAAATTAAGAGAAATAATTAGGCATAATAAGGTGATGGAAAAACAAGGAGATAAGAAAATAGCTGTACAAAAAATGCAGAAAAAAACTCCAACTAGAAAATCTTCCTAATTAAAATGAACAATTTTATATATTAAAAAGGAAGAAACTCAAAATGTGTAAAGTATAAAGTGTTAGAAACTTTCTAACAAGTATTAATTTTGTATAACCAACATAATAAAAAATATGATTAATAGAAGTTTTTTCGATTTGGATAATGATGTCCCTGAGTTTACTTTAATTACTCCAGAGGAAAATAATAAGTATGCTCCAATAATTGAAGAAGAAACAAATGAACAGGTAGATCAATCTCAACAACCTAACCTAATTGTATTAGATGAGGAAAATGAACTAGATCTATCAGGATTTGCACCTGTAGAAGATACTCCAGTAGAACCTCCTGTAGCCACTAAAACTAATTTTAGAGCTATGGCTGAACATTTGGCAGAGAAATATGGAGTTGATCTTTCTGATGATGAGAAGTTTGAAAGTGCCGATGAATTGGATGCTTTCGTGGAAGAGAAAATTCTAGAGAAAAAGCTTAATGAAAAATGGCAAGAACAAATTAAAGACCTCTCTCCTGAAAAGAAATTAATGTTTGAATTGAAGGATGTGTTTGATGATGAAGTCACACTTAAAATGGTGGCTGAGGATTTGACAGAATTCAATTCACTTACAGATGAGGATTTAGAAAATGATAGAGAAGCTGTTAATTTCATTCTTGCTAAAAAATATCTTTCTCTTGGCAGAACCAATGAGGAAGTTAAAGAAATGATAGAACACGATGAAGCCCTTGATAAAGCTGTAGAGAAAGCTAAAAAGTTTAGAGGGGAGCTTATTACGTTGTATAATAATACAATCGAGAAAGCTAAACAGAAAAAGCAACAAGAGATTCTTGATAAACAAGCTGCTGAAAAAAAGCAATTTGAAGAGCTAATTGCATCTATTGATAATATGACAGAATTGGGTGGTCTAACTATCAATAAAAGACATAAGGATGCCATGAAAGACATTCTTACTAAAACTGTCTATGTAGATGAGAATAAAAAGAAATATAACAGTTTTGGTTATAAACAACTAAAACATAAAAAAGAAATTGAAACAGCCATTGCATTGTATGATGCTCTTGGCCTTTTCAATATAGACGACAAGGGTAACTTTAAGCCTGACCTTTCGAAGTTATCCAAGTTAACTGAAAACAAAATAAAAAAAGGATTAGATTCTATGATTGAAAATTCACAATCAAGTGTTACTGTGGGAGGTGATAACAGAGTGATTTCATTAATAGATGCCCTAGAATCCGCTAACAAAAAATAACAATTTAAACATTAAACTATGAGTCAATTTCAATTTCCCTTACAGACGTTTAAGGCAAGGGATTATAAAGGATTAGTAGCTAGTAGCCACCTCTGGGACAACTATATGAAGAAACCAGAGTTGATCAATCCTTTTATTAAACAAATTTACAAAGATCTATTCCCAGGTTCTTTGCAGAACTTTGTTAACTCTTTCCCAACTAAGTATGTAAAGGGTGAGAATGATTTTCATGAGTGGATGCTTTCTGGTCAAACAGACAAGAATGTCCCTCTTATGAATGCTGAAACACTTTCAGGTGCTTCCTTGGTAGCAGGTACTTTGCCAGCTACAATTGGTGGAGGTGGTGAACAGTTCTACTTGTACTTCTCTGAACCTATCTTCTCTGTTACAGAGTTGATTAAAGGTGAATCAGACAACTGGTTCCTTTTGGTTAAAGAAGGTCCAGATGATGTAGGTAGCAATATGTTCAGATATAAAGTAGAGCTCAATTCAGGAAGCTATCAAACTGCTATTGATGTAGCAAGTGAGCTTCAACTGAATATGAGATTTGCTAGACACTCTGCCGTAGTTCCTGGTGAAGGTTCTTACCAAGGTTTTGAGTCTTGGGTAAGTGGACACTTTACAATGAGAAATAGATTGCAAAAAATCCGTGCTCAAGGTAGAGTGTTGGGTAGTATGATTAGACAAGGAAAAAATGAACCTCTTGAGTTCCCATTCCAATTGTCTAATGGTGCTACAGCTACTACATGGGTGAATGCTCTTGAACTTCAGGCTATGCATGACATGGATTTGTTTATTGCTCGTCAAAAACTCTATGGTAAGCGTAACTGGAATGAAAGTGGTCAATACCTAAACTTTGATGATGGTAATGGTCGTCCTATTGCTACAATGAGTGGTTTGTTTGAACAGATTGCTCCAGGTAATAGAAAATACTACAACACCTTTGACCTAGACCTCTTGGTTGATATGGCTGAAGGTATGAGTATTGGTAAATTTGATTCTAACAATAGAATGTTTACCATTATTACTGGTAGTGAGGGTGCTAAGGCTATTCACAGAGCTATTGATGCCAAACAGAATACTAAAATTGCTTTGATGGAACAAGGTGATTTCATCAAGAAAGTTGGTATGCAAGGCAAAACCCCTCAAATGGGCTTTGGTTATCAGTTTACTCAATTCTACACTTATTTGGGAATTGGACTTAATGTTCAAGTTTGGGACTGGTTGGATGATAGAACTTACTTCACTAAATCAGATCCAGATAACCCAACTAAGAGTTTGGAAAGTTCACGCATGATTGTAATGCCTTATGGTCAAGCATCAGGTGTCTATAACCTAGCTCTTGAAGGTCAACCAAGGATTTATAATGCGATCAATGGTATGCGTAGCGCTTACAGCCCAGCAGGTAAAACAATGGCTGCTCCTGGTACTATCTCTAATCCATTTGACGGTTATGAATTCCATATCATGGATAACTTTGGATTTATGGTTGAAGACCCGACTGTAATCCTTGACTTTAAAAAGAATGCATAATTCTAATACATTAAATATACCTGTAGATGTGAAAGTCTACAGGTATATTTACACTTTAAAAAAAAATAACAACAAACAAAAAATATGATTAAACATCCGTATCTAGAAGACAGAAAAGTAGTGGTTGAAGCTGCTCCAGCAGGAGATAAGTTTAATGGGCTACTTACAAGTGATTCTGCGAGAGTTAAAAGAGATAAACCATTCCTATATCTTGGTTTTAATAATCAAAGAGGATTTGATGTGCCTGTAAGTGTAATCAATAGAGGACTTGTAACAATTAAAGGTGAGGTTATTATGGACAACAAAACCAAACACCCTTGTCCAGATATATTGGACGATAAAGGCAATCCTATGGAGCTTACAGAGCTAGAATATTTTGAAAAAGTATTGAATAGAGATTTGAACCCCTATCTTCCAGTTGAGAAAAACTTTTGGAGAAGTGGAGACAAAAATCTAAAAAATGTAAGTATTATCGAGGGTAGATTGGAGCTAGACCTTAAAAACCCTTTGGATAGACTTAAATATAAAATTCTTATAGCCAATGAAGATGTAGTTGCAAAAAGTAAGGAAGTGGCGGATAAATTTCAAACAGGTAAATGGGAATTTATTATCAGAGATAGTAAGGCTATAGAAAATGATGCTGCTGAAGAGGCTCTATTGGAAGCAGAAGCTTATGAGCACTTCAATAAAATCAAACACAGTAAGGAAGATATGATTAAAGTCCTTTCTGTAATTTATAACAAAGAAGTTAGACCTGAAACTGATATTAAGGCTATCACTAGTGAAGTATACACAAGTATGAAAAAGGACTTGAAAGTATTTATTGATGGTATGAATGATAAAAACTTTGATACCAAATACTTCATTAGAAGACTTCTTGTACATAAGTTGATTAAATATGATTATAAATACTTGAAGTATTCCATTGATGATGAGCCTATTGGTAATCTAAATGATACTATCAACTATTTTAATAATCCTGTTAATTCAGAGACAATCGTAGAGTTGAAATCTAGATTGGCTATGGCTGAAAAATAATATAAAAATAATATTCTATGAACGCAAATCAAATGGCAGAACAGTTTGAGCTAAGGATGAACTTAGTTGATTCCTTTGCTGCTCCTAGTTATGAAGATGTAGAAATCTCAGGATTTCTAAATCTAGCCATGGATTTGTTTATAGAAAAGAATTTGGATGAACTGCTAAATCAGAAGAAGACCGGTTTTGAGGAAACAGAAAGTAGGGGTCAGGCTCTTTCTCAACTTATTAAAACAGGTGTTTGTTCTGTTAGCTCTGTTCAACAAGGTGCTTTTGCTAACGGAGTTTTTTACGATCTTCCTGATGATTTTAAGTTAACAATAGCAGAAGTGGTGAAGATTGATAAAAATCACTGTAAAACAAAAACACCAATTCAAGCTGATGTAGTAGTTGTTTCACACGACGAATACAACAGGTTTAGAAGAAACTATTATAAACTCCCATACTATAATGGTTTCGAAGCCAAAGTTTGGAGGATGTATTTTAGTAGGGCTGTTTCAAATTATGAGGATGAAAATGCTGCTACTAGAAAAAGACATCAACTTATTACAGATGGTTCTTTTGCTGTAACTGATTATGAAATTAGTTATTTAAAAGAATTTGATCCTATAGTAGTTGATAGAGCAAATCCTGCAAATATGAGAAATTGTATTCTAGATGATGAACTTACACACAGTAAGATTGTTGAACTAGCTGTAGCTTTAGCAGATAATTCAAATAAAGAGCAGAGACCAAATACTTTGCTTCTAAACATGTATAATTAAATAACAATTAAAGACAAAAAATTATGAGTATGACTCTTTATAATCAATTCCAATACAGTTTGGTTGGAGCTTACCAAGCAGTAAGTGCAAGACCTGCTGGTGGAACATTGATTACTAATCAAAATTTACCTGCTGGTACAATTGCTATGGTTGGACCTGACCACAAAGTACTAACTACACTTCCTTCTACAGGAAAAGTGAAGTTTGTATTGGGTATGGGTGCAAACAAAGAATTGGTATCTACACCCTGGATGGATGTTACTAAATTGACTATTAAAGGTCAAAAGTACGTTGCTCCTGCACAAGAAGTATTGGCTATTGGTTATCAAGGTACTGGAACAGACAATCTTCCAGCGGCTAACGGTACTCAATACAGAATACTAATTAATAAAAGGGATAATAATGGCGCTAACAACCATTCATTTTTCCCTGATATTATAGGAACATTTAAAACCGATGCCAGTGGATCTCCTTATGAATTTGCAAGAGATGGAGCTACAAGTATAGCTTATAATGCAAAAGCTCAAGTAAACTCCATGAATGTAGATGGCCCAGCCTACCTAAGACCAAGAGTAGTTTCTGATGGTTCTGCGAGTGCTTTGGGAAATTCAGCTACCCTATCTGTTAAATATTTCTCCAAAATGGTAACAGCATCAGACGCTGGTCACAACCTTACTGCTGGAGATTATGTAACTATAGGGGACGGAACTACTATTTATGATGTTTATAAGGTGGAAGATGTTAACGGAGTAAACATTACTCTGGATAGAATCTACACTGGACCTACTGCTGATGGTGTATCAGGAGCTGAAGTATCTGGACCTACGCTATGGGGAATTCACCTAACAGGTTTGCCAGAAGCTTTTGATGTATATAACTTCCGTGATTACATGGTTAATACATTTGATGCTGTAGTTAAAAAAGGTGATGTTAAAGACCCAACTATCAAAACTGCTATTATAACTCAACCTTTTGCAGGTATTGGAACTTGGCAGGAAGTTAGTTATAAAGAATTTGAAAGTTTTGGTTTCTTGGGTAATAAAACTCAAATTGCTAGAGCTACACCTGGTTTGAATGTAAGACCTCAAACTGTAGTTGAGGGGGCTAATTACTCTGCTATTATAATTACAGAGGAAAAGGAGACACCTAAGTACTTTGTTGGTGATACCGCTAAGGTTAAATATCAAGTGAATTTGTTCCTTCAATTGAGTGGGTCTAACAAACTTGATTCTGGTAGCCAAGGGGATCAGCTTGCTACAACTCTTATTTCAGGGTTTACAACTGGTGATCTAGACGCATAATACCTTTAACTGGATTGTAGGGGGCTACTGTTTGTTGGTTAGCCCCCTCTTTCCTTTTTATACAACTTTCTAATTAAAAATTACAAAAATTTTAAGTTTATTTTTGTATTAAACTATTTCCAATGGTAAAAGGCTTTAGAGGAATTCCCTTAGATTATGCGTATAAAGCTGCTACATATAAGCAGGATGGCTTTGGTTCCTATATTTATCAAGCTATAGAAGATGATGATGTTTATTCTGTAGTTAAAGATAGGTTCTATTGGGTAGATGGAAATGGAATTCATAGAGAAATAGGTGGAAATAGTCAAGAAATAATAATATTATATAACGAAGTTCCAACTACTCCTCCAGGTGTAAATGGGCCTTTTGTTCAAGTAGATGTAGATAATGGTATTATATATGTCTGGGATGGAGATAGCTGGGAAGGAATAAGCCCCTCAAGTGTTAATACAATATATACAGGAGATGGTGTCCTTCAGAGTAACAGAGTTATAGATGGAAATGGATTAAATCTGTCTTTCACTTCTTTATCTGAATTTACTCTAGAAGCAGACAATATTATCTTACCAAAACTTCCTCCAACTAACATAGAAGCAATTCCAGATATTCTTGTTAGGAATACTACAACAGGAGAAATTGAAGTAGTTAGTTCAAGTGATTTAGAATATCCTAATATTTATAATTCAGATGGTACTTTAACAGGTGATAGAGCACTTTCTGGAGATGATTCTTATGGGTTAGCATTTAAAGAACTATTGTCTTTTACAATAGAATCAGATGAAATAACATTTGTTAATACACCAGCTACAGATAACACCATTTCAAAAGTATTAGGTAGAGATGTAAATGGTAATATTAGAGAAGTAGATTTACCTGTTTCTTTTAATATTACAGATGGATCTAATAATGATGTAGTTAATTTTACGGACAAACTACTATTTACAAAAAACCTAGCTTCTGGTGTATTAAGCCTTATTGTAAGTGATAATACAATTACACTTAATACAAACACAACAGGAGCCACAGATGGAGATATATTAGGGCTTAGTGGAGGCGAATTATCTTTTATAACACCTACACCTAATGAAAATATATATAATTCTGATGGAACTGTCACCTCTAGTAGAACAGTGAATTTGAATGGAAATTCACTAGAATTTTCAGATGGGGATAAGGTTATTATAGAAGCTCTTGAGCTTACTTTAAAAGGGGAAAATTCAGTTTATTTAGTAACTCCTGGTGTTAATGCTTCTACTGCTACCATTGGTAGTTATTTAAAGCTTATAGACCCTGCAACAGGTGAAGTGGAATTTGATACTATTTCTACTTTGGGTACAGTTACTAGCTTTATAGCTGGAAACTTAAATCCTATTTTTTCAACTACTATAACTAATCCATCAACCACACCAACATTAACATTTACATTAGACAATGTAGCTGCTTATAGTATATTAGGCAATAACACTAATGCTTCAGCAACACCAACATATTTTAGTCCAGTGTTAGCAAGTGGATTATTTGCTAATCAAGGGACAACAACAACTGTATTAATAGGTAATGCAGCAGGAAACCCTTCTTGGGGGCCTGTAGACCTATCTAGTATGGTGACAGGTAATCTACCTGTAACTAACTTAAATGGTGGAGTTGGAGCCTCTAGTTCTACTTATTGGAGAGGTGATGGCACTTGGGCTACAATAAATACAGGAGGAACTGTTACAAGTGTATCTGTAGCACAACCAGCAGCAGGTTTAACTATATCAGGTGGTCCTATAACTACATCTGGAACACTCACATTTACACTTGCTAATGACTTATTAGCTCTTGAAAACTTATCTGGTACAGGTATAGCTAGAAGAACTGGAACAGATACTTGGTCATTAGGTGCTATAGTTGATATTACAGAAGGAGGAACAGGATTAAACAGTATAGGATCTCCTGGACAAGTACTTAGAGTTAATGCTGGAGGTTCTGGATTAGAATATTACACACCTTCAGGAGGTAGTGTAGAGGTAGATGGAGAATCTGTATTTGGATATGGTACAAGTGGTAGTCCATTAACAGCTGTAGTAAAGAAAGACAGTGACAACAATATTTTTATTAATTGTGATTTTGGTGATGTTTCTATTGGATCTGGCAGCGTAGGTAATATGTTTAATTCCCCTTTTGTGGGTAATGTTTTGGGTGACAACTGTACTGGCAACATCTTCTGGCAGGGGTCGGGCAACAATATATTAGGAGATGGTTGCGATTATAACACCTTCGAGGGAAGTGTTAGTGATTTCATATTTGGCAATAACCTACTCTATGTAACAATAAGACAAGGCACAGTAGGCATTGACCTAACAGACCCACAATTTAACTTCATATACAACAACACTTTCCCAGCAACTATCTACCGTGGGGAAGACGGAGAACTATATTGGGAAACTGATACGCAAAAAGTACAACTTACATGAGGACATTAAATAAGTTTATAGGAACTGAACTAGTAACGGTTTCCGAACTTGGTGATATAATATCGAATGGCTTAGTAAAACCATTTCAGTCATTTGTAGTAACGGATGCACAAGACGGTAAAATCTTGTTATTCGCCAATGACGGAGGTAATATTGATCCCCAAGCAGTTAATCAAACCACAGGAGAATGGGGTACTTATGATGTAGGTACAGATGTATTTACAGCTCAAGGAGGAGATAACACGGTAGCTATTCAAGCGGTAATTGTTGGTGATTTTAACGCAACCATTGGTGATGTAGAATATGGCATACCTATTCCCTTCCCATTCTACCTAACTACTTATAGAGTGTATGCTCAAGATGCACCTTCAGGGGGTACTACTATTTTGGACTTAAAGAAAAACGGGGTAAGTGTGACATCCAGTGGTGCTGAAATATCTTCGGGCAACAATTTTTCCACTACTCCACCTGTAATAACAACTAACACATTTGCCGCTGACGACATAGCTATGCCCTCATTTACAAGTGTGGCATCTACTCCAGGTAAGAGATATACAATAACACTAATTGGTTACAAACTTTAATATTATAATATAATGGCATTTAATAACAAAGACATCATAGATATTCAGAACGGGGTTGTAGCTCCTAATGACGGAATTAAATTAGTTGATTTATTTCGCGTTATGGCGCTAAAGCACGCAGGATGGTTATACAACACAGAGCCTGATATTGTGTTCACAGATCCATTGTCTATTCAGTACAAGGATAAGTTGTTCAACGTAGCCAATCAAGTTATAGATAACAGTCAGCAGACGTTATCTGGATTGCTAATTCAGAACTTGATTGCTCTTGGCAACACAGAAGCCACCATTGACCATCTTATAGACAAGAACTCCAACACATGGAGCAATTACTTGGGTGATAATCTACAAACAGCATTTGAGATGCAAGCTAAAATTACAAATGCAGAACGCAATGCCTACAAAAGAGAATTAAATCCTCAAGAAGACTAATGCGCGTACTTAATCCATACTTATTAAACAATCTGAAGAAAGGATTGATAGCTGAATGGTTGTTCAATGGTGACGGTAATCCCTCCATTGGCACAGCGGTTGTAACCTATGGTGCTGGGAACGGTTTTGTAACTGGTGGATTGCAGGGTATGCAGTGTATAAGAACTAATACAGATACTGCTCAAGCAAATAGACAAATAGTCATACCCGCTAGTTCTGACATTGTGTTTCGTGACCCTATTACAAATGTGCAAAGCCCATTTACAGTTGAATTGTGGTTTAAGACTACATGGACACTAGCAACGAGTAAACGTATGTTCGGAAGCAGACCTATGAACACACAAGTAGATGGTAGTTTTGAAATTACGTTCGCTGACAATACTAGTGTGACATGGGCTGTAAATAAGGGATCGGGGAATGTTACACAGTCAGTTATTACTGGATTACCAGCCCTTAATGATGGTCAATGGCATCAACTAGTATTTAATTTTGACCCTGCCACTAATTCAACAAGGTTATATGTTGACGCTGTTGTATCTACTACCAACACTTCTGCTAGTGGTGGTACACCAATATTACCAAATACAGGTGCAGCAATTGGATTAAACAACTTCTCACCTACTTATTACGCAGGTCAGCAGAGTTTTGCGCATTGGTCAATAACTAGGATATGGAAGGATAGGATACTAACAGCATCAGAAGTGAATTATCTATAT
>DATCJO010000005.1:0-6028 GCA_036562765.1 Tissierellaceae bacterium | reverse complement strand
ACCTCGCAGTTGAATATACCTGAATTTATCATCTGTTGAATAGTATCCTTGTAAGGATCAAGCTTTGTCCCTCTTTTAGGATGCGGTTTCCTTTGAGGAATACAGTTCGCTCTCAGGTATTTTCACAGTATTTCTTGAAAGGCCAGTCTCTTTAGCGATTGCACGAATGCTCTTGCCCTTTGCTTTTAATTCGTGTAACATGATAATAGATCCACTCCCTAGCATTTATTTCCCTCCGATTCTTGACAGAATTAATCAGAGAGATAATTCGCCAGGGGGTGGGTCAATTCCTTTTGTTGCTCCTGGGTCAATTATACACCGGCAGTGATACTTTAAGTTTTATCAATTTTATTTCTTTCCTATTTTTTCCTGAAATACACTAGGAGTGCAATTATATTTTCTTTTAAAAAGTGTAATAAAGTAGCTAACATTATTAAATCCAACTAGCTGGGAAATCTGTGTAACATTATAATCAGAATAGCGAAGGAGTTTTTCTGCTTCTACTAATCTTTTTTCAATGACGTAGTCTATAATGCTAGTACCTACAATTTCCTTAAATACATGGCATAAATAATATTTGTTTAAGAAGAAACGCTTGGAGAGCATATCTAAAGTAATTTCACTATTATAGTTATTATTAATATAGTCAATAACTTGAGCTATTTTGTGTTCTTTTGTATTAAAATGTATGTTGCTTTCTACAGCAGCCCCTTTTTCAACCAATTCAGCCATTAAAAGTAGAAGTTCTAAAAGGGCAAATTCAGCTCTTAATTTAGATATGATATCAGTATTTTGCTTACAGAGAGGATATATTTTTTCACTAAGTTCTTTCAACATAAGTTTGTTGAAAGTCGCGGGGAATAAAAGTTTTCTCTTTTGGAACAACTGAAGAATCTTGTTTAAGATATTTTGATCCTCTATCATTTTCAGAGTTTTATCACTAATATATATAAGAAATCTCTCAACTGTATCATTATTTTGATACCACGTTTTATGATATGTAAATTTGTCGATAAATATTACATCATGAGTATTAACCTCGAAAGATTTATTTTCAATAAAATAAATTGCTTTATTTCCTAGGAAATAATAAATTTCATAGCAGTCATGGTAATGACTGGAAGGCATATTAGGTTTATTAGGTATTAAAGCATACTCTACTCGAAATCTTTCATTTGGTTGCAAAGGTTCTAACCTTATTTTCATGAGACTGAACCTCCCTTTAAAAGCAATATTTTTATACTGCTATTTATTATATACAGCAATTTTATTAAAGTAAAGTATCTGATTATTTTTTATAATAAGCACAAAATGGATTTTATGGTATCAAATTCCGTATAAATTGTAGAGAGTATAAGAAAATTCCACCAGAGGAGATCAAGCTGACAAGATTAGAACTGAAGATGTTTTTAGGAAATAAGAAAGGGAAATGTTTTTTATTAAACATATTAAATTTATGTCAAGGAATTAATGCAACGTTGCTTTTACAGTTTTAATTAAGAACTAAAAAGGTATAAACTTTAAGTATTTATGGAAAAATCATTTTTTGTGATTGGTGAGCATATGTGTTAGGGGTAGATGCGTTATTTAGAAGATACAGCAAGCCACGAATGGTAAACTGTATTGGTTAATCCTTATTATGTAAAACGACTTAAGTAGGTAGCTGAATGATAATACATAGATCAAGAATAATACGAAAGATGGTAATGATTATTGCCAAGCTTCTAAAAGATGGACGCTTTAGATATATGTACTTGTCTGAAAAAATTTATACAGAATTATGGTTTTTTTAAGTACTTTACAAGAGGTCAAATAAGAGCTAAGCTTCACAGTGTGAAGAATACATTAATTTCAATTCTGAACGAATACTTTCCTGAGTTCATAGAGGTATTTAAGAATCTGGCATGGTAAGGTAGCAAGCCATTATGCTGTATTATTATCCATGTCTGAAAGATGTACGGGAACTAAGAATAATGGGCATATTAAAGAAATTCAGAGGAAGCTGTTGGGCTGAGGATGGTGGAGAAGCTATTTAAAGCTGCTGTAAATTCGATAGGGGTAAGTGTTAGGGAGCTTTAGAGAAAAGCAGTTGCAAGTTGTATAACGGATAAAATGAGGGAGATTATTGGAGAAGGCAGCTATCACATCCATTGGGGCGTAGACCCCCTAGACGAGCAAAGTTGTACCTATATCATACCCGGTAGTACAAAAGAATGTAAGAGCGAGGGGCCAAGGGAAGCCTGATAGAGTGTGCTATAAGGATAAAAACAAAATAGTTGGAGACCAATCGCGGCCCTGTAAGCTTTTCACTGTGAGTAAGGCTTTGAAGTGGTGCTGTAGAGATAAGGTATGGGATACTGTTCTTTTATATTTTATAGAAAAAGCGGAAGGAGCTTTTAATAGCTGCATAATGATATAATTCTTTGATATATGCAGCTATTCGAAGATAATGAACAACTTATTGAACACTCTCGAAAAGAAGCTGGAAATAGTGATGGAACTTATAAAAATGGGTTATATTAACAAAATTTCAGGTATTATTAGGGAAGAGAACAAACGTACCTTGAAAAATGCATATGGTATTAACTGGATAACCTAATAAAGGGTATAATAACTTAAGCCTTAAAAATACAATTTGAAAGCTTCTAACTAAAACTATACAAAAACTATAAAAAACCTTGAACCAAACTATTTACGCCGCTTTGATAAAGGTATCTACAAAACTAAATTTGTATGTTTAATCCATGCATCAAAGTGTATATTAACTACTGCGAAGGTAGCCATGGCAAACCTCATCATGTTGCTTCTGGAACGTGCACTCTCAATAGAGTAATCGATAAATAATCTTTTATGAGTTCGTTCCACTGATGTTCTAGTTTTGAATTTATCCTTAAAAGCCTTGGTATGAGTGGAACAGGAGTAAACATTCTGGGGTCATAGTCGGGTTTTATATAGACAACTTTACCGTAGGGGCTATTGGAACACATATACAGTCTTGTGGGTGGTTTTTGACCGTGGCAGGCAAACCAGCAGCGATATTTAATTCCTTGGCAGGTTATCCAGGTTGAGGAGATAGAGCTTAGAGATAGCTTTATCGAACTCAAGGAGCTTGCTTTTTTCTTTTTGATCATAGGCAGATAGACGTTGTATAAGATGCTGTTGATAATCAGAATGAGATTGCCAGTTTCTTAGCATGTAAAACCCCCAAAACGAAATAGAATTAGAGAACATAAAACTATTTTGGGGGTAAGAGCTAAGAAAGTAAAGTTGTAATAAATGGAAATTAAGATATGAAAGTTGTTTACAAAGTAGGGGTGAAGCTTAAAGGCTGAGCCCTGAAACACATATAAATAAAGCTCTCGGACTTTTCGAGAGCGTACTTAAAAAATGAAGAGGAGGGATTTTGATGAGGTACCAGTTGGGAGGATTTAAAAGAACCCACATGTGCGGAGAACTCACTGTTGATGATGTGGGAAAGTCTGCCGTAGTGATGGGATGGGTTAACAGCAGGAGAGACCACGGAGGATTAGTTTTCATAGATTTGAGGGACAGGACAGGAATTGTGCAGATAGTATTCAGTGGGCAGGTTTCTAAAGAAGCTTTTGAAAAAGTGCAAAGTGTGAGAAGTGAGTATGTGTTAGCAGTGGAAGGGGAAGTAGTAAAAAGGCTTCCTGAGAATGTAAATCCCCAAATACCCACAGGAGAAATAGAAATTTACGCCAAAAATTTAAAGATTTTGAGTAAATCTGAAACACCTCCTTTTCCAATAGAGGATAGGAGCAATGTATCAGAAGCTGTAAGGCTCAAGTATAGATACTTGGATTTAAGAAGACCTTCAATGCAGAGGAATTTAATCACTCGCTTTAAGCTTACGCAAGCAGTGAGGGAGTTTCTCAATGATAATGGCTTTATTGAGATAGAAACTCCCATGCTTATAAAAAGCACTCCGGGAGGTGCAAGAGACTACCTTGTGCCTAGTAGAATTTATCCTGGCAAGTTTTATGCCTTGCCTCAGTCTCCGCAGATATTCAAGCAGCTCTTGATGATTGCAGGATTTGACAAGTATTATCAAATTGCAAGGTGTCTGAGAGATGAAGACTTGAGAGCTGACAGGCAGCCGGAATTTACACAGATAGATATTGAAATGTCCTTCGTAGAGGTGGAAGATGTCCTTGATATAAATGAGAGAATGATAAAGCACGTATTCAAAAAAGTCTTAGACGTAGATCTTGATATTCCCTTTAAAAGGCTGACTTACCAGGAAGCAATGGAGAGGTTTGGAACAGACAAACCTGACTTGAGGTTTGAAATGGAGCTTAAAGATTTGTCAGACATACTGAGAGAATCAGAATTCAATGTATTTAAGAATGCTTTGAAAAATGGCGGTTCAATAAGAGGTATAAATGTAAAAGGAACTGCTTCAATGACAAGAAAGCAGCTGGCTGAGCTTGTGGAATTTGCTAAAAACTTTGGAGCAAAAGGGCTTTTGTGGATGCAGGTTTTGGAAGGAGAAGTAAAGTCTCCTGCCACCAAATTTTTGACTGAAGGAGAATTGAATAAAGTTTTGGAAAGGCTTGAGGCAGAAGTAGGAGATTTACTCTTGATAGTTGCGGATAAAGATGAAGTGGTCTTTGACACACTGGGGCATTTGAGAGTTGAAATGGCAAAAAGATTTAATCTTATTGATGAGAGTAGATACGAGTTTGTATGGGTTGTCGATTTTCCGCTTTTAGAGTATGACAAAGAGGAAAAAAGGTATGTTGCAAAGCACCATCCATTTACATCACCTAAAGATGAAGATATAGACTTTTTAGAAAAAGAGCCTTTAAAGGTGAAGGCAAAATTATATGACATAATTTTAAATGGCATAGAAATTGGTGGAGGCGGTATCAGAATATCCGATACTGAATTACAGATGAGGATGTTTAAAGTACTGGGATTCAGCGAAGAAGAGGCTTGGAAGGAATTTGGATTTTTAATAGAAGCCTTTAAATACGGTGCTCCTCCTCACGGAGGAATAGCATACGGGCTTGATAGGCTTGCAATGATAATGACAGGAAGCGACACTATAAGGGATGTGATTGCATTTCCAAAGACGCAAAACGCTGTATGCCTGATGTCAGATGCACCGTCGCAAGTTTCTGAAAAGCAGCTAAAAGAGCTTCATATAAAAATGGATTAATAAACGGTTTACTAGTTAAGAAATAATAAAGGCTGTTTGTCAATAGTTGAGGTGGGTATTTTTCTGAATGCCCACCTATAAATTTTATCACATTATACAATAACATTTGTTAATTATAATTGAAAAAATGGGTGATATTTATCTACGAAAATTTTGTGCAAACAAAAGTAACGTAAATGTATAAAAATTCCAATAATTGATATGCCAATAATTACATAAAGGGTAATAGCCACCTTTGTCGAAATAGTTACTTATCACAAAAAAAGAAAGGAAAGGTGGTATTACCCTATGGATAGAATAACATTTTCAGCTACTGATTGCAATACCAATGAGACTATTTTGGTTTGGTTGGCTTCAGTACTACAATTTGCTCTCAATATTGGCTTTTTCAAACCTTTTGAAACTTTTAAACTCAACATGAAGGAGGTTCGCTATACCGTTACTCAGAAATTGTTTACCCTTATAGCTTCTATTATTATGGGATGTGAATATACCAAGGATATCAATGAAATATTAGGACCCGAAAGCCTAGCTGCTAATATGCTTTCTATGGAGCGATTTCCTGACCAATCGCAGATAAACAGATTGTTGACTCGCACTGACGAAGAAAGTGTAACCCAGCTTAGGAATATTCATAACCAGCTGTTTACGGAGCACAGCCATTCCGTACATTCTTCTGAGCCAGTGGTAATAGATATTGATCAGTCTGGTTTGTTGGCCAGCGGGAAGACCTATGAGTTTGCTAGCAAGGGTTATTTTTCTAATAAAGCAGGTAAAAAAGGTTATCAGCTGTCGGCGGCTTTTGCAGGAGAACATTCGGAGATTGTTGACTTATATTTAGACCCA
>DATCJO010000185.1:0-4174 GCA_036562765.1 Tissierellaceae bacterium | reverse complement strand
TATCGTCTAATAAGACTTCTAATAAAACGAAAAGCCCAAAAAACAAGAGTGAATCCTAACCCGACCAGCAATAATGTTCCTACAAAAGTAAATCCGCCTTCACTGCTATAAAACAAACTAGTTACACCATCAACGGTATTAACTAAGGCGTCTATTAAAGAGCCAATAACTTGCTGGACGATTTGGAACATATCAGTAATAACGTTCAATTATTTTAACCCCCCTTTCGCAACAAACTCTAACAATTGTTTACCAGTAGCGTCCACTGGCTTTACTTTAATTTTGATACCACTTACTTCTACATAATATTCGAAGTAAGAGACCTCAACGCCATTAGCGTTAAGGAATTTTTTTTGTTCTAAAATTAATTTTAACTCTTTCATATATATACTCCTTTCTTATTTTTCAACAATATTTTACATTATAAAAAAATATTTGTCAAGCATTTTTTTCCAAAAAAGTTAAAATTTTACAATTTTTTTAATTTTTTTAGAATGGAATTGGCTTAAATATTGTTATATCCGTTACATGATTAAAAACCTCACCAGTTAAAGAATCTTTTAGAAAGTAAGAACTTTCTTTTAAAACTGGTGCTTTTGATTTAATTTTTTTATCATAGTTTTCGTTTTCAGTATAGACATTAATTTTCGTTGGTTTTAATAAACCTTTTGAGACCCAATACATTTTCTTATTGAATCTTATAGCCCCTAATTCTTTTGTAATATATTTTGTTATATATATAGCAATTTTGTATTGTTCTACTTTATCAATATCACCGATATAAATATAATCATTAAATCCGAAATTAATTGTATCAATCCAATTATAAACTTTTCGGAAAAATCTCTTTTCCTTATTATAGTAATTAAATCCGCTATAAATTATTTTTTCTTTTGGTATTCCACTGATAAATAAATGTAAGTGCCATGCACCATTTTCGTGCATTTCTGGAACTATTAACCAACGCAAATTATTGTAATTTCGTCTCTTTAAATTCCTTAACTTTTGCCCGTATCGTCTTACTATTTCATCTAAATTAAAGCGGTCTATTACTTCCTGGTTAAAAGTTTGAGTTGCCCAATAGTCCCAATCATTAGACATAACATAACCGAATATTTTTTCTTTTGCACGACTAATTGATTGTCTTATGCTTTTTTCAGGGTCTTTTGACTGACCCCTAATACCAGTTTCTCCTGAATTATCAGGAATAGAAATTGGTTTATTATAAATTTTATAACGTTCAAATTCAGGAAACATTAACATAGTAACATTAAATTTATTTATAGCCATTACTTTTACTCTCCCTTTGACACGTAAGTGTTGGCATTATCAAGTATTATGCCAACACTTACTTAATGTTAAGCAACGAATGAATAAATCCAACGTATATTGACAAACGACAGCCGCAAAAGAATTTACGGCCGGTCGTTCGTTCCACCGGTCGAAGTCGCTTTTGCGGCAGGAACCGCGGCCACGCACTGGCGGCAGTAAAGGCTGCGCCTGACCTTCCCACAACTGAAAGCCTGCGGCGTTGTGGAAAGGCCACAAGAGTTTACTGCCTGGTGCTAACGTGTCAAGTAAATCCTAACCACTCCGCTACGCTACGTTGTTCGGCTCCGCCTCTTGCGGTTTACTTGACACTGCCTGCCTATCCGCAAAAGCGACTTCTTCAATTTGATTTGCTGGATACCCAAAAACAAGTTCATGAAAGTATCTTGTGTCGTATCCTATATTTCTTTTAAACTGCCAAATTCTTCCGTAAAATATTTTGCCGAATTTGGCCTCAAATTCTTCTTTTGTTGCCTGGCCGGCAGTTAAAATTCCGTGTCTTAATGTTTTATTAATAACTCCTTTGGCCTTAAAAGGTAATATACCATAATTGGCAACATCTACATTATCATAATAAATATACTTTGTTGTGCTTAATAAATTTAGAAAAGGAATTGCCGACCAAAAATATCCCCATCCTTGCGACTTAATAGCCTTAATTGCGAAATCAGTTTGCAACTCACGCAGTAGTTTATAAGGCCGGTTTAAATCCTGAACCGTAATAATCATGTAAGCATCATATAAATGTCTATTAATCGGCAGTAAGGCCGACAAAGACGGGTATAGTTTTTTTAACTGGTTGTCCATATAGTTCGGTGCATAAACCGCAATATCATCCCAATAAACGTTGCGGCCTTCAAACTTATGTTTTTTTTCTACTATTTTAACATCCCCATTTATAAAATTTTCGGTTGTATTAGGAACAATTGAGTCAATGTATTCCTTAATATTTATTACTTCCACGTTTCTATAAGGAACGTTACAAAAAGGTTTCCCTCTTTTGCTTTTGTCAGTATTAATTCTTTTGTTTAAAAGCAAGCCTTTTCCTGCTCCTCTACCGCCAAAAATAATTCCGTTCCCCTGGCAATAATCTTCATATACTTTATTAGATTTAATAGCATATAAAGTAAAAATAAATATTCCTAATAAAATAAATAAAATTGAAATAGGATACTTAATTATTAAAATGATTAATGATATTAATATAGTAAAATGAATTATCTTTTGCAGTAAATCAAGTCTCTTTAAATAATTAATATATTTCTTTATCATATTAACACTCCTTTCTATCTATGCTCCCGGTAGTAAGGCTTTAATTAACCAAAAGCCCAATAATACTAATATACCGCCGCCAATTAAGTTTAATGGAACAAAAGTTCCTAAACTGATTTCAAAGCCAAATAATTTGAATCCGATAGTAAAAGGTTCGTTCAGCCACTCCCAAACTCTATTTATGTTTTTTATTAATGACTCTACAATTTCCCATAAATTTATTAAAATATTTTCCATCTAATCACCCCTTAATCTTTTTTTCTTCCTAATATAAATGAAATAATTCCGAAAACTATTGGAACCGCTATAATAGCCCCAATTGTTATTCCTGGAAGTAACTTAATTCCTAAAAATGAACCAATACCAACAAATACTGATTTTAATAAATTAGTAAAATCTTTGTCGTCAATTTGTTCTATAATTCCAGTATTATATCCTTCATTATATCCGATATTGTAACCTTCACTATATCCTTTTTCTTTCCCTGCATTATATCCTTCATCCCATCCTTCACTAAATCCATCAGCTAAACCGTTATTATACCCAAATTGTTCCCCTTCTTTAAATCCTGATGATTTTCCTGCCTGAAATCCTTCCTTATATCCTGCCTCATACCCTTCCTCATAATCGTATTCAGGTATAAAGTATTTATATCTAATTCCCTCTATTCTAGTATCGTAAGGCTGATAATAAAAGACTTCATTATTTATATATAATTCAAGTCTATTTGTAAATTTTTTTACAGCCATAAAATCTATATTATCAAAGATGATAGGACTACCGCTTAAAGGATAGAAAGATATTCTTTTTTCATCCGTTGGAATGCTTAAAGAACGTGGATATTGAAATATTATTAGTCCGTATAATTTCATTTCGGTTGGCTCATGAATAATAACTTCATTTATATCCTCATAAACTCCTGGCCGAATTTCAGCAACTAGATTATAACAAGTTAAATCACTCATTCCACACTCATTTACCGGAATTTCTTCCCATACAAGGTTAAAAACCTTAACTTCTGATATGTTAGTAATATCATAAGCATTAACATTAAACTTAATTATTAATAGTAAAATTAAAATTATTGATGATATAATAAAATATATTTTTTTCATCTATTCCACCCCTTTACAAAGCCTGAAAATAACCATTTAAAAAAGTTATAAATTATTTTCCAAAAACCAAACACAATAATTAATATAATAAACAAATCTACTAATTCTACTATTGTTAGTTCAAACCATTTTACATTACCAAAACCTATTGAAATAATTTTATTCTCTAACTCGTAATTTTGTAATATTGTATGAATTGGTTCTAAAATTAAATTTAATAAATCATTAAAAAAGTTTATTATTTCCATATTAACACTCCTTTCTAATTTAATATTTTAATATTTAAATAGCCGCCCATTTAAGGCGGCTAAATAGTTTATCGTCTAATAAGACTTCTAATAAAACGAAAAGCCCAAAAAACAAGAGTGAATCCTAACCCGACCAGCAATAATGTTCCTACAAAAGTAAATCCGCCTTCACTGCTATAAAACAAACTAGTTACACCATCAACGGTATTA
>DATCJO010000173.1:0-70690 GCA_036562765.1 Tissierellaceae bacterium | reverse complement strand
GGAAAACCTATATTTTAGCTAGGTTTATTTAAGTGCGCTTAAAAACCAATATACTAGTACCTATATGTAAAAATGTTCTTAAATATAGTATTGGAGCAGGATCAAAATTGATCCTACCCCAACAATTGACAAAGAGCCTTTATTTTCTTACGAATTCCTTTAGCTTAAAGGTTCCTGTAGTAAACAGTGCTAGTATTATAAGAATCACGATAAAGATATTTGGGAAGTATACTGATTTTTCTAAGCTATCAAATATCCAATATTGGGGTGTAAATTTCCCTAGGTTTTTTATAAATTGTGGGATGTTTTGGTATATGCCATCTTGAGCAAACGTGGATAGAAAAAGGGTTGCTATGGTAATTAGTGCTGCAACTACAGAAGCAGTACCTTCATTATTGAATATCCTTGTCATTGCTAAGGATAGAGTAATTGAAAATAAACTTGCTAAAATAATGTTTATTGTAATTAGAAGGAGATTTATAATCTCATATCCAATGAAGATTTTTCCAATTAAAAGGAGTATAAGATTTATGGCTACCTGGAAGATTAAAAAGGATAAAACAAAGCTTCCCATTATGGTAGCTGATTTATTTGGGGTGCTAACTGCCCTTGAGATTACATTTTTCTTCTTTAACTCAATTAACTCTGTTCCAATTGATGATGAGCTTAGAATTATGAAATAGATTAAAAGCATGGTGGTTGAATGCAGGTCTCCAGTTGAGATATTTTTATTTCTCTTAAAAAGAGTTTTAGAATTTAATACATATAAATCATCTGGATTAGATATAACTCCTTTATCTTTAAGCAATTTCTCCTTTATCAGCCTATTAATTGTATTGTTGATTTCCATTTCCAATGGAATGGTGGCATTTCCTTCTTGCCTCTTATATGATTCAATGATAGGCTTTTCATAATTATTGATTTTTTCTGTGAAGTCCTCTGGTATGTTGTAGACAACAGCAACTATATTTTTTTCTAGAAGCTCTAATGCCTCTTCTTTATTGTTTCTAAAAATCCACTGTGACCTTGTTTGGGACTCTATTATCTCTTTTCCCAATTCGCCCTTATCTTCTATGTTGAAAGCAACATCTATGTTAGATAGGTGAGAAGCAGTTCTACCTTTATTTATAAAGTAGGTAAAGAAAATAACAAATAATGGAGTAATGAGCATAATTGCAAGTTTAACTGGATCTTTCAACACTCTCTTTACATTGATATATGTTAACTGAATTAAATTCATTCGTTAACACCCCATTTCTTTTGGATAGCTACCATGTTAAAAATATATAATGTGATGGATATTCCTAACATAATCAATAAATAATTTGATATAGAGTTAATACTGCCATCTAATAAATAATTTCTATAGCTGTTTCTTATTAATATATCAGGTTTTAATTTAGATAAGAAATCTATTAAGGCATTTGAATTGTATTTTGTTATTGGCTCTAAAAATCCTCCTCCTGCCATTTGGATTATTAATAAAGTTTGAAGGATTGGTATTCCATATTTTTTCTTAAAAAGGGTAGATATTAAAGAGCCTATTGATGTAATCATAAGGCTTTGTATTAAAATAATCAGTACTAATATGAGTAGAGGACCATTGAAAGATAGCCCAGAGATTCTGTATATTAATACATAAATTAGATTTGCTATAATCACTGTTAAATAGTTTGATAAAAAATTATAATTAAAATATTGCATTTTAGTAATTGCAGTAGACATTATGCGATGATATATTTCCTTTTCCCTTTCAGTTGATTCTGAAATAACAACAGCCATCAACAGAAGTATAAAGGTAAAGCTTAAAAAGGTGATAGAATAAAACTCATGGGAATTTAAGCTTTTTCTTGCTGTGTAAATATTTGATTTTATCGGTTGAGTTAAATAAGCTTTAATTAAAATGCTGTTTATATCCGATATAAGTTTTTCTTTTTCTTCAGAAGGAATAGGCATGTTTTCGATATTTTTTTGTATAACTAACCCCTGACTTACTTCCTCATTGTATTTGTCAATAACATTCATTAAGATATTTCCCATGGTAGTTGAAGCTTTTTCTTGTGCCTCTACTATAACTGATACTGAATTTTTCCCTAATAAGCTGTCTTCGTATCCTTCTGGGATTATGATGGTATAATCGAAAGCTTCATCTTCTGAATTCTTAACAGTTACGATTTTAGACATTTCCTCACTACTGATGAAATCAGCTAAATTTTTTGATTGAACTGTTTTATCTTCATCTTGGATTATAACTGACATAATAGGGTTGTTTAGAGAAGGTGTAAATAATTCCTTCTGTGTATATCCCATTATCAATGCTAGGGCTAAGGGAAATATTCCATAGGATAGGAAAAAAGAAGGGAATTCTTTTAATATTCCTTTGATGTTAATTTTTAAGAAAGCCCATAATTTCATCTTACCACCTCTAATCCCTTAATTTCTTCCCTGTTAAGGTTAGGAACACTTCTTCTAGGTTGGGTTCTTCAACATTTATGCTTTTAATTGTAGAATTATTGCTTTCTAAAACTTTCAAAAGAGGTTCAAGTTTGAAACTTGATTCTACTAATAGGTTTATTTCATCTCGGGAATATTCCATATTTATTACGCCATCAACTGTTTTCAACTTATTTAGTAAATCATTTGTTATATTTTCAATCCTCAAATTAACTTTGTTGTTGTTGCTTATCATTGATTTTACGTTCTTTTTGCTCCCATAAGCGACTTCCTTTCCTTCATCTATGATAAAGATATTATTGCAGAGATATTCAACTTCTTCCATATAATGGGATGTATAGATTATAGTTGTGTTATATTCTTTATTTATTTTTTTAAGGAACTCGAAAATATGATTTCTTGATTGAGGGTCAATACCTACTGTAGGCTCATCTAAAATTAGAATCTTAGGATTGTGCATAATTGCTGCAGCTAGATTTAACCTTCTCTTCATTCCGCCAGAAAACTTCTTAACCTTTACTTTTTTATTTTCAGTAAGTCCAGTGACTTCTAAAGCATAATTTATTCTTTCTTTTAACAGTTTTCCTTTTAATCCATATAGGCTCCCAAAGAATTCTAAGTTGTCATAAGCAGAGACAGTTTCAATTAAGGCCAGCTCTTGAGGTACTAGCCCGAAAAATTCTTTAGCTTTTAATGTATCTTTTTTAATATCATATCCACCTATTAAAACAGTCCCATTATTTGCATCTAACAGTCCAGTAATTATGTTGATTAAAGTTGTTTTTCCTGCTCCATTTGGCCCTATAAGTCCAAAGATGTCCCCTTCTTCAACTACAAAAGAAATGTTGTCTAGTACGATTTTCTCGTCAAATTTTTTTGATACGTTTTGTACTTCAATGATGTTCACAAGATAACCCCCTTACCTCAGAATACAATTCAATATGATAGAATCACGATTAAACTTAGTAATTTAATTGTATGGCAAATGGTAGTTTCATGGAATTATCTAAGGTAACAAAAAAGCAGTGACTAAAGTCACTACTTTATGAGGTTATTTTTATATGCAAAAATTGCTAATTGTGTTCTATCCCGAAGTCCTAGCTTAGATAATATTGTACTTACATTATTTTTGACTGTGCCTTCAGAAAGGAACAGTTTTTCTGATATTTCCTTATTTGATAGGCCTTCAGCAATAAGTTTTATAATTTCATATTCTTTGTCAGTTAGGCCATATTCTTTTAAAATTTTATTAGGATTAGTGCTTGAATTTTTATGCTCTAGAATATCTAGGGCTATATCTGGATGTATTACAATGTTTCCTATTACTGAAGCCTTAATGCCTTCATGTATAAGGTCGTAGGAACTATCCTTTAAAAGATAGCCTGATGCACCGTTTTTTAAGGCCTCTTCAATATATTCAATGTCTCTAAAAGTTGTAAGAATTAAAACCTTAGTATTTGGAAATTCTGTTTTTATCAATTTTGTTCCTTCTACTCCATCGCAAATAGGCATCCTTATATCCATTAAAACCAAGTCAATGTTATTTGTTCTGCATATATCCAAAGCTTCTAATCCATTTTCTCCCATGCCTACTACTTCAATATCTTTGTAAGTAGACAGGATAATTTTTAATCCTTCTCTTATTAACTTTTCATCATCAATTATAGCAATTCTTATTCTATTCATTAAAACCACCGCTCTTAAGTACTATTCTCATAAAGAACCCGCTATTTTTCTTACTTTCATAAAATAAATTTCCTCCGATTTCTTTTACTCTTTCAGCAAGGCTAGTTAGCCCCATCCCAGGCTTAATTTCATCTGTGCCTATTCCGTTGTCTTTCATCGTGATTATCAATTCATCATCGCTAGAATGAATATAGATGTTGATTTTAGAAGCCTTTCCATGTCTGGCTGAGTTGGATAGGAATTCCTGCACAGCTCTGAATAAAACTAGGGAAGATTTTTCATCAAGATTCCATTTGCTTTTGGTAAAGGTTAATTTTACATCAATACCTGTTAGTTTGCTGAAGTCCTTTATTAGATTTTCCAGTGAAAGTATTGCTTCATATTCCTTAAAATCTTTGGGCTTTAGCTCTTTTAGTGCTTTCCTGATTTCTTCCAGCCCTTTTTTAGCAAAATCCCTTAAATTTGCAGCCATTTGAGATGCTGCTTCTCCATTTTCTTTGGCAATTTTTTCAATGGCTCCAAGTTGGATTATTATAGTAGAAAGGCTGTGCCCAACACTATCATGGATTTCTCTGGAGATTCTGTTTCTCTCCTTCAATACTGATAATTCTTTTATGGAATCAGCATAGGCCATTAGTTCTTCGTTTGCTTTTATCAGTTCATTTTCTGATTTTCTAAGTTCATTGTACAAATCTTCAATTATTAATTTGCTCTTTTGCTCTTTTGCAATAATTGAAGAAATAAAAGACAAAGCTATAATTGAAGTTAGATGGGAAAGAAATATATCTAATGGCAATGCCCTACAAGTAAAAAAGAAAATGGCAGTGCCTAAAAATGCAAGGACATATTTCGTAGGGCTGCTTATGATGGAAAAGGCATCTATTATTCCAATTATAAAATAAGGCAAAACTAGTCCTCCATAATTAGTATAAATATAATATCCAAGCAAGAAATCTAATAGAATTGATATAAAATAAGGGACAGTTCTGTCCCTAACTTGAAAGCATCTAAGCTGATTGTTGATGATAAAGATTAAAGTTAATATGATTAATTGAAAATCTATAGGACTTTCATGGGTGATGGCTATCCCTATTATTATCATAAAATTAATAAAGTATCTTAAAATCATGAGAGATTTTACTTTCATGAAATCACCTTAAATTTAGAAGATTAATCAGCTAATGTTTTAAATATGTGATCTAATATTTCAAGGCAGTTCTTGAGAGTCCTCTTATCTTCGCTGTCTATTACTGGGTTAAATTCTACAAAATCCATGGAGGTAATGAATTTTTCTTTTAAGAATGCAGCTAATAATTCTTTTGCTTCTTCAACTGAAAATCCATTGTTTACTGGAGTACCAGTGCCAGGTACAAGGTTTTTGTCAAGGACGTCTATATCAAAGCTTAGGTGTACCCCGTCAGCACTGCTCGATTTAATGTCATTTATTATCTTCCTTAAAACATTATCAAGTCCTGTTTCCCTAATGGTGTCCATTGTGTAGAAGTTTAGATTAAGCCTCTCTACTAGGTTATATTCACCTTCGTCAATATCCCTAACGCCTAATATATAGACATTTTCTGGCTTTACCTTTTGACCTCGGAAGTATATGTTGGTAAGCATTGGATTTCCTACATTCATTGAGGCAGCTAATGGCATGCCATGAACATTTCCAGAAGGCGTTGTTTCATCTGTATTTATGTCTCCATGGGCATCTATCCATATTACAGCTAAGTTATTGAAATATTTGCTTGCCCCAGCAATACTTCCTGTACCAAGGGAATGGTCTCCTCCAATTACAAGAGGAAAGCTGTTAGACACAAGGGAACAGTATACATTATTTGCTAGATTTACATTGACATTTGCTATTGGACTTAGGTATTTTGCCTTTGGATTGTCTTTATATTTGTCTTCAGCAGAGATATTTGGGATATAGATATTACCCATATCATAAACTTCATGGCCATATTTTTTTGCAAGGTCTATAATACCATTTTGTCTAAGGGTATCAGGGCCATGTTGTACTCCATCTCTATCACATCCATAAAATAGTGGCATACCTATAATATTTATTTTCATTAGCTTACCTCCTATAAATATTAATTTACAGTTAACATTATATCATGTAGAATAACATCAAGGGAATAATTATACACTTAATAATTATTATGGAAATAATATATTATATGATACAAAGGATGTGAAAAAATGCCTAAATATTTCTATGCAGTAAGGAAAGGCAGAAATATTGGAATATATGATACTTGGAGTGAATGTGAAGAAAATGTAAAAGGATATAAAGGTGCAGAATATAAGAAATTTTTAAGCTATGAAGAAGCGTTAAATTTTATTAAAAACAGTAATGAAGAAGAAAAAATTGAAATAGATGTAGAAAATTTAAAAGAAAATGAAGCCATAGCCTATGTAGATGGAAGCTTTTCTTTAGATGATTTTTCTTATTCCTATGGAATTGTGTTTATCACAACAGATGGGAAAGAATTCATAAGCGGAAAGGATAATGATGAAGAACTGTCATCTATGAGGAATGTATCTGGAGAAATAAAAGGTGCTATGGAAGCCATGAAACTTGCAATAGAAAAGGGGAAAAGGACATTATACTTATATTATGATTATGCAGGAATAGAGAACTGGGCTATGGGAACTTGGAAGGTAAATAAGGATGGTACGAAAAAATATAAGGATTTTTTCGATTCAATAAAGGATAAGCTGGATGTTAAATTTATTAAGGTAAAATCCCATTCAGGCGTAGAATATAATGAAAAGGCAGATAGGCTTGCCAAAGAGGCTTTGGAAAAAAATAATTCCTCTTTATAAGAGGAATTATTCTATTTTTTCAAATCCCACATTATTTCTCTTTAGAAGCTCAATGGCATAATCGTCAACCCTATAATCATATTTATAATAAATCTGCTTTATGCCTGCTTGTATCAACGCTTTTGTGCAGTTCAAACAAGGGAAATGTGTTACATAAGCAGTACATCCCTTTACAGAAATACCTTCCTTAGCACAGTACAGAAGGGCGTTCATTTCAGCGTGTATTGTTGCTATACAGTGTCCATCGCGCATTGTATGTCCTACTTCATCGCAGTGGGGGTTTCCTGAGATGGAGCCATTATACCCAGTCGATACTATTCTGTTATCGTCATTAACTAATAAACATCCCACGTAGGCTCTATCGCATGTAGAACGGCTGGCAACAAGTTCAGCTATTTCCATGAAATATTCTTTCCAGTCTTTTCTTTTGCCCATACTATTTCCTCCCTTATATATTTCATAAAATATAGTATCAAAAAATTAAGGAAGATTCCAATGATTTATTGAATATATATTGGGTATATTTTAACAAAATAAGGGGGGAATTTTATGTGGAAAGAATTTAAAGAATTTGCTGTTAAAGGTAATGTTGCTGATTTAGCCATTGGTGTAATTATTGGCAGTGCTTTTGGCAAAATAGTTACTTCTTTGGTAAATGATATCATTATGCCAATAGTTGGTTTATTCATTGGTAAGGTTGATTTTTCAAATCTTTTTATTAGCTTAAATGGAGTGAAATATCCATCTCTAAGTGCTGCCCAAGAAGCAGGTGCACCAACTTTAAACTATGGAATATTTATTAACACAATTATTGAATTCTTCATCATATCATTTTCAATATTTTTAGTAGTAAGGCAAATAAACAGGTTTAAGAAAAAGGAGGAAAAAACTGAAAAAGTCGCAACTTCAAAAAAATGTCCATATTGCTACAGCGATATTCATATAAATGCTACTAGATGTCCATACTGTACATCCATAATAGAAGAAAAATAAGATTATAGATTTGGAGGGATTGAATGAAAAAAGGACTTTATCTATTTTTAGTACTAACCATGTTTTCTAGATTTTTCAATGTAAATACTATGGAATTGTTAAATAATTCAAAAAAGATTCCAGCAAATGAAGAGCAGGTATCATCCACTGAAACTGTTATCATTTCCCTAGCAGGAGATGTATTTATGGATGGCAGTTTGAAGTCGTTAATAGATAAAAATGGAACTGATTATCCTTGGGAAAAGGTAAAGGAATATTTTCAAAATGATGATATAACAATAATAAATTTAGAAACAAGCATTACAACTAGAGGAGAAAAGTGGGAGGATAAGCTTTATAATTTTCGCTCAGATCCGAAAAACTTAAAGGCAATGAAGGAAGCTGGAGTTGAGGTTGTCAATTTGGCTAATAACCACTCTTTGGACTATGGATATGAAGGATTTTTAGATACTTTGGATTATTTGGACAGACATGAAATTAAGAGGGTAGGGGGAGGTAAAAATAAGGAAGAGGCTTTACAAGGGGCAATATTGGAAAAGAAAGGAGTAAAAGTAGGGGTTTTAGGATTTTCAAGGGTAGTACCTCATGTGGACTGGTATGCAACTGATAAAAGGCCAGGAATAGTAGGTGCCTATGATGCACATATAAATCAAATATTAAATAGAGTAAAAGAGATGAAAGATGATGTAGATATACTGGTAGTATCCATACACTGGGGAGAAGAAGGAAGCAGTATGCCACGTCAGAAAGAAATAGATTTGGCGAGAAAACTGGTTGACAATGGCGTAGATATTGTTGTAGGACATCACCCCCATGTACTGCAGCCTATAGAAATATATAAGGGCAAGCCAATATTTTACAGCTTAGGCAACTTCATATTTACTTCCAAATCTGAAATTGCAAGGGAAACCATGATTGCTCAAGTTGTTTTTAAGGATAAGAAAATAGATAAAGTACATATAATACCTTGTACTATTGAAAGTGGAAGACCAATTCCTGTATCCGATGAAAGAAGATTAGAAAAGATAAAATATTTAAATAATATATCAAAGGACTATAATACAAGGATAGATAATAATGGAATAATAGAATTTAACAAGTAGAGGTGTTACTATGTATGGCCTAGTTTTGGAAGGCGGCGGAGCAAGGGGTTCATACCATATTGGAGTATATAAGGCACTGATGGAAGAAGGAATAGAAATCAAAGGCGTAGTGGGTACTTCTGTTGGTGCCTTAAATGGTGCAATGATAGTACAGGGAGATTATGATAAGTGCTATGAACTTTGGAATAAAATTACTTATTCAATGGTTGTAGATGTTAATGATGAAGATATAGAAAAGATAATTCAGCTTAAATTAGGCAGGGAAGACCTAAGATTTATAAAGGAAAAGATTAAAGAATTTATAGGGCACAAAGGATTTGATATTACTCCTCTAAAGAAATTATTAGACGAGTATATAGATGAAGAAAAAATAAGAAATTCAGGAATGGACTTTGGAATAGTAACTGTAAACTTAACAGATTTCAAACCACTTTATATGTTCATAGAAGATATACCTAAGGGAGAACTTACTCAATATCTTCTTGCCAGTGCATATCTGCCATTTTTTAAGTCTGAAAAACTAGGCGGGAAAAGGTTTATTGATGGAGGTTTTTACGACAACCTTCCTTATAGAATGCTTTTAAAGAAGGGATATAGGGATTTAATCCTTGTAAGGACACATGCCATGGGCATTACAAGGAGAATTCGCATGCCAAATACAAATGCCATAATAATATCCCCTAGCGGAGATTTGGGGAAATCAATTGAGTATGATTCCAAAAGGGCAAGAAAAAATATCAAAATGGGATATTATGATGGCTTGAAGGCAATTAGGGGACTAAAGGGGCGCAAATATTATATAGTTCCAAAGGAGGATAAGGACTATTATTTTCAATTTTTGTTAAAAATAAAAGATGAAGACATAAGGGAACTCCAGAGGGTGCTTAAGCTTCCAGAAATTCCATATAAAAGGTCTCTATTTGAAGATATAATCCCTAGAATTTGCTCAATATTGTATATAGATAAGAATTATGATTACGAAGATATTTTAATTTATCTTTTAGAGAAAAAAGCTGAAAAGTGTAAAATAGATAGGTATAAAATTTACACTTTTGAGGAACTACTATCACTAGTTGCTAATAGTAAAAGTAAAATATCTGATGAGGGAGAATCAAATCCTTTAAGTAAAATAATTGAAAAGGTAGATATTTTGCCTATTTTTAATAGAGAAGAAGTAATACTTGAAGTGGCCAATATAATTTTTGGTTATGATAATTGTAATTAAATGATATTAATTATTAAAATTAATTGATATTTATTATCATTTTTTTGTTTAAAATCTTTTTTTGTGGATATATATAGAATGTGTTCGAAAGATAAAATTTTAATAATATATAGGAGGTAGGTTATGGAAAGATTAGTAGGAAAAAAAGCACCTGATTTCACAATGACTGCCTGCAAGGGCGATGGTTCTGAATTTATTAAGGTTAGCCTATCAGATTATAAGGGCAAATGGTTAGTAATGTTCTTCTATCCATTAGACTTTACTTTTGTATGCCCAACAGAAATTACAGCATTTAGTGAAAGAATTGAAGACTTCAGAAAAGAAGGCGCTGAAGTATTATCAGTATCAGTAGATAGCGAACATTCTCACAAGGCATGGATTAATTCAAGCTTAGGAAAAGTTAATTTCCCAATGGCATCAGATATTACAAAGAAAGTATCTTCAGATTATGGCGTATTAATTGAAGAAGAAGGAGTTTCTTTAAGAGGTCTATTCATTATCGATCCAGAAGGAATTGTTAAGTATTCAGTTATCCATGACCTAAATGTAGGTAGGTCAGTAGACGAAACATTAAGAGTACTTAAAGCATTAAAAGCTGGAGGCCTTTGCCCTGCAAACTGGCAAGAAGGAGATCCATTATTAGAAGCTTAATAGTAATTAATACTTGGGGTCAGTTATTGACCCCTTTATTATTTTTTGTAATATAATACATATATATGATTAAATTTTGGAGGCAAAAATGGATATTGAAAAGATAAAAAAGAAAATAAAATATAAAAATCCAAAGCCACTTGATATAAAGAAAAGATATTCTGTACTTATACCAATTATAGAAAATAACAAAAGGTTGGAAATCTTGTATGAAGTTAGGGCTAAGGATTTGGTGACACAGCCAGGAGAAATATCCTTTCCTGGAGGAGAAGTTGAATCCAATGA
The DNA here is from genome assembly GCA_036562765.1 of Tissierellaceae bacterium. Lineage (GTDB taxonomy): Bacteria > Bacillota > Clostridia > Tissierellales > Tissierellaceae > JAAYFT01. Next base: position 59,461 of record DATCJO010000173.1, on the reverse strand, counting down.
GACATTTGAAGAAGCAGCCATTAGGGAAGCTGTAGAAGAACTGAATATTGATAGAAAAAACATTGAGATTTTAGGAGAACTTGATTATTTAATATCGTATGCAGGTTTAATTATTCACTGCTTTGTAGCCAAAATTTCTGGAATAAATGTGGATAAGCTTAAACCAAATCCCTATGAAGTTGACCATTTATTCACAGTTCCTTTAGATTATTTTATTAAAAATGAGCCTAAAGTTTACAGTTTAGATGTAAAAGTCGTATTGAATGATGAATTTCCTTTTGATTTAATTCCAAATGGCAGGAATTATAATTGGAGAGTTGGGAAGCATCCTGTAGTGTTTTACCGTTATGGGGACTATGTAATATGGGGATTGACAGCTAGATTTACAATGGAGTTTATTAAAACATTAGTGGAATAATTTATAAAAATTTTAGCTTCCCAGTTTGGGAAGCCAAAATTATATAAATATTAATTTGTGAACATTTGAGTCCAGTAGATTGTCCCATTGCTTGCCTTGTAACATCCAACGCCAATTTTCTTGAAGCTGGAGTTCAATATATTTGCTCTATGTCCTGATGAATTCATCCAAGCATTAACTACTGATTGTGGTGTAAGGTATCCTTTTGCTATATTTTCACCAGCAGTAGTATATTTAATACCAAAGGCTTTCATCATATCAAATGGCGAACCATAAGTAGGAGATGTATGGCTGAAGTAATTGTTTTTAGCCATGTCTTCTGATTTCTTCCTAGCAACATTTGAAAGTTCAGCACTTGCTTGAAGTGGCTGCAATCCTTCTTTTTGTCTTTCGATATTTACAAGCCTTACCACTTCTGCTTCAAATTCTGATAGGCTAGAAATTTGATTTGTGTTTGTATTAGTATTTGTATTTGGATTTGTTGTTCCAGATTGTTGATTATTTGATGAATTATTTGGTATTGTTGGATTTCCTGATGATGAATTATTATTTTTAGAAGTATTATTTTGATTATATGGCAATTCTACAACTGTTCCTGGCTTACTGCTTGATTTTGAATTGCTTATAACAGTCCAAGTCCATTGTGGGTATTCATAAGTAGCATTATATGTATTGTTGTAATTATTATTGTTATTACTATAGTTATTATTATTGTTGTAGTTATTATTATAGTTATTATTGTAGTTATCGCTATTATAGTTATAGTAATAAGTTATTGTATATCCTCTATTAGTACTTTTTTCATAAGTAACATTTGGATAATAACCTGCAGCGTTTACTGCAGATGTACTAAGTAAAGCGGCAGCTAGCAATGAGTAAACTACTTTTTTCTTTCCTTTAAACATCTTAATCTTCATATTTTAGTCCTCCTTGAGTTTAAGTAAATTTAACCTTCTTGCCTAGCCTCCTTTCTAAAGGTTACAAAATAGTAACATTTTCTATTAAGTATATCATTGGGTTTGTGGACAAATAAACCCTCAATATATGGCGAAATTCCATAATTATGGTAAATTTTATTGAGAAAAGCTGAAAATTGTAAATTGCTAGACTTTTCCTGTTAATTATGATAATCTTATACAGTAGAGCTGAAATATTTTTAATATAGAAAACTTAACTAATACTTGGGGGTGAGGTAGTGGGGAAGAAGAGGCTTCCTATTTTCTTACTTTTATCAGTAATACCAACGATATTATTTGTAATAGCATCTTATCTAATGAAAATTAAGATAGATGCATTAATTGTTCCTATTATAGTTAGTTTAATTGGTTCTATAATTGTAGCTGCATTAGCTATATTTTTACTTAAAGATAGATTAGATGATGTGACTAAAAATCTATTTAAATCAATTGATCTTATGGCATCTGGAGACTTTTATGGATCATTAGCTAATTTAGGTGAGTTTAAAGATAAACACGAAATCTTTTTAAAGTTTGAAGAGTTAACCAAAAATGTAATGGAAATGCTGGCCCAATTTGAAGCATCAGCAAATAAAAATACCTTTTATGCCAATAAGCTTGTTGAAGTAGTAGAGACTGCTAATATTTCAGATAAAAATGTTATACAGGCTATTGAAGAAGTGGCTAAAGGTGCAGATGAAACAGCACATTCCATAGAAAACATATCTAATATGGTTCATAACTTAATGGAACATGCTATGAAATTAGAAAAGGAAACACAAGAATCAGCAATGATTATAGAAAATTTCCAACAAATATCGGATGATATAAAAGAAATCCTAACTAAATTGGCAGATGACATTGATAAAACTGTTCAATCAAATAGGGCTTCAGCTGAAAATGTAAGGCAGCTACAATTGAAATCCGAAGAAATCACTTCAATTGTAAATTCAGTAACTAAAGTTGCAGAGCAAACAAATCTTCTTGCATTAAATGCAGCAATTGAGGCAGCAAGGGCAGGCGAGGCAGGACGCGGTTTTGCAGTTGTTGCACAGGAAGTCAGGAAGCTTGCAGAAGAATCTAAAGTAGCAGCAGAAAGAATAAATCAAATGGCAAATGAAATAAAGGAACAAACACAAATAACCGCTTCAAACATTGAGGAATCAGTGAAATTGATAGAATTGAACTCAAGTGAAGCAAAGAAAACTGCTGATAGATTTTATGAAATGAAAGCTCATATAGATAATGTTAAGAGTACAGTTAAAGATATAATAAATTTCATACAAGAAGACTTGAACATAACAAAGGATATTTTTAATGAAGTAGATACTGTTTCTGCCATGTCTCAAGAAACTGCTGCTAATAGTGAAGAAGTTAGTGCCATCAGTCAAGACCACAGCCGTTTAATGAATAGCATAAGCGGTATATCTCAACAACTACAATCCATGTCGATGCAGCAAGATGAATTAATTGAAAATTTCGTAAAGGCATCTAAATTAACTGAGGCTCAAGAAAGGGAATGCAATAGAATCCTAGATATGCTTGTGGAATTGGCTAAAAAGTTTGATATAGAAGGCATGTCAAAGGAACAAATGTCAGAGTTGCTTCAACAATTCAAGAACAGCAATAAGTATTTAGACTTTGTTTATGTATTGGACAAGCAAGGGGATGTTATAGCATCTAATGATGGCTCTGGTATTGGTACAAACTTTGCTTTTAGGCCATGGTTTAATAATGTAATGAGTGGGGAAACCTATATTACTCAGCCTTATATTTCAATAGTAACTCATACTCCTTGTGTTACAGTAATAGCACCTGTATTTGGTGAAAATAATGAAGTAAACGGATGTTTGATAGCAAATGTACAAATAATGGAGGTTGTTTATAAATAAAAAAATTCTTCGCCATTTCAGAATAAAAATGGAATTATCCATGGGTCTGAACATGGCGAAGAAATTTTATTTTTTGTTTTTTTGTAAATTTTTGGAAGTATGACTTTTGTGCTTTATTGAAATATTAAATTAATGTCTAGAAGTTTAAATATCAGTATTTTTCGGCAAAATACTGAATTTAGGGGATATAAATTTATATAATTTCTTATTAAAATCACAAAAAAATAGTGCAAAAAATATAAGAAATTTAGTATAATAAAAAAGTGATTCCTTTTGAAAGGAGGTTTATAAATCTTAAATTAAATTTTAAAAAGGAGGAATATTATGTCTGGTGGCAAGAGCCAAAATGAAAGCTTTTTAGAGAGAAAATTTAAGTTAAGAGAAAACAACACAAACGTATCAACAGAAATTATAGCTGGTCTAACAACCTTCTTTGCAATGTCCTACATCATCTTCGTTAATCCAACTATGCTATCACAAACAGGAATACCATGGGGAGGAGTATTTCTTGCTACAATAATTGCCTCAGTAATAGGAACCCTAGTAATGGGGCTGTTTGCAAATGTACCTTATGCTCAAGCACCTGGAATGGGATTAAATGCCTTCTTTACTTACACAGTAGTATTTAGTTTAGGTTTTACTTGGAAACAAGCATTAGCCATGGTATTTATATGCGGTGTAATAAACATCCTCATCACAGTAACTAGGATTCGTAAAGTAATAATCAAGTCAATACCAGTAAGCCTGCAAAACGCAATAGGTGGTGGTATTGGAATATTCATAGCATACATCGGTATAAAGAATGCAGGATTAATTAATTTCACCTCTGATCCAGGAACATATTTGCTGCTAGATAGCGGTACAGTAATTGCAGATTCAAGCGCAGTTCCAGCTTTGGTAAATTTAAATAATCCAGGTGTACTACTAGCTTTAATTGGTCTAGCCATAACATTTGTACTATTGCTTTTAAATGTAAGAGGAGCCATATTCCTTGGTATAATTCTAACAACATTAGTTGGTATTCCTATGAGAGTAGTTGACATCTCACAAATCGGTGCAACTACAGGAGTTGCAGATGCTTTCAAGCAATTAGGTACTACATTTGGTGCTGCCCTTGGTAAAGAAGGTATAGTCTCATTATTCTCTGACCCATCTAAAATCCCTCTTGTGTTAATGACAATCTTTGCATTCAGCTTATCTGACACATTCGATACAATTGGAACTTTCATAGGTACAGGACGTAAAAGTGGCATATTCAGTGCAGAAGATGAAAAAGCTATGGAAGAAAGTACTGGATTTAAATCCAAAATGGATAAAGCATTATTTGCAGATGCAATAGCAACTTCTATTGGTGCAATATTTGGAACATCTAATACAACAACTTATGTTGAATCTGCTGCTGGTATTGGTTCAGGAGGAAGAACAGGTTTAACAAGTGTTGTTACAGCAATATTATTTATTCTTTCAATCTTCTTAGCACCAGTTGCTGGTATAGTTCCAGCCCAAGCAACAGCACCAGCATTAATAGTAGTTGGAATAATGATGCTTTCAGCATTTGCAGAAATTAAATGGACTGATTTGGAAGAAGCAATTCCTGCATTCTTTGCTGGAATATTCATGGCATTCTGCTACAGCATTTCTTATGGTATAGCAGCTGGATTTATATTCTATATATTAGTTAAAATAATCAAGAAGCAATTTAGGGATGTACACCCAATCCTATTAGTGTCTTCAATATTGTTTGTTTTAAACTTCATCATATTGGCAATTATTGAATGATGATGTAGGGTTTAAATTATCTCTATACCTGTTTATATGCCGTCTTCTTGTAGAAGACGGCCTTTTTTTATACTTTTTTATTTAATTATATTAATTATATTTAGACACAATAACCCAGTTTAAAAAGTTTATTAATATATATTATATATGAAAATTTAAAATATGGCATCAAAAATTTTTATTAAAACAGAATTTTTTTCAAAAATTTTTTGTTAACAAATAACTTAACTTATAATTATTTTGCCATTATAAGGCTTTAACAGGGTTTTTAAGGTTTTGATGTCTCTAAAGCTTGTGTCTAGCCAAAGGCCTTCTACATCTTTAGGCAGTATTACAGGCATTCTTTGATGGATTTTTTTCATATCCTCATTGGCTTCTGTAGTTATTATGGTAAAAGCTTCATAGGGGTTGCCATCTTTGTCCCGAAATGTGTTGTATAGTCCTGCTAAAGAAAATATGTCTTCTTGTATGAAGATTTTTCTTTTTATTTTTTTGCCATCGACATTTTCCCATTCATAGAAGCCTGTTACTGGGATTATGCACCTTTTGTTTAAAAATGAATATTTAAAGGAATGTTTTATATCTACAGATTCAGCCCTTGCATTAATCAGTGGATTTTTTGTAAAATCAAAAACAAATCCCCATTTCATCATTCGTATTTCGTTATTTCCATTATTGATTACAACCGGTGCAACGTTTGTTGGGAAGATTTCTTCTTTAGGTAGAAATTCAACAGTATTTTTAGCCTTATACCTTTCTATAATTACATCTATACTAGCATCTAAGGAAAATCTGCCACACATAATATCACCTCTAAATTTTTAATTAATATTACCCAATAAGTATATAATTATCAATATTTTTGGAGATAATTGCTAAAAAATTTAATAGTAAATCAATCCTCTGTTATTTATGATATAATAGAAATAATTTTATAGGGAATGCTTGGGAAGGAGGTTTTAAGTTGGACCTACATTCTGATTTTATTTTGGAGGAAAAGGTTTATATTAGAGATATACCTGCTATTCTGTTTAGGCCAAAAGTAGAAAAGGATAAGTATCCAACAATTATCTTTTATCATGGCTGGAGTTCCAAAAAAGAACTGCAAAAGATGAGGGGGTTAATCCTTGCTACAGTAGGTTTTCAGGTACTTGTACCTGATTGCATATATCATGGAGAAAGAAATCCAATTGACTATGATAAAAATCCTCAATATTTCTGGGATGTTTTATTTAAAAATATAGAAGAGTCAAGTATTATAATTGATGCACTGGTTAATGAGTATAAAGCGGATAAAGATAAAATATCATTAATAGGGCATTCAATGGGTGGATTTACTTCTGCTGGAATTTTTGCCATAAATTCCAACATAAAGTCTGCTGTAATATTAAATGGCTCATTTGCTTGGACTCATTTTGCTGAATATATGAAGGGGAAGTTAAAACTTGAAATGTCAGATGAATTGCAGGAGTTAGAAGAAAAAATAAAAAAGCATGATCCATTTAATAAAATAAATGAGTTGGTTGATAGGCCAATTTTAATGCTTCATGGTCAAAGCGATAGTGTAGTTCCTGTTGAAGGCCAAAGATTGTTTTATCAAAGAATAGAGCCTCTTTACAAGGATAAGGGAAAAATAAAATTAATTGAATATCCTAATTTAAATCATTTTGTAACTACAAACATGATGGAAGAAAGCATAAAGTGGTTTAAAAGATACGGCGTTTAAATTTAAATGCCGTATCTTTTAGTTTTTGGGTCTAAAAACATTTCAAATTTTGGAGGATTAAATGTAAATAATATGAAGGTATATCCAATTAATATGAAAATAATCAAGCCTAGGCTCTCTAAAGTTTTGCTTATATTAACTTTCATTAACCTATAGCTAATTAATTGGCAGATTACTGCCCCAATTATAAATGATAAAATATCAATCCAAAAAATGGATTTTTTAGTTATAAATGTATATGAATAAAATACAATTATGATAAATAGTTCCATAGAAATAATTCCAACTGCTTTGGGGAAAAAATAGCTGTTTACTTTATTATTTACGAACCAATATTCAATAATGGAATATATCATCAGTGGGAAATATCCAAGTTTCAAATGTTCCCATAGGCTTTCATTAACTGGGCTTATAGCACCTATGAGTGGGGATTTCCCAGATAAGTCATAAAGAGAGTGAAATAAGGAACCAACTATTACTATCCACAGTATTCCATACATTTCCCACTTTTTAACATTCTTAAAATCGTAAAACATAAAATCCCTCCTTAGGGATAGTATTTCCATATAAAATTTATTTATATCAATGCTCATATTTATATTGATTTGTTAGTTCTTAAAATAATAGAGACTTTATTCTTCGAAAGAAGATTGAGAAAAATATAACTTATTTGAATATTCTGTTAATATATTTTATAATTAAAGCAGGAGATATTGGGGAATGAGGAAAGGGGGAAATATAATGTATATTAGCGAGTTAGTAAATAAATATGGAAGGATGTATTCTCCTTATTTAGATGAGCTAATAAACCATCTACCTATAACACAAGTCGCATTGTTTAAGCTTTATGAGGATTTAGAAAAGGTAAGGGATTTTACAAAAGAGGTAATAGCTAAAATTGAATTAAAACCAAGAAAGGAAGAATTACCATCGATTAATTCTTTAGATGATGCTTTAGGAAAACCTGAATTGTATGATTCATGTGTGGAATTTATAAAAAGGGAAATAGATGAAAAGGGTATAGATAAAGTAATAAGAAATATTCTCAATACTTATGCCTTAGGCATATCATCGGAATTATTCCATCCAATTATTAGAGTAGCCTGTGCAGTAGAAGGCTATAAAATGGATAAGGGATTAGAAGAAGAAGTAGCTAGGGCATTGGCATATTATGTAACTGCATATAGGGAAGGGAAAGTATTTAGAAGAAGGATTGAAGGAAAAAGGATTTTTGAAGAAATGGAGAATCTCATTAGTGAACCTTATATAAATATGATTCGTAGTTCTAATACTTCTACGGATTACAAGTTTAATGCCATTTTAAGTGAAGATGGTTTTGAAAATAAGGGTTTTATCATTGATGGATTAGAAGAAAACAAAATAAGACTATTAATTGATTTAATCTTGCCAGCTTTTATTAATTCCAATGATTCAATCATACTTCACTGTATATGCGGTTTACAATCTGTAATTACCTTAAAAGATTATTTCGATGATTTTAATAAAATATTAGACTATGTGACTTCTTTTATAATAACTTACCTGTTGGCAGTAGATAAACTTGATTTTAGAAAGGATAATAAGACCATATTGGATTTTTCTTGGCCTTATATTATCTGTCTAAGCAAGGATACTACCGATATTCATACCATAAACCTCATCTACAGCTGCAGTGAGCTAAGTAAGGTTTATGATACTGTATGGCTTAAAAAAGCTGTAAAGAAAAGGCTGTTTGAATAAATCAAAAAATAAAACCAATCTAAATAATTTAGATTGGTTTTATTAAATATATTTTGCTAGTTTTTTATTCTCACTTGATGGAATACCTTTTTGCCTTTTCTTATTAAGATTTTTCCATCTTTAAAATCAGCTAAGGTAACTTTCATGTCAGGTGCAGTTACTTTTACATCATCAATAGTAATGCCACCTTGTTCAACTAATCTTCTGCCTTCACTGTTGGATTTAGTAAGTCCTACTTCTCTTAATAAATCTAATATTCCAATACCTTCTTCAAAGACTGATTTGTCCATTTCTGTAAATGGTATGGAGCCTTCTTCTTTAGCACCATAGAATAATGATTTAGCTGCTTTTTGAGCCTTTATGGCTTCTTCTTCGCCATGAATTATTTTTGTTACTTCAAATGCAAGTACTTCTTTAGCCTTGTTTATTTCTGCACCTTCTAATGAGCCAAGCCTTTTTACTTCTTCCATTGGCAAGAATGTAAGCAAGCTTAAGAACTTTTCCACATCTCTGTCATCTGTATTTCTTAAATATTGATATAAATCATAAGGAGGAGTTTTATTAGGGTCTAACCATATTGTACCTGATTCTGTTTTGCCCATTTTTTTGCCAGAAGCGGTAGTCAAAAGCTTAAAGGTCATGGCATAAACCTTATCTTGTTCAAGTTTCCTAATTAATTCATATCCACCTAGAATATTAGACCATTGGTCGCTGCCTCCAACTTGAAGTTTACATCCATAATTTCTGTATAGATATAAGAAATCGTATGATTGCATTAGCATGTACCCAAATTCAAAGAATGTTAGCCCTCTTTCCAACCTATTTTTGTAGCAGTCGAAGGTGAGCATCCTGTTAACTGAGAAGTGAATTCCAATTTCTCGCATAAAATCAACATAATTCAAATTTAAAAGCCAATCAGCGTTATTTAACATGAGGGCTTTCCCTTCGCTGAAATCCAAGAACCTTGATAGCTGTTCTTTAAATCTGCTTGCATTGTAATCGATGATTTCTTTTGTTAATAATTTCCTCATCTCTGATTTTCCAGTAGGGTCTCCAATCAGTGTGGTTCCGCCACCAATAAGGGCTATTGGCCTATGGCCATGTTGTTGCATGTGCATCATTACCATAATCTGTATGAAATGGCCCAAAGTTAAGCTATCTGCAGTAGCGTCAAAGCCAATATAAAAGGTAACAGGTTCCTTGCCAAGCAATTCTTTTAATTCGTCTTCATAGGTCACTTGGTCTATATATCCTCTTTCTTTCAATATGTCGTATACATTACTCATTTTATCCCTCCTAGTGTATTTTTTAGAAAAATCAAGTTGGAATTTATATTAAATTTAAATTTGTCACAAGTTAGGTGAGTTTATAAGGCCTTTAATTAAATTATAATAATAAAAGCAGAACTTTCCATTATTTTAATAAAAAACTCCATTTAAAAAAAGGGTTTTTCTCATCTAAAGGACGAGAAAAACCCGTGGTACCACCTTAATTCGCATAAAGCCTCTAACCACTTAACGCATGGCGACGAATAAACTCCAGATTTGTAATTCGCTAATTAAGGTTACAGACCTCTCACCACCGGTCTATTCTCTGTGATTTGACCTTTAATCAGCTACTTAGAATCCTTCATAGCTATTTTCAAATTTATACATTTTATATTTATATTAATATAATATAATAAAAAAGCCTTGTCAAGGGAAACAATTTCAAATTAAAAAGCTCAGATTTCTCTGAGCTTTTGTAAGTACTATTCTTCAACTTTTAATTCTGCACTGTTTTGCCATAAACCATGGATGTTGCAGTAGGATTCAGCATAGATTGTTCCTGACTTAGATGGCTTGAAGTTTACAATTGCTACTGGCTCAGTATAAAGTCCTGATTCACCATGGCTTGTGAAGTTGAAGCTTCCTATTTCAATTGGGAATTTATGTCCTTCAGGTTGGAAATATACCTTTATCCAAGAGATATAATGTTCAAAAGTATTTGGATGTGGTATTTCTTCTCCCACTACAACTTTTACTTGTACTGATTCGCCAGCTTTAGCCTTTTCAGGTAAATGAATTACAGGAACGTGTTTTTCAGCTTTCCAGTCTCCGCTTTGATATAGTTCAGCTAAATTTTTCATAATACCCCTCCTGATATTTTATTTACTATATAATTTTTACCAATACTTTTTATACCCAATCATTTAAAAAAAAATCATTTTTATTCACTAATTGTTCAGTATATAGAGTATAATAAATTTAAACAGATGTTGAGGTGAGATAATGGATAACTTGGAGCTTATAGCAACTGCAAGTTTTGGATTAGAAGCAGTAGTAAAAAAGGAATTAATAGATTTAGGATATACGGATTTAAAGGTGGATAATGGGAAGGTTACTTTTAAAGGTACAGAAAAAGACATTCCAAAGGCTAATATATGGCTCAGGACAGCTGATAGGGTACTAGTTAAAATGGGAGAGTTTGAAGCATTAACTTTTGACGAGCTTTTCGAAAAGACCAAGGCATTACCATGGGATGAATGGATACCAGTTGATGGGAATTTTGTTGTTGAAGGGAAGAGCAAGGATTCTAAATTGTTTAGCATATCCGACTGCCAAAGAATAGTAGAAAAAGCCATAGTTGAAAAATTAAAGACAAAATATAATGTTTCATGGTTTGAAAAAACAGGCCCTAAGTATACTGTAGAAGTAGCTCTACTTAAAGACATAGCTACTTTGACAATAGATACTTCTGGAGAGGGCCTACATAAAAGAGGATATAGAAAAAAACAGGGGGAAGCTCCAATAAAGGAAACATTGGCTGCAGCCATGGTACTATTAAGTTATTGGAATAAAGAAAGAATGCTCTTTGACCCATTTTGTGGTTCTGGTACAATACTTATAGAGGCAGCTATGATTGGAAAAAATATTGCACCTGGAATAGATAGGAGCTTTGCTTCTGAAGAATGGCCTAGAATCAAGAAAGAATACTGGACTGAAACAAGACGTGAAGCTTTAAAGGCAATAGATACAAAATGTAGGCTCCAAATATTAGGTGCTGATATTGATAAAAACATAATCCTTAGGGCTAAGGAAAATGCTGCTAATTTTGGATTAGAAGACGATATAGTGTTTATAAATAAGGATTTCAGGGATGTAGAATTGAAAAACCAATATGGAGTAGTTATTACAAACCCACCTTATGGCGAAAGGATGGGTGAGAAAAGGGAAGTAGAAAAACTGTATAAAGATTTAGGTAACAAATTTAAAAAGCTAGATACTTGGTCAGTTTATGTCATTACTTCCCATGATGATTTTGAAAGGCACTATGGGAGAAAAGCAGACAAAAAGAGGAAGCTATATAATGGCAGGATTAAGGTAAATTATTATCAGTTCTACGGGCCTAAACCTATGTAATTAATGATTTTTCACTGTATGTTAATTATTCACTATTAACTATTAATTATTAGTTATCAACTATAACTAAGGGGGGATTTTTATGAAAATCTACACAAAAACTGGAGATAAGGGCAGTACTAGCCTTTTTGATAACAAAAGAGTTCCTAAGGACCATATAAGAGTTGAAAGCTATGGAACTATTGATGAGTTAAATTCATTTTTAGGCCTTGCTAAAAATTATGTTGAAGATGAGGAAATGTATAATCTAATTGAAAGTATACAAAATAAACTCTTTACTGTTGGGGCGTATTTGGCTACTGAGGATACAAGCAAGATAAAATATCGCATTGAGGAAAAGGATGTGGAAGATTTAGAAAAGATAATAGATGATTATATGGGCAGGTTAAAGGATGTAAAGGGATTTATTGTACCCGGTTCTAGTAAAAAGTCTGCTTACTTGCATGTTGCAAGGACCATTTGCAGGAGGGCAGAAAGAAGGATTATCACTTTATCCCATGAAGTAGAAATTGACCCAATGGTAATTAAATATGTAAACAGGTTGTCTGATTGCCTATATGCATTGGCAAGGTATTCTGAAGAAAGAGAGGTTAGTGTAAAATATTAAAATATAGAATTCCAAATGTTAAAAAATGGTTACAGATTAAAAAATATATGGCTATTGTCTATTAAATATTATAAAATAGACTAAAGCCCACGTTAGTTATTCTTTTTATATAGGTGATTAAGAATGTTAAATAAAAAAGAAATGAAACAAGTACAAAAGAAAATTGAAGAATATGGTATGTTAAATTACCATGTTCTTGAAGGAATGGCAGACTGGGTAAGGGTTGTAGATGTAGACGGTACCATTATCTATGCCAATAAACCTATGAAGGAAGCTTTAGGAGAAGATATTATAGGGAAAAAATGTTATCAAGCTCATGGCAGGAACAAACCATGTGGTTTTTGTATAACTGATAAAAGCATTAAATTAGGAGAAATTGTGCAAAAAGAAGAAATCATAAATGGAAGGTATTTTTCCGTAAAGTCCTCACCAGTAACCGATTCAGAAGGCAAGATTTTTGCAGCAGTTGAGGTATTTAGAGATGTTACAAGGGAAAGAAAACTGGAACTGGAATTAATTGAAAAAAATAAGAAGATGAGCAAGGACTTGGGCTTTGCAAAGCGTATTCAGGAGAAGATTTTACCTACTAAAGGTGTAATTGATAACATTCGAATAGATTATATATATAAGCCATCTGAAATGTTAAGCGGAGATATTTTCGATGTCTTTCATGTTGATGATGAACATATAGGCATTTATATTTCAGATGTATCAGGGCATGGTGTTGCAGCTGCAATGATGACAATGTTCATCAGGCAGACCATGAGGTCTATTGTAGAAAATATCTTAAGTCCAGCAGATGCTTTGGCTGAATTATATAAGAGATTTATGACATTAGATTTGGAAGTTGATAAGTATTTTACTATCTTTTATGGAGTATTCAATACTAAGACATATGAATTTAAGTTTGCCAATGCAGGTCATAACTGTATCCCCATTAAATATAATGATAATGGTATGGAAATGCTTGAAATAAAGGGATATCCAATAGCTATACTTTTTAATGAAATGTCGTATAATGAAAAGAAGATTAAACTGAAGAAGAACGATAAAATCCTGTTTTATACCGATGGCATTACAGAAGCAAAGGATAAAAAGGGGAAAGAATTTGGCGTTGAAGGCGTTATCAAATTAATTGAAACCCATAAAGATAATATCCTCAAGGAAATAGAAAAGAAAATCGCCCACTATAGCTGGGGAGATCAGCAAGATGACTTTGCGTTATTACTGATGGAAGTAATAGAATAAACTGAATAGGTCAGCCTATTCAGTTTTTTCTATTATACTACCAAGTGGCCATAAATAATGTTATAATTTCTTTATAATAATTGTATTTTACTCAAGGGATTGTTATAATATTAACAAACATTTTTGTTTAATAAAGGAGGTATTGCATGGAATTTAATTATATGTTATTTAGAAAGGAAAATAATATTGGTATATTAAGCATCAATAGGCCTGATTCATTAAATGCTTTAAATTCACAAGTCTTAGATGAGCTAGATAAAGCAATTGATATGATAGAGAAGGATGACGAGGTTTATGTACTTATAATTACAGGGGAAGGAAGAGCTTTTGTTGCTGGTGCAGATATTAAAGAAATGAAAGATATGAATTCAATGGAAGCCAGGAAGTTTGCTGAAAAAGGAATGAAAGTGTTTAGGAAAATTGAACTAATGGAAAAACCAGTCATAGCTGCTGTAAATGGCTATGCTTTAGGTGGAGGATGTGAATTGTGCCTTTGCTGTGATATAAGAATAGCTTCTGAGAAAGCAAAATTTGGCCAACCAGAAGTGGGCCTTGGCATAACCCCTGGATTTGCTGGTACTCAAAGGTTAACAAGATTAGTTGGATTGGGAAAAGCTAAGGAATTGATTTTCACAGCTGTTACCATAGATGCAAATGAAGCTTATAATATTGGATTGGTAAACAAGGTCGTACCAGCTGAAAAGTTGATGGAAGAAGCTTTAGAAATGGCAAAGCTAATAGCTCAAAAATCCCAAATTGCAGTAAGGTATGCTAAAACTGCAATAAACAGAGGAATAGAAACTGATTTGGAAACTGGAATGGCTATAGAAAGGGATTTATTTGGATTGTGCTTTGCTACAGAAGACCAAAAGGAAGGAATGTTGGCATTTTTAGAAAAACGCCAACCTAATTATAAATTAAAATAATATGGAGGTGCAGCCATGAAAAAAATTGGTGTTCTAGGCCGAGGAACTATGGCTAGTGGTATAGTCCAAGTTTTTGCTCAAAAAGGTTATGAAGTAACTATGTGGGTAAGGTCTATAGATGAAAATGACCCAAGAGCCAGCATAAGGTCTATTGAAAAGGCTTTAAGCAAACTAGTAGAAAAGGAAAAAATCACAAGGGACGATATGGAAAAGACCTTAAACAACATATCTATAACTACATCATTTGAAGATTTAAAGGACTGCGATTTGATTATTGAAGCAATAGCTGAGGATATGGACCTTAAAAAGGAATTCTTTGGAAAGTTGGATAAGATTTGTAAGGAAGATGCAATTCTTGCAACCAATACCTCATCTTTGTCCATAACAGAAATAGCAAGTGCAACAAATAGGCCAGACAAGGTCATTGGAATGCACTTCTTCAATCCAGTGCCAGTAATGAAGTTGGTAGAAATAATCAAGGGAATTGCTACTTCTGAAGAAACAAAGGTTAAGGTTATGGAAGTATCCAGAGACCTTGGTAAAGAGCCAGTAGAAGTAGTTGAATCTCCAGGATTTGTAGTTAATAGAATCCTTATCCCTATGATAAATGAAGCTATTGGAATACTAGCAGATGGCATTGCTTCCGCTGAAGATATAGATTTAGCCATGAAGCTTGGAGCCAACCATCCAATTGGACCATTGGCATTGGCAGACTTAATAGGCTTAGATGTTTGTTTAGCAATAATGGAAGTATTGTATAATGAATTTGGCGATCCTAAATATAGACCACATCCATTGTTGAGGAAGATGGTAAGAGGAGGACTACTAGGAAGGAAAACCAAGAAAGGTTTCTTTGAATATCAATAATATGTGCTTTATTAATTGTAAAACACTTGTGAGAATTATTCACAAGTGTTTTTTTATGTATTAATTCAAAAATTACTTTATTAAAAAGCCTTTTTTATGCCTATAAAAATTATTACATTGGTTACAATATTAGAAGGACTTTTTGAAAGGTGGATAATATGAGGTCTTTTGTGAAGGTATTTATATTGTCTTTTTTCCTATTCATACTGTCTCTTTCAATAGGTTCGTTTGCTTATATTAAAGATAAGGGCATAAGCCTTGAAAATGATGTTGTAAGTGAGGAATCTGAAGAAGAAATAAATGAGGAGAAAAACATATTTGATTCCATAGTGACAAAATTAGAAACTGAAAGAAAAGAGCCAGAAAGCTACTCCACTTTGGAAGAAGCCTTTGAAAAAAGCAACAGGATAAATTTCCTAATTATGGGCTTGGAAAATGTTAGAACTGATACTATAATCTTTGCCTCATTCTGCCCTGACAGCAAAAAGGTAGATTTAATCAATGTTCCAAGGGATACCTATATACATAGAAAAGGCTATGATGCTGCTGAACAGAGAAAAATAAACAGCATATATGGAGACCACGGTGCACTGGGGGTAAAAAAGGCTGTTTCACATATTTTAAATAACGCCCCAATACATCATATAATTACCATAGACTATGAGGGGGTTAAGAAAATAGTAGATGCATTAGGTGGAGTAGAAGTAAATGTGCCATTTCACATGAAATATATTGACCCTTATGATAATCCTCCGCTATATATAGATATACCTCCTGGCAATCAATTGTTAGATGGAGAAAATGCCTTGAAATTTTTAAGGTATAGGAAAGGAAACAATAATAAAGGCGGTTATGCAGATGGAGATTTAGGAAGAATAAAGGCTCAGCAGGAGTTTTTGAAATCCTTCATAGATAAGGTATCAGATAATCTAATAACTACTATTATTAAAGGGTTTAACCATGTTAAAACAGATATTAATTTGTTTACAGCCATCTCCTACGGAAGAAAGGCTTTAGGTATGACTAAGGACGATTTCAACATGAGGATTTTGCCCGGGAAAGCAGAGTTTAGAAAGATTGGCAAAAAGGTATTATCCTATTACATTTACGATAAAGATGACATAACAAAAATGTTAAATGAGATTTATAATGTAAAATAAAAGGGCGACCAATCGCCCTTATTTTTATTTAGACAGCAGCTTTTTCATCATTGCTTGCTTTACTATGCCTTACAATGGAATCACCAATTTGGTATACATTGCCTGCACCCATAGTGAGTATTATATCATCTTTTTTAACATGGCTCATCAAGTATTCTTCTACTTCCTTGAAGGTGCTAAGATATATGGCGTCAAATCCCTTGTCAAATATTGCATTTACTAAATCCCTTGAATGAATAAGTCCAGTATCCTTTTCCCTTGCAGCATAGATATCAGTGATAATGATTTTATCTGCAGAAGCAAATGATTCAGCAAAGCTGTTTAATAATAGCTTAGTTCTAGAATAGGTATGAGGTTGAAATACACAATAAATATTTCCTTTCGTAGCATTTCTTAAAGCATTCAATGTGGCTTTAATTTCTGTTGGATGATGGGCATAATCGTCAATTACTTTTGCACCTTTATAATATCCTTTAAGCTCTAATCTCCTGTGAACACCAGTATAATGGGATATTTTTTCTAGTATTTCTTCTATCGGTATTCCAAAAATTTGGGCTGCTATAATACTGGCTAGTGAATTGTAAACATTGTGTACTCCTAAGACATTTAGCTTTACTTTATAAGCTTTACCGTCCTTTGTTTTCAATATATAGGTAGGATACCCTTCTTCTGTTAAAGCAATATTTTCAGCCTTAAAGTCAGCATCGCTTTGAATTCCATAGGTATATACATTTGCCCTTGTATTTTTAATGACTTTTTCTGCTCCAGCATCATCGTTATTTATGATTAAATATCCATTTTCTGGTAGTTTCTTGGCATATTCAACAAATGTATTTTGTATGTGCTCAATATTTTTAAAATAATCCAAATGATCATTATCCATATTTAAAATAATTGCTATTGTAGGAAAATATTTTAAAATATTACCCTTATATTCACAAGCTTCGGTGATTATAAGGTCCCTTGAGCCCAATTTAATATTTCCACCTATTTCATCCAATTCTCCACCTAGTAGGATAGTTGGATTGTATTTAGAATGATTTAATATAGTAGAAATCATACTGGTAGTAGTTGTTTTCCCGTGAGTTCCTGAAACTGCTATGGAATTCTTATAGTTCTTCATTAGAGCCCCTAAAAAGGTAGCCCTATCTACAACAGGTATATTTAAAGAAATTGCTTTTAAGTATTCCACATTGTCTTTGGAAATTGCATCGGTATATATGACCAAATCTGCATTTTCTGGTAAGTTTTTTTCATCATGTCCTATGTATATTTTAGCTCCGAGTTTTCTTAACCTTTCTATGATTAAACTGTCCTTTGTATCTGAACCAGAAACATTATATCCTTCGGAAAGCAATATTTCTGCTAAAGCACTCATAGAAATTCCGCCAATTCCAATAAAGTGAACTGTAGAATATTTATGGTCATCTAAGAAAAATTCAAACATAAGTTATCCTCCTAAGATTCTTTGTCTTATTATTATTACCAACGTTGTGTATTAATATTATTGTATTCCAATAACAATAATTTGTCACTGATAGATTATATCATATTAGAAAGATAAAGAAAACAATTAAAACATTTTATGTAAAGTTTGCAGATTTATTGTAGAAAAAAAAGGAAAAAAATAAAAAATTTTTCAAAAAAAAGAAGGAATTTTTAATTTTGTATAGAATATATAATTATCCAAATAGTTTTTGACTTAAATGAAGGATGGTGAATTTACAAATGAAAGTTACTGATGTAAAACTAAGAAAAATTACTGATGAAGGGAAAATGAAAGCAATAGTTTCTGTTACATTCGACGACGAATTTGTTGTACATGATATTAAAATAATCGAAGGACAAAATGGATTGTTTGTTGCTATGCCCAGTAGAAAGATGGCGGATGGCGAATTTAGGGATATAGCTCATCCGATAAATTCTGAAACTAGGCAAAAAGTTCAAGAAGCTATTTTTAAAGAATATGAAAAGGCATTAGCTGCTGGAGATTCCAAGTAAAAAGGCCATTAAATGGCCTTTTTTACTTTATAATGTAAAATTGAAGGAATTTTATTTTCACTGTGGACTTATAATCTAAATAGGTTAAAATATATTTGGTAGATAAATTTAAGACGAGGTGAAGCTATGAATATTTCTATAATATTAGCAGCTGGTGAAAGCACACGGATGAAATCTAAAACATCAAAGGTACTACATAAGATTTGTGGGAAACCATTACTTAAATATGTTTTAGAAGCCAGCAAAGGTGCTAAAGTAGATAAGAACATAGTAATCGTAGGGCACAGTGGGGATGAGGTCAGGGATTACTTTAAAGATGAAGATGTTATTTTTAAAACCCAGCCAATAGGCGAAGGCATACCTTATGGCACAGGTTTTGCTGTCATGCAAGCAGAAGAATTTATAGAAGATGGCAGTACAGTAGTTATTCTCTATGGAGATACTCCCCTTATTAGAGAAAGCACAATTGAAAAACTTATTAGATACCATGAAGATAACAATTTAGATGCAACTGTACTTACTGCAGAACTAGAAAATCCTACAGGTTATGGTAGAATTATAAGGGAAGATAATGGAAATATTTTGAAGATAGTTGAAGAGAAAGATGCTTCAGAGGAAATAAAAAAGATTAAGGAAATTAATTCTGGGATATACTGTTTTAATGGGAAGCTTTTAAAAGAATCCCTATCAAAGATAAATAACAACAATGCACAAAACGAGTACTATATTACAGATGTTATAGAGATATTAAAAAGTGAAGGCCACAATGTAGGTGCATATAAAATAGAAGATGCATCAGAAATACATGGTGTAAATTCAAGGGTTCAGTTGGCATTTTGTGAAAAAATAATGAGGGACAGAATCAATAACTATCACATGGCAAATGGCGTAACTATTGTTGACCCTGGCAATACCTATATTGAGTACAGTGTAAAAATTGGCAGGGATACCATCATATATCCTGGAGTTGTATTGGAAGGGGAAACTGAAATAGGTGAAGACTGTATAATAAGAGGTAATACAAGGATTGTAAACAGCATTATTTCAAATGGTGTATCCATTGAATCATCTGTAATTGAGGAAAGTTTTGTAGGAGAAAACACAAAAATTGGGCCTTATGCTCATTTAAGGCCAAACAGCCATATTGGTAAAAATGTAAAAATTGGCAATTTTGTAGAAGTTAAAAATTCAAATATAATGGATAATACAAAGGCAAGCCATCTAGCATATATAGGAGACGCTGATGTTGGCAAAAATGTCAATATAGGATGTGGCGTTGTATTTGTAAATTATGATGGAAGGCAAAAACATAGAACTACAGTAGGAGACAATGCATTTATAGGCAGCAATTCTAACCTTGTAGCCCCTGTTAATATAGAGCCTTGGGCTTATATAGCAGCTGGGTCTACAATTACTAAAGAAGTCAAAGAAGGGGAATTAAGCGTTGCTAGAGCCCGTCAGGTTAATATTCCTGGTTGGGTTGAGAAAAAAGGATTAAAAAAATAAGAAGCTTAGGAGGAAATTATAATGAATTCATGTGTAGGTGGTATAAAGATATTTTCAGGAAATTCCAATAAGGATCTTGCAGAAAAAATTTGTAAGGCATTAGGAAAACCACTTGGAGTATGTGAAGTAAGCAGATTTAGCGATGGTGAAATAAGCGTAAACATTGGAGAAACAGTTAGGGGAATGGATGTATTCATTATACAATCCACTTGCAGCCCAGTAAATGATAATCTAATGGAAGTGTTAATATTAATAGATGCAATGAAGAGAGCATCAGCAGGTAGAATCAATGCAGTTTTACCATACTATGGCTATGCAAGGCAGGATAGAAAAACTAAGGCAAGGGAGCCAATTACAGCAAAATTGGTGGCAGATTTACTAACTGTGGCAGGAGCAGATAGGGTTATAAGCATGGATTTGCATGCTGCACAAATTCAAGGTTATTTCAACATTCCTGTAGACCACTTATCAGGCGTACCTATTTTGGCTGAGTATTTTAAAGATATTGCAGATGAAGATACTGTAGTAGTTTCTCCAGATTTAGGAGGAGTTACAAGGGCTAGGAGCTTTGCTAATTTATTGGATTTGCCAATAGCTATAATAGAGAAGAGAAGGCCAAAGGCAAATGTTTCCGAAGTTATGAATGTTATTGGAGATATAGAAGGAAAGAATGCAATATTAATAGATGACATAATAGATACAGCAGGGACAATAACTAAGGCTGCATCTGTATTGAAAAACTTTGGGGCTAAAAAAATCTATGGCTGTGCTACCCATGGAGTATTATCAGGCCCTGCATTGGAAAGGATAGAGAACTCTGAGCTAGAAAAATTCATCATTACAGATACAATTCCTTTGAATGAAGAAAAGAAAATTGATAAAATAGAGATTGTATCTGTAGCTCCACTGTTTGCTGAAGCTATAAAGAGGATTCATGAAAATGAATCTGTGAGTAAACTATTTGAAGAATAGGAGTTGATCCATTGTTTGTAGTAGTAGGATTGGGCAATCCTGGTAGGGCTTATGAAAAAACTAGGCATAATGTTGGATTTGATACAATAGATATATTAGCAAGCAGGAATAAAATAAAGATAAACAAGATAAAGTTTAAATCTGTTTATGGCGAAGGCTTTATTGGAGATGAAAAGGTATTATTGGTAAAACCTCAGACTTATATGAATAACAGTGGTATAACTGTAAAAGAAATATATGATTTCTATAAAATTCCTGTTGAAAACATCATAGTGATTGTTGATGACATTGACATTGACTTTGCTTCTATCCGCATTAAAAGGAAAGGAAGTGCTGGAACCCACAATGGGTTGAAGTCAATAATCTATTTATTGGAAAATGACAATTTTCCCAGAGTAAAAATAGGCATAGGGAAAAAGAAAGAGAATCAAGATTTAGCTGATTTTGTTTTAAGCAGGTTTTCTAAAGAAGAGAGAGAAGCCATTGATGAAGCGTTATTGCTGGCAGCTGAATCAGTAGAAGCAATAATAAAAGAAGGCATAGATGCTGCAATGAATAAATTTAATAATAAGACAAGTAGGGCCCAGGGTTAAACCTGGGCTTAAGGCGTTTTCCTCGAGGGGTGATGAAATGGCAGATTTTTTAATTGACCAGCTAAAGAATTTGGAATCATACAAAAGGCTTAATGAGGATATAAATAACGGGACAAGTCCCATAGCAACTTATGGAATAATAGATGAAAGCATGGGGCACTTTCTCTATGCCTTAAACAACCATACAGGAAAACAGATTTTAGTTATTACCCACAACGATGTTAAATGTAAAAAAATTTATGAAGATATAAAGGGCTTAGGTGGCCATAATGTCATTTTATTTCCCAAAAGGGAAATCCTTTTTTATGATGTGGATGCCTACAGCCATGACTGGATAAATGAGAGGATGGAAGTAATTTCAAAACTAGCTAAAGGGGAAAATGTTATTGTAGTAACTACCATAGATGCCTTATTTGAAAAGCTTATTTCTAGAGATATCTTTGAAGCTTATTCCAAAAGGATAAATGTAGGTGATGAAGTAGATTTAGATTTGTTAAAGGAAATCCTTTTAAGTGGTGGCTACGAGAAGGTTAACATGGTAGAGGGCAAGGGACAGTTCAGCGTTAGAGGTGGCATACTAGACTTTTTCCCTCCCTACAGCCAAAATCCCTATAGAATAGAATTTTTTGATGTAGAAGTAGATTCTATACGAACTTTTGATGTCATAAGCCAAAAATCCATTGAAAACTTGAATAGTACTGTTATAACCCCTGTAATGGAAGTTCTTATACTTGATGAGTATAGGGACATGATGGTAAAGAAACTCGATGAAGATATGAAAAAGGCCTTGTCAAAAGGAAAAAGGAATACATTAGAAAAGGGGAATATTGAGAATAAATTTAACAAATATAAAGAATTTTTAGCTGAGAAGCTTTTTATATCTAATAGGGATTTGTTGACACCTTATATACCAGATGAAAAGCTAACTTCCATTTTAGGATATTTAAATAAGGATGCCATAGTATTTATCGATGAGCCAAAAAGAGTTGATGAAAAGGCCAAAAATTCAATGGAAGATTTCAAGATAAAATTTACTGATCTTTATGAAGTAGGGGAACTATTGCCTTCCCATGCAAATATTCTTTACAGGTATGAAGATATTCTAGATAAAATTAAAGAAAGAGTATGTATTGTTAACAGCATTTTATTGATTGGCGATAATGTATTTAAGCCTAAGTCCATTTATAATTTTGTAAACAAGAGCATGCAGCCTTATCACAATCAAATGGAGCTTTTAAAGGAAGATATCAACCATTATAGGTATAGAGGATATAAGATAATATTATTAACAAGCAACCAGGAAAGGGCAGAAAGGCTGAGGGAAATATTATCATCCATGGATATTGAGGCCAGCGTAATGCTAGATAGAAACTGCGAAATTAAGTCCAGTCAG
The DNA here is from genome assembly GCA_036562765.1 of Tissierellaceae bacterium. Classification (GTDB taxonomy): domain Bacteria; phylum Bacillota; class Clostridia; order Tissierellales; family Tissierellaceae; genus JAAYFT01. Next base: position 36,276 of record DATCJO010000173.1, on the reverse strand, counting down.
GTATTTATAACACCAGCCAATATAAACAGCGGTTTTGAATATACTCAGATTAAGCTGGCTGTGATAAGCGATAGGGAAATCTTTGGTGTTGGGAAGAAAAAGGCTAAAAAGGAAAAGAAAAAAGATGCTGAAAAGATAATAAACCTTGCAGATTTGAAGATAAACGATTATGTTGTACATGAAAACCACGGAATTGGGATTTATGAAGGAATTGTACAGCTAAATGTACAAGGTGTTAAAAAAGATTATTTAACCATCAAATATAAAGGAGAAGACAAGCTGTATGTTCCTGTTGACCAAATGCATCTAGTCCAAAAATATATTGGTGCAGATGGAGTAAAGCCAAAAATAAACAAGCTTTCCAGTACAGACTGGGTGAGAACCAAGGAAAGAGCAAAGAAGGCTGTGGAGAATTTAGCTCAAGACCTATTGGAGCTATATGCTAAAAGGGAAAGCTGCAAAGGTTATGCCTTTTCAAAGGACGGAGAATGGCAAAGGCAATTTGAAGATTTATTCCCCTATGAAGAAACAGAAGGCCAGCTAAGGAGCATACAAGAAATAAAAAGAGACATGGAGAAGCCTAAGCCAATGGACAGACTTCTTTGCGGAGATGTAGGCTATGGTAAAACCGAGGTGGCTTTAAGGGCAGCATTTAAGGCTGTAATGGACAGCAAACAAGTGGCATTTCTTGTACCCACCACTATACTGGCTCAACAGCATTATAATACCATAAAGGAAAGGTTTGCTAGCTTTCCAGTAAGAGTTGATGTTTTAAGCAGGTTTAGAACTAGAGCTGAGCAGAAAGCAATTATAGAAAATGTCAAAAACGGTGTTATAGATATTATAGTGGGGACCCATAGGCTGTTATCTAAAGATGTTGCTTTTAAAGATTTAGGGCTGCTTATTATAGACGAAGAGCAGAGATTTGGGGTAAAGCATAAAGAAGCTTTAAAGAAGTTAAAGGAAACTGTAGATGTCCTTACTCTGACTGCTACACCAATTCCAAGGACTTTACACATGTCTTTGTCTGGCATTAGGGATATGTCTGTTATAGAAGATCCTCCAGAAGAAAGGTATCCAGTCCAGACTTATGTAGTAGAATATAATGAGCAGATGATTAGGGATGCAATTTTAAAGGAACTAGCCAGAGGTGGTCAAGTTTATTTTGTCTACAACAGGGTAGAAACCATAGAAAAAATGGCTTCTGAGCTAAAAAAACTAGTACCTGAAGCGAGATTTGGCATTGGCCATGGCCAAATGAGCGAAAGAGAATTGGAAAAGGTAATGATAAGCTTTTTAGAAAAAGAAATAGATGTTTTAGTATGTACTACGATTATTGAAACAGGATTAGATATAGCCAATGTAAATACTATAATAGTCTATGATGCAGACAAGTTTGGCTTGTCTCAGTTATATCAATTAAGAGGAAGAGTAGGAAGGTCAAACAGGATAGCCTACAGCTATTTTGTCTATGAAAAGAACAAAGTGCTTTCTGAAGTTGCAGAAAAGAGGTTAAGGGCCATAAAGGAGTTTACAGAATTTGGCTCAGGATTTAAAATAGCCATGAGAGACTTGGAAATAAGAGGAGCAGGCAATTTGCTTGGAACAGAGCAGCATGGCCATATTGAAGCCATAGGATACGACCTTTATGTTAAATACTTACAAGAAGCCATTAAGAAATTAAAAGGTGAAAAAGTAGAAGAACAAATCGATACTACTATAGATGTAAAAGTAGATGGGTTTATTTCTGATAAATATATTGAAGATGAAGAACAAAAAATTGAGATTTATAAAAAGATTGCAGCTATTACTAATGTGGATGAATACAGTGATTTAGTAGATGAATTAATTGACAGGTTTAGTGATATACCTAAAGAAGTCTATAACCTCATGGATGTATCTTATATAAGGTATTTAGGAAGCAGGAACAACATCAAGAATATATATCAAGAGGATTCAGAAGTTATCTTAGAATTTAAGTCCCTTGAAGATATATCTTTGGAACTTTTGAAGATGCTTTCAGATGAATATGGCAGGAGAATAACTTTCGACCTATCTAAAGAGCCTTCATTTAGATTTAGATGGAGGGAAAACATTTTAAGTGAATTGAAATTGCTGTTAGAAAAAATTAATAGTTTTAATCATAATAAAAATAATATATAATTAATACTATTAAAAATTTTAAAAGAGAGGATGTTATAATTGAAGGGCATAAGACAAAAGAGAATTTTTAGCTTTTTTTTGATTTTTGTGCTAGCAATGAGCATTATTGGTTGCAGTAAAAAAGAAGAAGGATTGGTTGCAAAGGTTGATGGAGTAGGAATAACTGAGGACGAGTTTAATACTAGGTTTGAAATCTACAAAAACATTACTGAGCAACAACTTGGTGAAGGTTCCTTAAAACAAGTGAATGAAGAAACTGGGAAAACTGGTGAAGAAGAATTAAAAGAAGATATATTGGAAATGCTCATAATGGAAAAGATAATTGCCAATGAAGCTAGTAAGGCTAACTTAGAGGTTACTGATGATGAAGTAAATGCTGTTTTAAATCAATATGTTCAATTGTTTGGCGGAGAAGAACAGTTTAATGAGACTTTAGAAAATAGTTTTATTACAAAGGAATTTTTGGCAGAAAGCATCAAGAACGACTTATTGCTTAATAAGCATAAAGAATATTTCATAGAAAATGCAACTGTAACTGAAGAAGAAGCCCAAGAATATTTTGAAGAAAATAAAGATGATTTAGTTGTTATCCGTGCTAGACATATATTAGTTAAAACAGAAGAAGAAGGCAAAGAAGTATTAGAAAGATTAAAAAATGGAGAAGACTTTGCCAAAGTAGCTGAAGAAGTATCTGTAGATAAGGTTTCTGCTATGAATGGCGGAGATTTAGGATATTTTGGTAAAGGAAGTATGATTGCAGAATTTGAAGAAGCTGCATTTTCCTTAGAGCCAGGAGAAACAAGTGATTTAGTAAAGACTGAAGTTGGATATCATATTATACGGGTTGAAGATAAGAGAGATACATTTGAGTCATTGAAAGATGATATAATTGAATTTTTAAAGGAACAAAAATATTATGATAACTTACAACAATTAAGAGAAAATGCAAAGGTTAAGATTTATATTTAAGGTGAATTACCACTTTTACCACTTAATGTAAATACATTAACCTATTCTTGTTAAGATGTATAAAATTTCCCTATTAGTTGAATAATAATTCTACTACTAAAAATTTACTAGGAGGTTAAACTATGAAAGCCACAGGAATTGTTAGAAGAATTGATGAACTTGGTAGAGTGGTAATTCCTAAGGAGATTAGAAGGACCCTTAGAATAAGGGAAGGGGATCCTTTAGAGATATTTACTGATAGAGAAGGGCAGATAATCCTAAAGAAATACTCACCTATCGGAGAGTTAAATGAGTTTGCTCAAGAGTACTGCGATTCTCTTTATGAAAGCACAAGCTATACAACATTAATTTCTGACAGGGATTTCATAATCGCCATAGCTGGTGGGTCCAAAAAAGAATATTTAGATAAGAGGATTAGTCCTGAATTGGAAAGATTAATAGAAAATAGAACTAGCTACTTAACAGATGAAAATAACAAACCAATAAAGATTACTTATGAGGACAATAATGCAGAGAAATACACAGCCCAAGTTATTGCTCCTATTGTAATGCAGGGAGACCCAATCGGTTCTGTTATACTTATATCTAAAGAACCTAATGTAGTAATGGGAAAACTTGAAATGAAATTGGCTGAAACAGCTGCAGGCTTTTTATCTAAACAAATGGAAAATTAACGTACCTACCCTTTCGGGTAGGTTTTATCTTTGTAGTATTATTTTTAAAAACAACATGATATAATATTAAAGATTAAAATTTAGGGGGACTATTTATGTCTAAAAGCGGGAATTATCTAAAAGGGGCAGCTATATTAAGCATTGCAGGCATAATAGTTAAAATTTTGGGAGCTGTATATAGGCTTCCTCTGTCAAACATAATAAAATCAGAAGGGATGGGCTATTATCAGACTGCCTACCCATTATACAGCCTTCTATTAACTCTATCAACAGCAGGATTTCCAATAGCCATAGCTAAATTAGTGGCGGAAAGAAGAGCCATAGGTGATTATAAAAACGCATTTAAAGTATTTAAAGTTGCACTAACTGGACTTTTTATAGGTGGGCTGTTAACTTCAATTTTCGTATTCTTTAATGCGGAAGTTATAGTTGAAAAATTAGGTAACAGAAATGCATATTATTCGTTAATTGCTTTGGTTCCAGCCTTGCTTGCTGTACCTATAATGTCAGCATTTCGAGGATTTTACCAAGGGCATCAGTTTATGATTCCTACTGCTTTATCTCAAATAGCGGAACAATTCTTTAGAGTAGTAGTAGGTTTAATGCTTACATATTTGCTGTTAGATAAAGGCATCCCAGTAGCTGCTGGAGGAGCTTCCTTTGGCGGTTCAGCAGGAGCCATTGCAGGTTTAATAGTTATAATGTTAATCTTCTTTAATAAGAGAAAAAATATAAAGAAGGAATTGCAAGATAGCAAAATTTCAGTAGAATATAAAATAAAGGATATTATTAAGGATTTGCTTGCTATTTCAATACCTATAACTATCGGTTCAGCAATAGTACCAATCATGGATTCAATTGATGTAGCAATAGTGTTGAATCGACTCCAATTAATTGGATATACTGAAATGGAAGCCAATGCATTGTATGGAAACTTAAAGGGCATGGCATCTACATTAATCAATTTCCCTCAGGTTATTTCCGTTGCTATTGCCATGAGTTTGGTTCCTGCAATTTCAGATGCCAGTGCTAGAAGAGATAGAAGGGAAATTCAAAATATTACTTCATCGGGAATTAGGATTACATTATTATTAGGTTTGCCTTGTACATTTGGGTTATATATTTTAGCAACACCTATAATTGCACTGTTATATTATAAAAACGATATGGCAACTATAATAAATACAGGCAACCTTTTATCCATTTTGTCGTTTGGCGTTGTATTTTTGACTTTGGTTCAATCCCTATCATCTATGCTTCAAGGTTTGGGTAGACCTATTGTACCAGCAATTAACCTGCTTTTTGGAGCTATAGTTAAAGTAATATTATCTTATACATTAACTGTTATTCCTGAAATTAATATCTATGGGGCAGCCATTTCTACTGTTGCTGCTTATGGAATTGCATCTATATTGGATTTAATTTGCGTTGTAAAATATACTAATATTAAACTAAATGTAAAGGAAGTATTTATAAAGCCTTTCATTTCTGCCATAGGTATGACCATAATAGTATTTGGAAGTTACAGCATTCTAATTAATGTTTTAGGAAGCAAGGTAGCTACTATTTTAGCTGTATTAATTGGAGTTGTTGTTTATGGAATTCTATTAATCTTAACAGGTGCAATAACCTATGAGGATTTAAGCTTATTGCCTAAAGGGAATAAAATAGCAAAAAAAATAGAAAAATTTAAATTACTAAAGTAAAAAATAAGGAGATATACTATGGGGAAAATCTATGTAATAGGCTTAGGACCAGGTAGCATTGATTCACTTACTTTAGGTGCAGTTCAAAGGATTAATTCCGGTGATGCGAATTTCTTGAGGACTGAAAAGCATCCTACAGTTGAATATTTTAAGGAAAACAAAATTCCATATAAATCCTTTGATTACTTGTATGAGGCTGAGGAAGAATTTGAAAATGTCTATAAAAAAATTGTTGATGAGCTAATTAGGGAATCAAAGGACAAAGATATTAACTATTTTGTTCCCGGCAATCCAATGGTGGCTGAAAAAACTGTAGAGCTTTTGATAGAAAAAGGATTAGATATAGAAATAATATCTGGAATGAGCTTTATAGAACCAATAATAGAGCTTGTAGGAAGAGACCCAATCAATGGATTAAAACTAGTTGATGGGGCAGAATTTAGCAGCTTGGTAATTGATATAAATTGTGATTTACTGATTACTCAAGTTTATAACACGAGGATATTATCTGAAATAAAGATAGCTTTATCTGAAATATATGGAGATGAATATGAAGTATATTTAATACATAGCGCAGGAGTAAAGGGAGAAGAGGAAATTTATAAGATTCCTGTATATGAACTGGATAGAAGCAGTAAAACAACAGCTTTGACTAGTATATATGTCCCAAAAATGGATAAAATAAACAAGAAAGTATTTGATTTTAGCGATTTATTAGGTATAATGAAATTACTGAGGTCAGAAAATGGCTGTCCTTGGGACAGAGAGCAGGACCACAAATCTATACGCCAATCTGTAATAGAAGAAGCTTATGAGGTAGTAGAAGCTATTGATAATGATGATTTAGATGGACTAATTGAAGAACTAGGTGACTTGCTGCTTCAAGTAATCTTCCACAGCCAAATTGCCGATGAAGAAGGAGAATTCAACATTTATGATGTTATGTCATCTCTGGGTAAAAAATTAATTTATCGACATCCTCATGTATTTTTGCAAAAAAATGTGGAAAATTCTTCAGAAGTAGTATATAATTGGAATAAGTTAAAGTATGAAAAGAGGAATATTACTAGATTCACTGATAAACTAAAGGATATACCTAAGCTACCTGCATTAATGACAAGCTTTAAAATTCAAGAAAAGGCTGCTGAAATTGGATTTGACTGGGAAGATTTAAATGGCCCAATTCATAAGGTTAAAGAAGAATATGAAGAAGTAAAAGAAGCCATAGCGAAATATGAAATTGGGCATGAAAAAATTGAAGATGAAATTGGCGATCTGCTCTTTGCAGTAGTTAACTTGTCAAGGTTTTTAAAAGTTAATCCAGAAGTAGCCTTATATAGGACGATAAATAAATTTATTAAGAGATTTGAATTCATAGAAAAAGCTGTGGAAGAATCAGGAAAAAACTTAGAAGACATGACATTGGAAGAACTGGACAGATTATGGAATGAGTCGAAGCTAAATAAAATTCACTAATATAAAGTGAATTTTATTAAGAAAAGAAATTATAAAAATAAACAAAAGGAGGAATCAATTTTATGAATAAGGCTGAATTAGTTGCTAGCATGGCTGAAAAGGCGAATATAACTAAAAAGGATGCTGAAGCTGCTTTAAATGCATTTATTAAGTCTGTTGAAGAAGCTCTAGAAAAAGGAGACAAAGTTCAATTAGTAGGCTTTGGTACTTTTGAAGTAAGAGAAAGAAAAGCTAGAGAAGGAAGAAATCCAAGGAATCCAGAAGAAGTTATTAAGATACCAGCTTCAAAGGCTCCTGTATTTAAAGCAGGCAAATCCTTAAAAGAAATAGTTAATAAATAAAAAAATCAGGTCTCGGACCTGGTTTTTTATTGGGAGGAATTAATGAGAATAGATAAATTTTTAAAGAACTCAAGGATTATTAAAAGAAGGACTGTAGCAAAAGAAGCTTGTGACCAAGGAATAGTCTTTATAAATGGAAAACAGTGTAAAGCTGGCGACGAGGTTAAGGTAGGCGACATTGTAGAGATAAAATTTACTAAGCCTTTGAAGTTTGAGGTATTAGATGTATCAGAAAATGTAAAGAAAGAAGATTCAAAAGAATTATATAGAATTATTAGTGATTAAAGACTTTTGTAATAAAAGTCTTTTTTTTTACATAAATATTAATAGATAAGGGGGGGATAAAGATGACTGAAAATAGAGTTAGGTATAAGAATCAAAACATAATAGTTGAAGATAGGGAAAACATGACAGTTACAGGAGTTGAGCAGGTAGAGAGTTTCAATGAGAATACAATAGTTTTAAATACTATAAAAGGTGGCATGGTAATAAAAGGTGAAAACCTAAGTATTTCCAAGCTTAATTTAGATGATGGAAGTGTCAAAATACAAGGGAAAATTAATGGCATAAACTATTCGAATAAAGAAATTCCAAAAAATTTAATGGGGAAATTATTTAAATAGGAAGTAGTGCTATGGATACCACAATGTTGATAGAACTTCATGTATTTTTATCAACTATTTATGGTGGATTGATTTCTGGATTCATATATGATGTATACCGAACTATTAGATATTTTTCAAAGCCTAGGAAATTTATTACCCATATAGGCGACTTCTTATTTTGGACATTGCTTGCCCTTATATTTTTTGTTATATTAATGATGAATAATTGGGCTGAAATTAGAGGATATACATTAATAGGATTCTTTTTGGGTATACTTATTTATAATAAGATTTTTAGTAGATTCTTATATCCTGTTTGTATTATAATAGGAAGATTTTTAAAGGAATTTTTTGGGAAAGTACTCGCTATTATCTTTTTTCCTTTTAGGCTGTTTAAGAAATTTAAACCTGCCTTAAAGAAAACCAAAAGGATTGTCGAAGAAAAATTAAAAGAAAAGAAGATACTTAAAAAAATAATTTTTTCAAAAAAATAAAGGATTTTTTTAATTTGTGTAGAATAATAAACATAGGCGGGTGATATTATGACCAAAAGAAGAAGGAGAAGAAAATTAAAGCTAGGAAGATTATTTATTCTTTTTATAATTTTATATATTGGATTCATACTTTTTAATCAAAAAAAGCTAATGGATGAATTGAACAGCAAAAAAGAAAAGATGGAGTTAGAAATTCAAACCTTACAAGCAGAAATCGATGAGTTAAATGAAGAAATAGAAAATAGTGATTCTTTGGAATTTGTTGAGAAGATAGCTAGAGAAGAGTTGGGCATGGTAAAGCCAAGGGAAATAATGTACATAGATAGAAACAAAGTTAGGAATCCATTTTTTGGAATTAGAAAAAAATAGATTTCGTTGACAAAGGATGATTTCTAATATATACTGGATTAAGATAACAAATTATTAAGGAGGAATTATTTGTTTATGCCATTATCTGTAGGAGACGTTGTTGATGGCACCGTTACAGGAATAACTAGCTTTGGTGCTTTTATCCAACTACCAGAAGGGAAAAGTGGACTTGTTCATATTTCAGAAATATCTCATGATTATGTAGAGAAGGTTTCTGACTGTTTGAAGAAGGATCAAAAGGTTAAAGTAAAGATTCTATCAATTTCACCTGATGGAAAGATTAGTTTATCAATTAAACAAGCAAAGCCCAAGAATTCCCAACCAATTCAAATTGAATGGAATAAGATTGATGAAAAGCAAAAGTACATGTCTTTTGAAGACAAGTTAAGCAAATTCCTAAAGGACAGCAGTGAAAAGCAAGACCAATTGAAGAGCCGTGATAATAGAAGAGGAAATCACAGGCAAAGAAGACACAGTAGTTACGATTATTAAAACCGGTAAATGAACCGGTTTTTTTATTTCCTTTTTCTCTGGGATATATCAAAATTCTACATTTAAGCAAATAAGCTAATATTAAAGTTTAGGATTCGAAAAAAACTAAACTATGATTTAATGTAAGTATAGTTTAACTTATACTCAAGCAAACTTAAAGTTATGGGAAAAGACACAGATTCGTGTCTTAATTTTTTTTGAGATAATGCAATGGTTTGACAAATTATTTTTCGCTCCTCTGCTATTATCAACAATACAAAATTGATAAAGCAGTGGGAGTGGTATGTATGATGAAGGTAGAATCTTCAATAAACAAGAAAAAATGGTCTGATTTTTGGACAAGGATTGAAAAGGAAGAAATTGCTACAATTTTAATAGGTCTTATTTTGGCTAGAGCAAGCATATTTAGAGATCTAGTACCTTTTGGATTTGCATTTTTTAGTGCATATACGGTTATAAAGGGTTTAAGCATACCATTACTTGTGTCTATAGCCATTGGGACCATTAGCATAAATGGATTTCAAAATTTAAGCTATATATTTGCATATTTAATGGTGTATATATTGTTCTTGCTGTCAAAAGAGGAAAAATCTTTTTCATTAATAAGGGCCTTCATAATTACTTCCATTATATTCTTAATAAGCAGAATTGCTGGCCTATTATTTGGAAGAGAGCTATTTTTGTACGACATTATAATGGTTATCTTTGAAACTATAATTGTATTTACTTTCAGCTATATATTTTCATTCAGCCTTCCTATTGAAAAGGTTAAAGGTACTAGCATAGGGAACGAAAAAATTATTTGTTCTTTTATTACTTTGGCATTAATGCTTTCTGGCATAAGGGAGCTTACCATTTTTGGAATTCAGACTAAGATTTTGACAAGCATTGTTATAATAATGCTGTTATCATATTGCCAAGGTGCATTTATTGGTGGCATCACAGGTATAGTGTTGGGAATGATAACATATATCTCTCAGCAAGAGGTTCCATTTATTGTGAGTATACTTGCAGTTGGAGGGCTGCTTGCAGGCATATTTAGGGATTTAGGCAAAATTGGGACTGCCATGGGATTTGTTTTGGGAAATGGCATCATATCGTATTATATTAATGGAATGGGGACAAGCTTTATAACATATAAGGAACTTATTGTGGCATCAATTATATTTCTATTGATTTCTAAAAAAGCTACAGATAGAATTACAGAAATCTTTCAAGCCAATTATAATCTTAAAAAGGATTACAGCCAAAGAAGGGACGAGTTAATAGTTAAGAAATTAAATAAGATGATGGAGTTGTTTGAAAACTTAAGCATTACATTTAAAGATGCTGCAGATGAGGAATATTATTCTTTAAGTGAGGTCTATGGATTAGTAGATAGTATTGCAAATGATGTATGTATAAATTGCAGTAAATATACTACTTGCTGGAATAAAAACTATTACAGGACATATCAAAAATTCTTCAATATCGTCTGCTTTGCAGAAATGAAAGGTCCCGATAAAGAATATCTTTATTCTGAAATAGATAAATTCTGCATAAGACCAATGGAAATCTTAGATAAAGTAGACAGGGCAGTTGAAAGGTTGAAGCTTACTGAAAGCTGGAAAAACAAGTTAAAGGAAAATAAGATGCTTTTGTCAGAACAGTTGGATGGATTTAGAAAGGTTATAGAAAATATAGTTAAAGATGTTTATGAGAAGCCTAGTTTCAATGAAGAACTGGAGCAAAATATCTATAAAGAACTGAAAAATAATAGAATTGATGTTAGTGAAGTTATTGTGGCACAGATAGGAGAAGATTTGGATATATATGTGGATTTAAAAAAGGCAGTTACTTCTGATGAAAAAGTTAGAGCCATTATATCAAACATTTTGGAGGTTCCAGTTTCAGGAGACAATAATAATGCAAATTCTAAGAGGTTTAAGTTTAAACTCATAAGGCATAACAGATTCAGTGCCATTACAAAAGTAGCTATGGCATCAAGTTCTGACAGCAAAATTTCAGGGGACAGCTTTACCTTTGGAGAAATTGACAACACTCATTTTATAGCTATAAGTGACGGAATGGGCAAAGGAGCAAAGGCCCATAGAGAAAGCAAAATTGCAATTTCTCTATTAGAAAGGCTGATGGAAGCAAATATAGATAAGGAATTGATGCTTAAGACAATAAATTCCGTATTAAGGGCTAAATCAAGCGAGGAAGTATTTACAACTTTGGATTTGGGATTAATAGATTTATATACAGGAAAGCTTCAAATGATAAAAACCGGTGCCCCAGCTACTTTTATTAAAAGAAATGACAGGATAGAACTGATAAATTCCAGTTCCCTGCCAGTAGGGCTTCTAAAAGATGTAGACTTTAATGTCTATGAAGAATACCTAGAAGACGGAGATATAATAATTATGGTGTCAGATGGGGTGCTAGATGCCTGTGGTGATATAGATAGCAGGGAAATGTTCTTTAAAGACATAATTATGAATATAACTAGTATAAATCCTGAAACCATAGCCAATGAAATATTGAATAGAGCTAAAAGTTTGGCTTCCAGTTGGGACGACATGACAGTTCTGGTTACAAAGGTATGGAAAAAGGTTTCTTAAGGTCGATTTACATCGACCTTTTTATTCGCAAATTTTTAAATAAATTAAATTTGGGTAATAAATTTCCTATTTATTAAGTTATAATATAAATTAATTAAACTATAAAGGTGATTTTATGGAGTATATGGAAAAAAAGGTTCTCGATGCAATAATTGAGCATAATTTAATTGAAGAAAACGATAACATTGTTGTAGGGGTATCCGGTGGGCCTGATTCTATGGCACTGTTGTACTGCTTGCTGGAGGTAAGGAAAATAATTCCATTTAGCTTACATGTAGCCCATGTAAACCATGGAGTAAGGGGAGAAGAAGCAAAAAGGGATCAGCTGTTTGTTGAGAAGAAATGCAGCGAGCTGGGACTGCCCTTTTATACAAAAGATGTAAACATGAACGAATATGCTAAGGAAAAAGGCATATCATCTGAAGAAGCAGGCAGAGAGCTTAGATATGGTTTTTTTAGGGAAATATTAAAAAGTTTGGGCAAGGGGAAAATCGCAGTTGCCCATAATATGAATGACCAAGCAGAAACAATACTTATGAGAATTATTAGAGGAACTGGTCCAGATGGGCTCAAGGGAATGGAATATAAATCCAATGATATAATTAGGCCTATTTTGGGTATAGATAGAAAAGAAATAGAGGAATACATAGCCACAAAAGGGATTGAAACAGTATTGGACAGGACTAATCTCGAGCCAATCTATAGCAGGAATAAGATAAGGCTTGAATTAATTCCTTATATTGAAAAAAACTTTAATCCCAATATTGTTAACACTCTTTGGCGAATGTCAAGGATTTTTTCTTTAGAGCTAAATTTTTTAGAGAAATATACTAGAATTAAATTCAATAATTTAATGAAAAGATATGACAAAAATAGTATAATCTTAGATGGGAAAGGATTTTTAGAGGATGATAGGAGCATTCAGCAGAGAATTATAAGAAATGCAATCTTAGAGCTCAATAAATCCCTTCAGGGGATTACAGAGGCTCAAGTGTCATCATGTTTAGATATTTTAAATAATTTTCAAACAGGAAAGGAATTCCGTTTTTCCAATGATATAGTTGTTAGGATTAATTATGATGAGATTATATTTGAAAAGCCAACTAAATCAGTGGACAATGATACATATTTTTTATATGCTCTTGATGTTCCTGGTTCCGTTAAGTTAGATAGCGGATATTATTTTGAAGCAAAAATTATCGAAAAAGATGATAATTTTATAATGAAAAAAGAAAAAAACATAAGGTATTTTGATTATGATAAAGTAAAGGGTACTTTGAAGATAAGAAACAGAAGGGAAGGAGACAGATTTGTACCCTTTGGAATGAAAGGCAGTAAGAAACTTAAGGATTATTTTATTGATGAAAAAGTCCCTAGGGATGAAAGGGATAGGGTTCCTTTAGTTGTTGACGATGAAAATATCTTGTGGGTAGTAGGATATAGAACTAGTGAGTTATACAGAGTAACAGACAAAACAAAAAGGATTTTATTAATTTTATATAAATTGCAATAATCATATAAGGAGGAGTTACATGGAACACTTAATAAAAAGGATATTAGTTGAAGAAGATGAAATTAAAAGGAGAGTAGCTGAATTAGGCGCACAGATTACTGAAGATTACAGGGATAAGGATTTAGTACTTGTTGGAATATTAAAAGGTGCTGTAATATTCTTGTCTGATTTGGTAAGGAATATAAAAATCCCTGTTGGAATGGATTTTATGGCTGTTTCCAGCTATGGGAAGTCATCGACTTCCACTGGTGAAGTGAGGATTATCAAAGACCTTGATAGCAGTGTGGAAAACAAGGATATAATTATTGTAGAAGATATAATTGATACAGGATATACTTTGGCATATTTGACAGATAACATAAGAAAAAGGGGAGCAAAATCTGTTAGGGTATGTACACTATTGGACAAACCAGAAAGAAGAAAAGTAAATGTACAAGTAGATTATCTAGGATTTGAAATACCTGATGAATTTGTAATTGGATATGGCTTGGATTATGCTGAAATGGGAAGGAACCTTCCTTTTGTGGCAGCTTTAAAGGAAGAAGTATATAAAAAATAAGTTAAAGTTGAAATTGGTATTACTAGATGATATAATAATATGATGTTATTTACCCATAAGAGGAGGGAGGATTAGTATTGAGAAGATTTTTTAAGGGCATTAGTGTATATCTACTAATTGTTATTCTAATAATGCTTCTAGTGCGTGCATTAGGAAACGATGTAGAACAAGTTATTTCTATAGATGTAACCCAATTAGTAGAATATTTAAATAATAATGAAGTTAAGAGTATAAAGATTGTTGATAGAGAAGTTACTGGTGAGTTAAAAGATAGAACTAGGTTTACAACCATATTGCCACCTCAAATGGATAGTTTTTTCAATGACTATTTAAAAGATAAAGTAGATAGTGGTGAAATTAGGCTAAGTTCAGATAAAGAAGCTACTACACCTGTCTGGGTGAGTTACTTACCTAGTTTGTTGATGATTTTATTATTTGTAGTATTTTGGTTTGTATTTATGCAACAATCTCAAGGTGGCGGAGGAAAAGTAATGTCCTTCGGCAAAGCCAGGGCAAAATTGGCTAAAAATGACGGTAAAGTAATTACATTTAGTGATGTAGCAGGATTGGAAGAAGAAAAAGAAGAATTAAGAGAAATAGTTGACTTTTTGAAGTCACCTAGAAAGTATATTGAGTTAGGTGCAAGAATACCTAAGGGAGTTTTATTAGTAGGACCTCCAGGGACTGGTAAAACCTATTTAAGTAAGGCAGTTGCAGGCGAAGCAGGAGTACCATTCTTTAGTATCTCTGGTTCTGATTTTGTAGAAATGTTTGTAGGGGTTGGTGCAAGCAGAGTAAGAGACCTATTTGAACAAGCAAAGAAAAACGCACCTTGTATAGTATTCATAGATGAAATTGATGCTGTAGGAAGAAGACGTGGTGCCGGGCTTGGAGGAGGTCATGACGAAAGGGAACAAACTCTTAACCAATTGCTAGTTGAAATGGATGGCTTCTCAACTAATGAAGGTATCATTGTTATGGCAGCAACCAACAGGGCTGATATATTGGACCCAGCATTGCTTAGACCAGGAAGATTCGATAGAACTATCTATGTTGGGCTTCCAGATGTTAAAGGCAGGGAAGAAATACTAAAGATTCATACAAGGAATAAGCCATTAGCAGATGATGTAGATTTGAAGGTAATAGCGAAGAGGACACCAGGTTTTTCGCCTGCTGATTTAGAAAACCTTGTTAATGAAGCAGCGTTGTTAGCTGCAAGAAATAACTTAAAAGTTATACCAATGAATTTAATAGAAGAAGCTTCACTAAAAGTTCAAGCAGGACCTGCAAAGAAGTCAAAGGTAGTTACAGAAAAGGAAAGAAGGCTTACTGCTTACCATGAAGCAGGCCATGCAATTACTTCAAGGCTTACACCAGATACAGACCCAATCCACATGATTAGCATTATTCCAAGGGGAATGGCTGGAGGATTTACAGCATATATACCTGAAGAAGATAGAAACTTTGTAACAAAGAAACAAATGGAAAGCAGGCTTGTAACCCTACTTGGCGGTAGGGCAGCAGAAGCATTGGTATTAGGAGATATTAGTACAGGTGCACAAAACGATATTGAAAGGGCTACTAAAATAGCTAGGTCCATGGTTACACATTATGGTATGAGTGAAGCACTAGGGCCAATGACTTATGGTTCAGACGATGAAGAAATCTTTGTAGGTAGAGATTTTGCAAGGACTAGAAACTATAGCGAAGATGTAGCTGCAGCCATAGATAGGGAAATGAGGCGTATAATCGATACAGCATATAATAAGGCTGAGCAAATATTGAGAGAAAATATAGATAAGCTTCACAAAGTGGCAGAAGCATTGCTTGAAAAAGAAACACTTACAGCTTCTGAATTTGAAGAAATATTCCAAAGTGCATAAGGTTTAAATGAATTTAAACCCAGTATCAGTGAATTATAATTCATTGATACTGGGTTAATTTTATGACAATCATGTATAAGTAAAACATAATATGTTATAATATTTAGGTAAAAATTAAGTAATAGGAGGAATAGTTTTGGAGCAATTATTAGCAGGTATTAAAAATCTACAGCCAAATCAAATAGCTATGTATGTAATTGGTATTGTACTTATTTATTTAGCAATTAAGAAGGATTGTGAGCCAATGCTATTACTGCCAATAGGATTTGGGGCAATACTTACTAATTTACCTGTAATACCAGGTATCCCAGGAATAGCAAGCGATGAGGGAGTTTTAGGCATACTTAAAAATGCTGGTATTTTGACTGAATTGTTTCCAGCATTGATATTTATAGCAATTGGGGCTATGATTGATTTTACGCCATTACTTCAGATGCCATCAATGATTCTTTTTGGGGCTGCAGCACAATTTGGAATATTTATGACTATAATAATTGCTTATTACCTTGGTTTTAATATTAAAGAAGCAGCTTCTATAGGGATAATTGGGACAGCTGATGGCCCAACTTCCATTTTTGTGGCTACTAGGTTTGCACCACATCTTTTAGGTCCAATATCTGTAGTTGCGTATTCTTACATGTCCCTTGTACCTATTATTCAGCCTATAGTTATTAAAGCCTTAACTACAAGAAATGAAAGAAGAATAAGGATGAAATATAAAGAAGTAATAGTTCCAAAAACAGTAAAGATAATATTCCCAATAGCAGTTACAATAATTGCTGGAATTGTAGCACCAATGTCTGCTACTTTAATAGGATTTTTGATGTTTGGAAATTTAATTAGGGAATCCGGTGTATTAGATAGATTGTCTAAGGCAGCTCAAAATGAGCTATCTAACTTGGTTACTTTGCTTTTAGGTATAACAATTGGTTCTACTATGACAGCGGAAGCTTTTATTAACTTAAATACTATAAAAATTTTATTATTAGGTTTAGTTGCGTTTATATTTGATACAGCAGGTGGGGTATTGTTTGCCAAGTTCTTAAACTTGTTTGTAAAAGAAAAATATAATCCAATGGTAGGTGCAGCTGGAATTTCTGCCTTTCCAATGTCTGCTAGGGTAATCCAAAAATTAGCCAAGGAAGAAGATCCTTCAAACTTCGTCTTAATGCAAGCTGTATCAGCAAATGTAGCAGGACAAATAGGCTCCATTATAGCAGGAAGCATGGTATTAGCGTTGCTATCATAAACTTAGGAGGGCTGGTATGAATATTTCGTTATTTGAACTTATGATATATGGAATGGGTGCTACATTTTTTGTACTAATTTTGTTTTATTTGTTAATAAAGATGTTAGTTAAGTTTAAATAGTTTTAATTATATAAATTTATAGAATTATCTAACAAAATACTTTACAAAAATAAAAGAATATTTTATACTATAATTAGCTAAATATATATTTTTTTAAAGCGATAATACTGCTTTATTTGTGGCAAAATGGCAATCCCATTTTGTAAAGCAAATAAAACCCAGTATTAGTGGTTTGTTCTGCCATTAATACTGGGTTTTTTATATTCATATGAAAGGAGGGGTATTGGAATAACTATTATCTTTATCTTTATCTAGAATAACATTTATATATCAGAGGTTATCAAGGGGGGTATATAAATGTCAAAACCAAAAAAACTTAAACTATTTCACAAGATTTTCATAGGATTATTTTTAGGTATTTTAGTAGGGGCTATTTTGTCTGCTGTAGGAAATGATAAGCCATTTGTTGTAAAAATTTTACCATGGTTTGGGTTATTGGGAGATATTTTTCTAAGGTTAATTAGGATGGTAGTAGTTCCATTGGTATTGTTCTCAATTACTACTGGCGTTGCAAACTTAACAGAGATAAGAAAACTTCGTTCAGTTGGGATTAAAACATTGATATTTTTCTTGCTTACTGGTTTTTTGTGCATAGGGACAGGTGTTGTTATGGCAAATATATTTAAGCCAGGGGCAGGTTTAAATATTGCAGAACTTGAAGTAGGGTCAGTAGAAGTTAGAGAATTGCCAACAGTATTTGAATCAATATTGGGGCTATTTTCACCAAACATATTCGAGTCATTAACTCAAGGTGATATGCTGCCTGTAATTTCGTTTAGTATATTTATTGGGGCAGCCATATTGCTGATGGGAGAAAGAGGCAGGCCAATAGCAGATTTTGTAGAGAGATGCTCTGAAATGATGTATAAAGTTGTTGATATAGTAATACAGTTTACGCCATTTGGGGTATTTGGGCTAATGGCAAAAGCAGTAACTACCTTTGGTGTTAAAATATTTGGTCCAGTCCTCAAATTTATCTTAGTTGATTATGGAACAAATATTTTCTGTGTAGTTGTTTATTATTCCCTAATTATATATTTCATTGGAAAAGTAAATCCAATAAAGTTTTTCAAAAAAGCCTTTGAATCCTGGGCAATTGCTTTCAGTACATGTAGCAGTGCTGCTGCTTTGCCTGTTGCTATGAGGAATGGCATAGAGCAAATGGGAATTCCTAAGGAAACTGCAAGTTTTGTTCTACCACTTGGTGCAACTGCAAATATGAATGGAACAGGAATATATTTTGGAATAATCGTATTATTTGCAGCCCAATTGTTTGGAATAGAAATTACACTAGGACAACAAATAATGTTGGTACTAACTGCTACATTGCTGGCAATTGGATGCGCTGCTGCACCTCAAACAGGGCTAATTATTTCAATTGCTTTGCTGACAGATTTAGGAGTACCTTTAGATGGGATAGCATTAATTGCTGGAGTTTATAGAATCGTTGACCAAATCCATACATCTACAAATTCATTGGGCGATTTAGTTGTGGCAGTGGCAGTATCGTCGTTAGAAGGTGACTTAGATAGAGAGTTATTGGAAAATGGCGGAATTTTTGCATCCAATGAGGCAGCCTAATGATATTTAAGGGGGATATGTTATGAGTTTAAATAAGGCTCCAAAGAATCATGTTTTCTATAGAAATCAAAATTGGATATATCCAAGAATCGAAAGAGGCGAAGGGATATATCTAATAGGTGAAGATGGGAAGAGATATATAGATGCATGTTCTGGCTCTGCTGTAGCTAATATTGGCCATGGAAATAAGGAAGTAGCTGAATTTGCTAAAAAGCAAATTGAAAGAATAGCATTTACCCATCTATCGAGATGGACAGTTGACACAATAGAAAAATGTGCAGAAAGAATAGCATCCTGGTGTCCTGAAGGCTTAAATCATGTATATTTTGTATCAGGGGGTTCTGAGGCAACTGAAACAGCTATAAAAATGGCTAGGCAGTACTTTGTTGAAAGAGATGGGAAAACTACCAAATGGAAAGTTATTACTAAATGGAATTCATATCATGGGGCAACGTTAGGCGCTTTATCAATGAGCGGGACAGTTGGGAGAAGAAAAGTATATGACCCTCTTTTAGTTGATTTTCCAAAGATTCATCAATTTTATCACTACAGAAATCCTTGGGGTGCAAAAACTTTAGAAGAGACCAGTATCTTAGCTGCTAAAGAGTTAGAAGAAGAAATATTGCGTCAAGGTCCTGAAAATGTTGCTGCATTTATTTCTGAGCCTGTTGTAGGTTCTGCTGCTCCAGGTGTTCATCCTGATAAAATTTATTTTCAAATGGTAAGGGAAATATGCGATAAATATGATATAATCTTTATAATGGATGAAGTAATGGCTGGTTGTGGCAGAACAGGAAAGAAGATGGCTTCTGACCACTTTGATGTAAAGCCTGACATCTTAGTATTGGCTAAAGGCTTAAGCTGTGGATATACTCCAATTGGAGCTGCTGTATGTAATTCTGAAATATTCGAAACAATTATGGTTAAAGGTTCCGGCAATTTCATACATGGTCATACTTATGCTGGCAACCCACTATCTTGTGGAATTGCAGATAAAGTCATGGAAATTATCGAAAGAGAAAATTATATAGAAAATTGTGCAGAACAAGGCCAATATCTAATGGAAAGGCTTCAAAAATTATATGAATATCCCATTGTAGGAGATATTAGAGGAAAAGGATTGATGATTGGAATAGAATTTGTAAAGAATCAGGAAACTAAGGATCCTTTCGATGTATCCTATAATGTAAAGGGAAAAATTACTAACAACTGTTTAGAAGAAGGCATAGTTCCATATCCAGGCGGAGGCTCAGTAGATGGCATTAGGGGAGATCATATTCTAATCGCTCCACCAATAAATATAACAAGGGAAGAAGTAGATATACTCTATGAAAAGCTGGAAAAGGCGGTAAAGAAGACCACTGAAGAATTGGTGGGGGTTATAGCATGAGTTACAGGGATAAAAAGCTCATTATTACAGTAGCTCTAACTGGTAATGTCCCTACTAAGGAAGCCAATCCAAATACTCCAATAACTGTAGATGAAATAGTAGAAGATATTATAAGATGCAGGGAAGCAGGCGCCTCCATAGCACATATTCATGTAAGAGATGATAATGGAAATCCAACCTGCGACAGGGAAAAATATAAGCAAGTATTAGAAAAGTTAGCGGAAAGGAAATGTGATATAATAACCCAAGTATCCACTGGGGCCAGAGGTGGCGGAAGCGGTGCTGAATGGCGTGGGCAGATGCTAGATTTAAATGCTGAAATGGCAAGTTTAACTACTGGTTCATCAAATTTTCCAAATCAAGTAAATGCCAATTCCTTTGATTTAATAAAAGAGTTAGCTGCCAAGATGTATGCTAATAATATTAAGCCTGAAATTGAAGTATTCGATGTAGGTATGATAGATAATGCTAAGTTGTTATTAAAGGAAGGAGTGCTAAAGCCACCATTACATTTCAACTTAGTAATGAATGTAAAAGGTTCCATAGCTGGTACACCAAAAAATCTACTTCACATGGTAGAATCACTGCCTGAAGGGTCCACATTTACAGTTTCTGGGATAGGTGCAAGTCAAGTACCAATGTTGACGATGGCAATTATACTAGGGGGACATACTAGAACAGGTTTAGAAGATACTATACTTTATGATAAAGGAATACTTGCAACAAATGTCATGCTAGTAGAAAGAGTAAAAAGGATAGCAAAAGAACTGGGCAGGGAAATTGCAACCCCAAATGAAGCAAGAGAAATCCTTGGACTGAAGAAAAAATAAAAAGGCTGTGCACCTTGGCACAGCCTTTTTATATAAGGAAAAAAGGGGAGGGTCATTTTGAGAAAGGTTAGGGATTTTGGGCCAGATACTGTGTATTTTGTTCACTATTCAAAACTTCCTGATGATATATCTGCAAGCTATGTTCACAAGGTTGTTGGATTAGGATTTTTGATTAATACAAAAACAGGAATTATAGAGGATGTCATGGTGACACTTATATCGGATTTATGCAAAGAATTTCTGGCATATCTAATGATAGGGCATAATATAGACAGAGATGGCGTTGATGAATTAATTGAAAAGGTAGAAAAAAGGTTTTTTGGTGCATCTCAAAAAGCAATTATTGTATGTATAAAAGGTCTATATGCTAGATATTTACAGTGGAAAAAGGCAAATAAGAGTTTGTCTAAATGAGTACATAGAAGTAGTTTAATACATATTAATTTCTTTTTTTTGCTTTCCTGTTTTAATATTTTACAAAAATGAAATATAATATTCATTTTTAAAATAAACTGAAATATATATTGCAATATTCATCATTTTATTACTATAATAGACTTAAAGAGAGATACTGAGGGAAGCAAAATCGCCATTTAAGGAGGTAAAAAGATGTTTGATGATAAGAAAATAGAGGAAATAAAAGCTGCCACTGACAGATGGGAAAAAGAAACAGTTTCAAAGGTTATTTCTAAGTTTCCAGAAAGAAAAGAAAAGTTCGTAACAAACTCTAATTTAGAGGTAAAAAGGTTATACACGCCTGAAGATATTAAGGATTTAGATTATGAAAGTGATTTAGGCTATCCCGGCGAATATCCATACACCCGGGGAGTACAACCCACTATGTATAGGGGAAAACTATGGACAATGAGGCAATATGCTGGATTTGGTACTGCTGAAGAGTCTAATAAGAGGTATAAATATCTTCTAGAACAAGGTCAAACAGGACTAAGCGTTGCTTTTGACTTGCCTACTCAAATAGGATATGATTCAGACCATCCTTTAGCAGAAGGTGAAGTAGGTAAAGTTGGAGTAGCTATTGACTCCCTAAAGGATATGGAAGTACTATTTGATGGCATCCCATTAGACAAGGTAAGCACATCTATGACTATAAATGCACCCGCTGCTATTTTATTGGCCATGTATATTGCTGTTGCTGAAAAGCAAGGAGTATCTAAAGATAAGTTGAGAGGTACCATCCAAAATGACATACTAAAAGAATATATCGCAAGAGGTACCTATATATTCCCACCTCAACCTTCCATGAGATTGATAACAAATATTTTTGAATACTGCTCTAAAGAAGTGCCACATTGGAATACAATAAGTATCAGTGGATACCATATTAGGGAAGCAGGATGTACAGCAGTTCAAGAAGTGGCATTTACCTTGGCGAATGGTATTGCTTATGTAGAAGCAGCTATTAAGGCTGGCCTTGATATTGATGAATTTGCACCAAGATTATCCTTCTTCTTTAATGCTCACAACAACTTGTTTGAAGAAGTAGCTAAGTTTAGGGCTGCAAGGAGATTGTGGGCTAAGATAATGAAAGAAAGATTTAAAGCTAAGGATCCAAAATCAATGCAATTGAAATTCCATACCCAAACTGCTGGTTCAACATTGACTGCTCAACAACCTGACAACAATATTATAAGGGTTACAATTCAAGCCTTGGCAGCTGTTTTAGGCGGAACTCAATCATTGCATACAAATTCAAGGGACGAAGCATTGGCACTACCTACAGAAGAATCTGTAAGGATTGCTTTGAGAACTCAACAAATATTGGCTTATGAATCTGGCGTAGCTGATACTATAGACCCATTGGCAGGTTCATATTATGTTGAAAGCTTGACTAATAAGATTGAAGAAGAAGCACTTAAGTACATCCAAAAGATAGATGAATTAGGTGGCGCAACTAAGGCTATAGAAAAAGGATATATTCAAAGAGAAATCCAAGATGCAGCATATAAATATCAAATGGAAGTTGAATCATTAGACAGGATAGTTGTAGGCGTAAATAAATTCCAAGTCGAAGAGGAAGAAAAGAAGGAGATTTTGAAAGTAGATAGGACAGTTGAGTTCAGCCAAAAAGAAAAACTAGCTCAATTGAGAAAAGAAAGGAATAACGACGAAGTACAAAGGACATTGAAAGTTTTGAAGGAAAAGGCAGAAACCGATGAAAATTTAATGCCATATATTTTAGATGCAGTAAAGGCTTATGCAACTTTAGGAGAAATTTGTGATGTTCTAAGGGAAGTATTTGGAGAATATCAACAATCAGTTATATTGTAATACAGAAAACTTGCTTGAGATTAGTGAGATGAATTTTTATTGGATATAGGAGGTAAAACTATGAATAGACCTATTAGAGTGTTGGTAGCTAAACCAGGTCTCGACGGGCATGATAGAGGTGCTAAGGTAATTGCAAGGGCTTTAAGGGATGCTGGTATGGAAGTTATATATACTGGACTTAGGCAAACACCAGAACAAATAGTTGCTGCAGCTATTCAAGAAGATGTTGATGTAGTTGCCATGAGCATATTGTCAGGTGCCCATAATCATTTATTCCCTAAGGTAGTAAATCTATTAAGGGAAAAGGGCGTCAATGATGTACTTATTATTGGTGGAGGAGTTATTCCTGAAGATGACATCCCATTCCTATTGGAATCAGGAATTGATGCGATATTTACTCCAGGAACATCTACAAAGGATGTAATAGAATACATTAAAAACAACTTAAAGAGAAATATTTAGGGTGGTGCCTTGTTTGAATATTGAAGAAAGATTATTAAATGGCGATAAAAGGGCTTGTGCTCGACTTATTACAATGTTAGAGTCAAATGATAGGGAAGCAATTGAAATATTAAAGAGGCTGTATAAAAATACTGGAAACGCCTATGTAATTGGAGTTACAGGACCTCCCGGCGCTGGAAAATCAACTTTAACAGATAAATTGGTAAAAGAACTTAGAAAAAGGGATAAAAAAATAGGGATTATAGCAATAGATCCTACAAGCCCCTTTAGTGGTGGGGCAATTCTAGGGGATAGAATCAGGATGAGCGATTTATCCCTTGATGATAATGTTTTTATTAGAAGTATGGGGACCCGTGGCTCTCTAGGTGGAATATCAAAATCTACCTGGGGAGCTGTAAAGGTATTGGATATTTTTGGATGCGATTATATTTTTATAGAAACAGTTGGAGTAGGTCAATCGGAAGTGGATATTGTAAAGACTGCAGATACGGTTCTTATGGTTATGGTTCCAAATTTAGGCGATGATATTCAAGCAATAAAAGCTGGAATAATGGAAATAGCAGATGTATTTGCCATAAACAAATCCGATTTAGATGGGGCAGATAAGACAAAGCTTGAAATAGAAATGAATTTGGATTTAAATGACAAGATGGAATTTAGACCTCCAGTAGTTAAAGTTTCTGCAGCGCAAAATAAGGATATAGATGTACTTCTAGAAAAGATATTAGAGCACAGAAAGTATTTAGAGGAAACTAATAAGCTTGAAGAGAGAAGGATTAGAAACAATAGGACTGAACTGTTAAAAATGGTAGAAGAAGATTTAATGAGCTTAATATTGGATAAGGCTGTAAAAGAGGATTTAATAAACACTTTAGCAAGGGATGTGGCTTTGAGAAAGATTGACCCCTATACTGCAAAAGACGAGATTTTAAAACTAATAGTGAATAGTGAATAGTTTATGAAGCAGCGAATTTATTCGCTGCTAACCACAGCTATTAATTATTAGTTCTTCGCTATTCACTAAAATTAATTGTGCACTGTGAATCGTGAATTGAGGAAAGGAGTGTGAATAATGGTAACCAAGATAGACCATATTGGCATTGCTGTTAAGAACCTTGATGAAACCTTGAAGTTTTATGAAGAAGTCTTAGGGATTAAAAGCGTAGGTACAGAAGTGGTAGAAGAGCAAAAGGTAAAAGTTGCTTTTTTACCAATTGGAGATACAGAAGTGGAATTATTGGAATCCACAACAGAAGATGGGCCAATAGCTAAATTCATTGAAAAAAGGGGGGAAGGCATACAACATATAGCATACAGAGTAGAAAATATAGAAAAGGCCATAGAAGAATTAAAAGCAAAGGGAATTAAGCTTATAGATGAAAAACCAAGATATGGAGCTGGTGGAGCTAAAATTGCATTTTTACATCCAAAGTCAACTTTCGGAGTGCTTATAGAGCTCTGTGAAAGACATTAGTTGATATAGTCAAGGAGGGAAAATATGAACGAAAAAATTCAACAACTCCTAGATGCTGGGAAGAAAATCGAACTCGGCGGAGGAGAAGAAAAAATAGCAAAGCAACATGAATCAGGGAAGCTTACTGCAAGAGAAAGGCTTAATTTATTGTTTGATGAAGGGAGCTTTGTGGAATTAGATAAGTTTGTTGAACACAGATGTACTAACTTTGGAATGGAAAAGGTAAAAGCTCCAGCAGATGGCGTTGTAACTGGTTATGGTACAGTTAATGGAAGGTTAGTGTTTGCCTACGCACAAGATTTTACAGTATTAGGTGGTTCCCTTGGAGAAATGCATGCAGCAAAAATATGCAAAGTTCAAGAAATGGCTTTAAAAATGGGTGCTCCAATTGTTGGGTTCAATGATTCAGGTGGTGCTAGAATTCAAGAAGGTGTAGATGCTTTATCAGGCTATGGAAAAATCTTCTACAGAAACACCATTGCCTCAGGTGTCATACCTCAAATCTCTGTAATCATGGGACCATGTGCTGGCGGTGCTGTATATTCTCCAGCATTAACTGACTTTATCTTCATGGTAGAAAATACCAGCAGGATGTTTATTACTGGACCACAAGTAATTAAATCCGTAACAGGTGAGGAAGTATCCCAAGAAGAACTAGGCGGTGCTATGACTCATAATAGAGTATCTGGAGTAGCTCATTTTATGAGCAAAACTGAAGAAGATTGTATTGCAAAAATTAAGGAATTATTATCATTCTTGCCTTCCAACAACTTGGAGGAAGCGCCTTTATTTGAGTCGAATGATGATATAAATAGAATAGAAGAAAGGTTAAATGAAATTGTTCCAGATAATCCAAATAAGCCTTATGACATGAAGGAAATTATTAGGCTTATTGCAGATAACGGATACTTCTTTGAAGTACAAGAATACTATGCAACAAACATTATTACAGGTTTCATCAGATTAAACGGGAAAGCAGTAGGAGTAATAGCTAATCAACCTAAAGTGTTAGCTGGATGCCTTGATATCAATGCTTCAGATAAAGCTGCTAGATTTATAAGGACATGTGATGCCTTTAATATTCCATTGTTGAACTTAGTAGATGTTCCAGGTTTCTTGCCAGGAACAGAGCAAGAATATGGCGGGATTATTAGACATGGTGCAAAGATGCTTTATGCATATAGTGAAGCAACAGTACCAAAGGTTACATTAATCATAAGGAAAGCCTATGGTGGGGCATATCTAGCAATGTGCTCAAAGGATTTAGGTGCTGACCAAGTATTTGCTTGGCCTAATGCAGAAATTGCGGTAATGGGACCAGAAGGGGCAGCAAATATAATATTCAAGAAAGAAATAGAAAACTCAGATAATCCTATTGAAACAAGAAATGAAAAGATTATGGAATATAGAAATACAATAGCCAATCCATATATTGCAGCACAAAGAGGTTTTATAGATGATATATTGGTTCCTAGCACTACAAGGCCAAGGTTAATATATGCTTTTGACATGTTAGCTTCTAAAAGAGAAAACAGGCCTGCTAAAAAGCATGGTAATATGCCAGTGTAAAGAGGTGAAATAATTGGCTGAAAGAGTTGGTTTAGGAGAAGCCTTAATGTTAATGATATTTGGAATGGCAGTAACATTTATTGGCTTAGAGATATTAGCTATTTGTATTTCTGCTTTAAAGAAAATAAGTAATTCTCATAGTCATAATAATAATGATAATAAAAGAGATGTAAGAGAAGAAATAATAAAGCCTACAAATGATGTAATCAAAACACCAATTACAGGACATGACAATGAAGAATTAATTGCTGTTATTGCAGCCAGCATTGCAGCAACTTTAGGCGTTACAGTTCCAGAAGTAAGGATTAGAAGCATAAGAAGAATACCTCAAAATACACCAGTATGGGCTCTTACTGGCAGGCATGAAGTTATAAATAACAAATTACAAAAATAACTTAAGGAGGCATAACAATGAGAAAGTTCATTATAAAAGTAAATGGGAATTCCTATGAAGTGGAAGTTGAAGAATTAGGAGTTGATAAAGGTGCAGAAAAGCCTATTGCATCAAGCCAACCACAGGTTTCAGCACCAGTGCAACAACCAGTTAAAGAAACAGCTCCAAAGGAAGAACCTAAAATAGAAAAACAAGAAGTAGTAGTTTCAGAAGGGCAAGAAGTAATAGAAGCACCAATGCCAGGCAATATATTGAAAGTAATGGTTAAACCAGGAGATAAGGTTAAAGCAGGAGAGCTATTATTAATACTTGAAGCAATGAAGATGGAAAATGAAATATTAGCACCAAGAGATGGAGTAGTTGTAAGTGTTAATACTAAAGAAGGAGCAACAGTAAGTACAGGAGATAAATTAGTTGTGCTAGGTTAATTCCTGGAGAAAGGAAGGAAGATAAATGGATTTTGGAAATATACTAATACATTTTTTGGAAAGTACAGGACTAGCATCTTTAACTTTGAAACAAGCTGCCATGATTGGAGTTTCCTTTATACTTTTATATTTGGCAATAGTTAAGGAATTTGAACCTCTTTTGCTTGTGCCAATAGCATTTGGTATGTTACTAGCAAATTTGCCAGAAGTAGGGCTTATGAAACCTCCAGTTGTTGAAGTTGTTGAAGACGCAAGTGGTAAGTTGGTACCAGTTACAGTAGAATATGGCGGATTGTTGTATTATTTGTATCAGGGAGTTAAATTGGGTATTTATCCTCCACTAATTTTCCTTGGAATAGGAGCTATGACAGATTTTGGACCATTGATTGCAAATCCAAAGAGCATTTTACTTGGTGCTGCAGCTCAACTAGGAATATTTATAACATTTATAGGTGCAACTTTATTAGGATTTACTGGGCCTGAAGCAGCAAGTATAGGAATTATAGGTGGCGCTGATGGTCCTACTGCACTTTATCTAACCTCAAAATTAGCTCCTCATTTGCTTGGACCTATTGCAGTAGCTGCATATTCTTATATGGCTTTGGTACCAATAATTCAACCACCTATTATGAGGGCTTTAACAACAAAGGAAGAAAGGTCTGTAGTTATGGAACAACTTAGACCTGTATCAAAGAGGGAAAAAATAATTTTCCCAATTATGGTAACAGTAATAGTTGCGTTGTTGCTTCCATCAGCTGCATCACTTGTTGGTATGTTGATGTTTGGGAATTTACTTAGAGAATGTTTGGTTGCAGATAGATTATCCAAGACTGCTCAAAATGAACTATTAAATATAATAACAATATTCCTAGGAACTACAGTAGGTGCTACTGCAAGTGCTGAAAACTTCTTAACACCAAGGACATTAGGTATTATAGCATTAGGATTAATAGCATTTGCTGGCGGTACAGCAGGAGGAGTAATATTTGGAAAGATTATGTATAAACTTTCTGGAGGGAAGATAAATCCTTTAATAGGTTCCGCAGGAGTATCTGCAGTACCTATGGCAGCTAGGGTATCCCAAAAAGTTGCACAAGAAGAAAATCCAGGCAACTTTATATTGATGCATGCCATGGGGCCAAATGTAGCAGGGGTTATTGGTTCTGCAATAGCTGCTGGACTTTTACTTAATTACTTTGGAGGTTAAAATAATTAGTAAATTTATATAACTGTCAGTAATAGGATTACAATAGATGGGTAAATACTCTATTGTAATCCTATTTACATGTTAAGCTGATTTGGGAGGTATATTATGTACGAAGGTTATATAACAGATGTAAAATGCATTAAAGTAGGGCATGCCCAATCAGAAAAAGGAATGACTGGTTGCACAGTAATATTGTGTGAAAATGGTGCTATTGGTGGTGTAGATGTGAGGGGTTCTGCTCCAGGTACAAGGGAGACAGACTTATTTAAACCTGACAAGATGGTAGACAAAGTCCATGCAGTAGTATTATCAGGCGGTTCTGCTTTTGGCTTAGAAACAGCTTCTGGAGTAATGAGATATTTAGAGGAAAAGGGAATTGGGTTTGATGTAGGTGTAACTAAGGTACCTATAGTAGCATCTGCAGTAATATTTGACTTAACTATTGGCGATTATAAGATAAGGCCTGATATAAACATGGGTTATGAGGCTTGTTTAAATGCAAGTTCAGCAGAAAACAGACAAGGGAATATTGGCTGCGGCCTTGGGGCAACTGTTGGCAAAATATTAGGCCCCCAAAATGCAATGAAATCAGGACTTGGTTCTGCCACAGTAAAGGTTGGGGAATTAATTGTATCAGCAATAGTTGCTGTAAACAGCTTTGGAGATATCTATGATTTATCAGGTAAGCAAATAGCAGGGGTTTATGATTATGAAAAAGAGAAACTCCTTAACACTGTAGAGATTATGAAGAATGTAAATAAAAATATAGGGTTTACTCTAGCTAATACAACTATTGGAGTTGTAGCTACAAATGGAGTACTTACAAAAGCTGAAGCAAATAAAGTTGCACAGATGGCTCACAATGGCCTAGCGAGAACAATTAATCCTATTCATACAATGGTAGATGGAGACACTATATTTGCATTGGCCACTGGCGAAATAAAGGCAGATATAAACCTCATAGGGACATTGGCAGCTGAAGTTGTGGCTAAAGCTGTGTTAAATGCAATTTATTATGCAGAAAGCACCCATGGATTGAAAGCTTTTAAAGACATACAAATTTAGTGAATAGTTAATAGTTAATAGTGATGGTTAAAAGTTAATAGTTGTAAAGTATTTATTTAGTAATAAATATTTTTAAGCAGCATTTAGAAGTGTATATTTGCAATTACCTGAAAATAATGACATTTGATTTAGGCACCGCTGAAGGAGTTTTTGAAATCTTTTTCTGTCGTCTTAAGACTAATAAATGGCTAATAAAATCTAAATATTTCTATAGAAAATATTGAATAAATATAAAAATATAATTATAATGATTTTGTTGGGTAGCCAACATCGGAAAGAGTTGGACTTTAATGTTAAACAAATAATACTAGTATCGACTAGTATCTTTACAAGAACTAGAGCGGAGGGATATATATGTCAAGTGAAAAAAATGTTTTAAGCCTTAGAAAAATTGTCATTATAGGAGTTTTAGGAGCAATATCAATAGTACTTGGAATGACTCCAATTGGGTTTATACCCATAGGGCCTACAAGAGCTACGATAATGCATATACCGGTAATTATTGGTGCCATTATGGAAGGGCCTGTTGTAGGAGGTTTTATAGGGCTTATCTTTGGGTTATTTAGCATATATCAAGCTTTAACTAATCCTACACCTGTATCTTTTGTATTTTTAAATCCCCTTGTATCTGTTGTGCCTAGAGTTTTGATTGGATTAGTGTCTTATTATGTATACAGCACTTTGAGAAATCTAGGGAATAAAAAAGTTTTGGCCCTTTTAGACCTAATATGGTTAGGAATTATTGGGTATTTGATTTATGGTATAGCAAGAGGTATAATAGATTTCCAAAGTTCACAGTTTCTAACAATTGTTGTAAATATTCTTCTATTAATATTAACTGTAGCTTTAGCATATTTAACACATAAAAAATTTAAAGAAAAGGCTTTAGATGTAATGATTTCATCCATTGCAGGTACCCTTACCAATACAGTTGGAGTACTTAGCATGATATATCTTTTATATGCAGAAAAGTTTGTAGCAGCATTAGGCCAAGATGTATCTACTGCTAGGAAAGTAATATTTGGTATAGGTGTAACCAATGGTATACCTGAAGCTATTATTGCTATAATAATAGTAACTTCAGTGGTTGGAGCTTTAAAAAATAGAAAATAAAAAAACAGAAGATAGTGGATGGAAGGTGAAATTTTGCTATTAGTAATAGATGTAGGCAATACTAACATAGTACTTGGAGTATATGATGGCGAAAAATTGTTATATGATTGGAGAATTGCAACTGATAAGGATAAAACATCAGATGAATATGGACTTTTAGTTGATCAGCTATTTAAATTTAATGGCATAAGCATTAAAGATGTCAAGGATATTATTATATCTTCAGTAGTACCACCACTTATGCACACTCTATCTGCCATGAGTATAAAATATTTTAATGTGAAGCCAATAATTGTAGGACCTGGTGTTAAAACAGGAATGAATATAAAATATGATAATCCCCGTGAAGTAGGGTCAGATAGAATAGTAAATGCAGTAGCAGCTTATGAAAAATATGGCGGGCCAGTAATTATAGTAGATTTTGGAACAGCTACAACATTCTGTGCAGTCTCTAAGAAGGGTGAATATCTAGGAGGAGCAATTGCACCAGGAATTAAGATTTCTTCTGAAGCATTGTTTTTAAGAACAGCAAAGCTTCCAAAAGTGGAAATAGCGAAACCAAAGAGCGTCATAGCTAAAAATACTGTAAACAGCATTCAAGCAGGATTAGTATATGGATATATAGGACTTGTTGATTATATAATTGAAAAGATGATGGAAGAATTGAAGGATGAAGGAGATGACATTAAAGTCATAGCAACAGGAGGCTTTGCAAGCTTAATTGCATCAGAAAGCAAATATATACAAAAAATTGATAAATACTTGACTTTGGAAGGTTTAAGAATTATATTTAATAGAAATAAAGTAAGTAGCGTTTAGCTACTTGCTTTTATTGTATATATGGAGGCATAAATGAAAATAGGCAGTGTTCAGTTGAAAAACAATGTATTTTTAGCTCCCATGGCTGGCGTTACAGATATGGCCTTTAGGATTATTTGCAAGGAAATGGGTGCTGGATTAGTATTTTCAGAAATGATTAGCAGTAAAGGTCTATTTTATAATGATTCCAATACAAAAGAGCTAATGAAGATAAACCCTAATGAAAGGCCTATTGCTGTCCAGATATTTGGTTCAGATCCACAAGTAATGGCTCATGTAGTCGAATGCTATTTAAATCCAAGAGATGACATAGATATTATAGATATAAATATGGGCTGTCCTACTCCAAAGATTGTTAGAAATAATGATGGATGTGCCCTGATGAAAAATCCTAGCTTAGTTAGAAGAATATTTAGAGAGGTAGTTAAGGTATCTAAAAAACCTGTTACTGTAAAAATTAGGATGGGGTGGGATAGAGAACACATTAATGGCCTTGAAATTGCGAAAATTGCAGAGGAAGAAGGCATCTCAGCTTTAACAATACATGCCAGAACTAGAGAAATGTTTTATTCTGGCAAAGCAGATTGGGGATATATAAAACTTATAAAAGAAAATATAAACATTCCTATAATTGGAAATGGAGATATTTTTCAGCCTGAAGATGCTATTGAAATGCTTAAATCTACAGGATGTGACGCAGTTGCAATAGGTAGAGGTGCTCGAGGAAATCCATGGATTTTTAAGAGGATATTAGGACTTATGGAAGGAAGAAAAATTCCTCCACCATCCCTGGATGAAATAGTTTATACATGTATTAGGCATCTTAATTTGCTTTGTTCAATTAAAGGGGAAAAGATTGGAGTACTTGAAATGAGGAAACATGTTGCTTGGTATTTAAAGGGGCAAAAGGATTCCAATGAAATAAAGAATTTAATTAACCATATCGATAATAAAGAAGAGATGGAAAGGGTTTTATTAGAATATCTTTATAACAACCAATAGGCCCAGTAATTAATATATAACCTTCCTCATATAATATTTTAAAAACTAGAGAGGAGGGTTAATATAGGATTATTGTATATTATAGATGAAAAAAAGTATTTAAATCAATACAAAAAAGGAATAACAAAACTCTTGCCTAATTTTTTTGTTCCCAATATAAAACCGAAAGTATTACATGAAGCAGAAAATATAATCTTTGCAGGCATAAATATTAAGCCAATAGATTTTGATGATAATGATGATTTAAATAAATATATAGAAGGGATAAAGGAGGTCTTAAATGAGGAAATAGGTGGAGTATATTTAGAAGGTCAAGAAAA
Organism: Tissierellaceae bacterium; assembly: GCA_036562765.1. Lineage (GTDB taxonomy): Bacteria > Bacillota > Clostridia > Tissierellales > Tissierellaceae > JAAYFT01. Next base: position 3,116 of record DATCJO010000173.1, on the reverse strand, counting down.
ATTAAATTATAATGTATTGAAAACAATTGAAGATAATACAAATGTTAAAGTATTTTATGGCGAAAATATAAGGATAAAATATCTACCATTTATACTAAAAGAAATCTATGAAATTCTAAATGATAATTTACAGGAAAAAGAAATATTGATTTTGGATAGTGATATAGAAAGGATTAAAAGAACAATAAAAACACTATCTAGACATGTAGCATATATTACTGTTGCTGGGTTAAGTGAACAGAATCAAAACGACTTATATAATTATATACTAGAAGAGACGGGCATCTCTGTATTTTTTTCCAATAATATTGAAAGAATTGCTGGGAATTATAATGTTATTATCAATTTTATAGACAATATGGATTATATAATAAATAAACTAAAAAAGCATTCGTTGGTATTTGATTTTAGCAGAGGTGAAAATGAAAAGCTTGTAAATAGGCCACCTTTAATAAAGGATTTTTATTTCACTCTAAATAACTATGAACATAAAGAATTTTTAACCAGTAAAGAAATCAGCTCTAGTCTATTTGAAGCTTTATCCTTGAAACAATTTAACAGCATACTTTTGTATGCAGAAAATGAGCTTTATTCAACAAGGAGGTTTGCAGAAAACTTCCTAAGAATTAAGGGAAGGTTCTAATACTTGACATAATTTGATTACTTGATTATAATAACTTGCATACATAGAAGTAATTCAATTAAAATTGTAAAATTCTTTGATTTTATATAGATTCAATAGTGTAAAATATGAAAGGGAGAGAGTTAGATGGCAGACAAAGATGTATTTTTAACAGAAGATGGTTTAAAAAGACTAGAAAATGAACTAGAAGAATTAAAGACTGTTAAGAGAAAAGAAATTGCAGAGAAGATTAAACAAGCATTGAGTTTTGGAGATATAAGTGAAAATTCAGAGTATGATGAAGCGAAAAATGAGCAAGCTCAGCTTGAAGATAGAATTAATAAGCTCGAATCAATGCTTAGAAATGCAAAAATAATAGATAAAGAAGAAATAACTACTGATAAAGTAAGCATAGGGTCAAGGGTCTTAGTAAAAGATTTAGAATTTGATGAAGAAATGGAATATACAATAGTTGGCTCAGCAGAAGCTGACCCATATAATGGAAAAATTTCAAATGAATCCCCTGTAGGGAAGGCGTTGTTGGGACGTAAATCTGGTGACATCGTTGATGTTATCGTACCAGATGGGGTTATAAAATACCAAATTATAAGCATAACAAGATGAAACTAATGGGAACCAAGGAGGTAAGCTAATGGCGGATGCGGATTTAAATTTAAATGAGATGCTAAGGATAAGAAGAGAAAAGCTTAAGGAACTTATCAACAAAGGAAAAAACCCATATCTAATAGAAAAATATGACTATACCCATCACAGCATCACAATTAAAGAAAACTTTGAAGAGCTAGAAGGAAAAGAAGTTTCTGTTGCAGGAAGAATCATGTCAAGAAGAGGCCATGGAAAAGTTTGCTTTATGGATTTGCAAGACAGTAAAGGAAAGATTCAAATTTTCATAAAGCAAGATTTGCTTGGCGAAGAAGAATATAAGGATTTAAATCTCTTAGATATTGGAGATATTATTGGCGTTAAGGGAGAAGTTTTTAAGACTAAAACCGGTGAAATATCCGTTAGGGCTAAAGAAATAACACTATTAACAAAATGCCTACAAATATTGCCTGAAAAATGGCATGGATTAAAGGACCCAGATTTAAGATATAGGCAAAGATATGTGGATTTAATTGTAAATCCTGAAGTAAAGGAAACCTTCATATTAAGAAGCAAGATAATCAAGGCAATTAAGGAATATCTAGATGAAAAAGGATTCTTGGAAGTAGAAACACCAATATTAAGTCCCATTGCTGGAGGGGCTAATGCAAGGCCCTTTATTACTCACCACAACGCCTTAGATATTGACATGTATTTAAGAATTGCTAATGAATTGTATTTAAAGAGGCTTATAGTAGGCGGGTTTGAAAAGGTATATGAAATGGGCAGAATGTTTAGAAATGAAGGAATGGACACAAGACATAACCCAGAATTTACTAGCATTGAACTTTACCAAGCTTATGTAGACTATGAGGAAATGATGAAATTAACAGAAAACCTAATAGCTTATGTTGCACAAAAAACACTAGGAACTACAAAAATAAACTATCAAGGAACTGAAATAGACCTAACTCCACCTTGGAGAAGGTTGGACATGATAGACGCCATAAAAGAATACACAGGAATTGATTTCAATGAAATTAACACAGACGAAGAAGCTATAGCTATAGCAAAGGAAAAAGGATTAGAGTTAACCCCTGACATGAAGAGGGGACATATCATTGCTGAAATGTTTGAAGAATTCTGCGAAGAACATTTAGTTCAGCCAACATTCGTTACTGGGCATCCAGTGGAAGTTTCACCATTGGCAAAGAGAAATCCAAAGGATCCAAGAAAGACAAATAGGTTTGAAGCTTATATAAACACATGGGAAATCGCCAATGCATTTTCAGAATTAAACGACCCATTTGACCAAAGAGAAAGGTTTGAAGAGCAAATCAGAAGAAAACAATTGGGAGACGATGAAGCTCATCCGATGGATACTGATTTCCTAAATGCCATTGAAGTTGGCTTACCTCCAACAGGAGGACTAGGCATAGGCGTAGATAGGCTTGTAATACTTCTAACTAACCAACCAAGCATAAGAGACGTAATCCTATTCCCAACTATGAAGCCTTTAGATAATGAATAATAACAAGGATCGGTTAATACCGATCCAATTTTATTTTAAAGTTTTTTAAAAAAGGTATTGACAAAAGTTAAAAAAGGGAGTAAGATAGGTAAGGTCGACTGAAACGAACCAAACAAAATAAAACAAAATTCTTCAAAAAACAAATAAAAAACAGTTGACAAATCATATTAAATATGGTAAGATAATTAAGTGTCCTCTGAAAAGAGGCATTAATTATCTAATGAACCAAGACAACTGAACAGTGTGAGACTTTGAGTTTCAATAAAAGAGCTAAGGAAAACTTTCTTATGAGAGTTTGATCCTGGCTCAGGACGAACGCTGGCGGCGTGCCTAACACATGCAAGTCGAGCGAAGTAGGAT
>DATCJO010000171.1:0-2701 GCA_036562765.1 Tissierellaceae bacterium | reverse complement strand
ATCCTCTCTTTTTGGTAATTTTGTGTTTTATAACCATTTACAATTATACCATAAAAGAGAGGATGTTTCTATATTTTTATGCTGAAAAATGTTGATTTTTCAAGGTTCAAAGCATATTTTTAATGTGCGAAGTTTGAGTTTACTTATAATAAAATTGGATAAGCAGGTGAATTTTATGAATTTTCATTATGAGTTTATTGAGTTTAAAAGTGAAATTCCAATTAAATCATTTATCGTCAAAATTGGAGAATTTGCCCCGCATTTGCATGCTGAAGTTGAAATTATTTTTGTTATTAAAGGGAGAGTAAATGTTTCAGTTTCAGATAAGAATTTCTGGCTTAATACCAACGATTTTATTGTTATCAATTCTCAAGAGATTCATTGTTTTCATCGAGTAGACGATGAAAATATTGTTTTAATCATTCAAGTTGATCCCAATATACCGATTATGTCTCATTGCAGGTTAGGATTAGTGCGATTACAATGCAATTCTGTTAATTTAAATGGGAGTAATACAAAGGCACTCAATGAAATACGAGATAATCTAAAATATATTATTTATGAGATCTGTATGAAGAAAAAACATTATGAATTGGCAGTATATTTCCTAACACTTAAAATATTGACTATTATTTTCAGGAATTTTCCATATCACATCATGACTCAAGAAGAATTAAAATCCGATAATGAAAATCTTGATAGAATCAGGAGGATCTTTCAGTATGTTGAAGAAAATTATATGCACGATATTTCACTTCATGACGCTGCTTCTTTGCTACATTTAAATGTCTACTATTTTGCACATTTTTTTAAAAAGCATACAGGCTTATCGTTTGGCAAGTACTTGACAAAAGTTCGTATTGAAAAAGCAAAAAAGTTGATAATGGCTTCCGATAAACCGCTGACGGAGATTGCTATGGAATGTGGATTTTCCAACGTTAAAATGCTACACCGTGCATTTAGAGATGCAGAAGGGTGTTCTCCATCTAAATATAAACAAAGCAAAATTAGGGAACAAAAAAGCAATTTTGGCACTGAAAAGCTGGATATAAAATCATACAATGATAAGAGAAAAGATGTACAATATACGCAATATATAGCGATAATAGATGACGGCTCCATTTTAGACCAGTCATATTACTGTTCTTCAGTTAACTGTAAAACAAATGATATAAGTAATTCAGAAAGAAGTGAACAAGCGGTGAAGATCACATTTGATGTAAACGAACATGGAGAAACTTTCAATCCTTATTGGAAAAAGTTAATATGCGCGGGGAGAGCAGCAGAAGGGCTCCGGGAGGAATGGAGAAACCAATTAAGGGAGATGCAGAGGGAACTAAAATTTGAATATATACGCTTTCACGGGATTTTTCATGATGACATGATGATTTATCATGAAAAAGGCGGTATCCCAGTTTTTAACTGGCAGTATGTCGATTCTTTGTTCGATTTTTTACTGGAAGTCAACCTGCGTCCAATGGTGGAACTTGGTTTTATGCCAGATAAGTTGAAATCGGGGAATAAAACTGTTTTCTGGTGGAAAGGTAATGTTACCCCGCCAAAGGATTATTCAAAGTGGTCAAAACTTGTAAAAGAGCTTGTTGTCCACTGTATAAACAGATATGGTAAAGCGGAAGTTTTAAAATGGTACTTTGAAGTGTGGAATGAACCGAACCATGGAGACTTTTGGGATGGCAGCAAGGAAGACTATTTTATGCTGTATAAGCATACGGTGGAAGCCATAAAAGCCGTTGATGAAAAGCTAAAAGTTGGGGGGCCAGCTGTTTTTCAAGGTCGTGAGGGAGAGTTGTCATGGTTAGAGGATTTTTTAGCTTTTTGTGAAAACAATAACTTGCCTGTTGATTTTGTTTCATACCATCATTATCCGGTTGGTGTCGTTCTGGATGAGGATAATGATCCTTTGATTATATGTAATGATGAAAACAGCACTTATCTGGGCCTAAAAAGAGTAAGAGATGTAGTTATGCGCACAAGTTATAAAAATGCGGAAATAATTATTACCGAGTGGAACTCGTCATTTAGTTCGAGAGATCTTGTTCATGATACTATGTACAAAGCGCCGTTCGTTATTCAGAATATCTTGAAGTGTTTGGGGCTTGTAGATGCACTGGGATGGTGGGTGTTTACTGATATTTTTGAGGAGCTTCCAATCGATAACAGAATGTTTCATGGAGGGTTTGGACTCATCAATATTCAGGGATTAAAAAAACCATCGTATTATGGTTATTGGTTTTTATCAAGATTAGGTACAGAAAGAATTGCTAGCGGCGATTGCTACTTTGTAACGCGCAAAGAAGATAGCATACAGATTTTGATGTGGAATTATTGTCACTATAACGAAGAGTTTGCCAGAGGCAACCGAACCAAATTAACTGAATATAACCGGTATGAGATATTTAATGAAAAGAGGCTTCACATCAATCTTGAGGTTAAGGGGCTTAATGGGAAATACAGGGTAAGAGAGTATGTTTTGGATCGCGATCACGGTTCAGTATTTGATGCATGGGTTAATATGGGTGCACCTGAAAATCTTTCAAAAGAGGAAATTGACATTTTAAAAAAGAAGATGGGGCCGGAGGGTCGTTTCTATACTATTCAAAATACAGAAATTTTTCAAAAGAATATTGTTATTGAACCCCATGGGGTGTGTTTAATCGAATTATGCAGGATACATGAATAG
>DATCJO010000063.1:0-148222 GCA_036562765.1 Tissierellaceae bacterium | reverse complement strand
CTCTTTAGGTTTAGTAGAGATATAGATTTTAATAGAATTATCCTCGTTAGAAATTTTATTTATAATTACATCTTTTAAATTTAGTAAATTATTGATAAAATAGTATTGCACTTGTGAATAAATCTCCTTTCTATGTGTAGTATTGGACACCTACATTTTAGCAGATTTATTTCACAAGTGCTTTTATTTTTTGCAAAAAAGGATAAAGTGGGATGCATTTTATTTACACCCCAACATTTATTATAGAACCCATTTAATGGGTGTTTCTTTTAAATTTGAAGTGATAGAATTTTTGTTAATTTAATTTTTAATATATATAATGAATTGTTGTGACATTAGTATAACAGTGAAAATAAAATGATTAACTTGACAAAATAGTTAAATTACAGATTGTTTATATTTTTTATATGGAAAATAATCAAAATTAGATAAGTTTAAAGGAGATGATTCAGACGACAACAGGTATAGGCTAATTTCGGACATAAACCTATTATGGGACATAGACAAACATTATTTAATTATGTTATTAAAATTATAATTGGATTAAATGATTATTTTTAACTAAAATCTAATAAAAATTACATCTTAAAAAATGATTATATTGCAAATAAAAATTAATAAATGTAAAATCGATAGTAACATAATAATTTATAAATTAAATTTACAACTAAAGGATTTATAAATTCATATTATAGTATGAATAATAAATTTACTTAATAAAGGTAATTATAAGATAATGTTTTGTATTTAGAAACTTTTATTCTATATTCATATAATATAAAGATGCAATGATATACTCTGCCAATTTATGTACCATATTCAGCGCAAAACTTATGTTTGTTAATTACTAAAAAAAGGATAAAATCAATTAAGTATAAGATTTGTAAAAACTGAATACTTGTACTGTATAGAAAAAAACATAGTTTTTACTTTATATGAATGAATAATGCTTTTACAGCGAGGAGGAAAATAATGGAAGTACAAGCAAAAAATGAACGAACAAAAGCAATTATATATACGGTTATATCAGCGATATTGCTTAGCAGTGGAGGTATTTTATTAAAATTTGTTAATATGAATCCTATGGCTATTGCAGGAGCAAGGGGAATAATAGCAACTATAATAGTTTGGTTATACCTAAAAAAACCTAAATTCACATTTTCTAAACCTCAAATAATAGGTGGCATTTGCTATTCATTAATGGTCATTTCTTTTGTCATATCAAATAAGCTTACAACTGCTGCCAATGCAATAGTCCTTCAATATACAGCTCCAATTTGGGTTGCAATACTAGGTGCATGGTTATTAAAAGAAAAAATTCATATTTATGATTGGATTTCCATAGTTGTAGTATCTTTAGGAATGGTATTATTTTTCATAGAAGACATGGAAGGCGGGAATTTGGCAGGAAATATAGTGGCCATATTTAGCGGTATTGTATTAGCTGGAGCTACAATTGCCATGAGGCTTCAAAAAGATGGTTCTCCAGTGGAAACGACTTTGTTGGGGCACATGATAACTGCTTTGGTGGGATTGCCATTTGTTTTTAGGGCAAACTTTACATTGCAAAATATAATAGGCATAGTTCTGTTAGGTGTTTTTCAAATAGGAATATCTTACATATTATATTCATTAGCTATAAAGCATTTAAAGGCTCTTGAATCAATGTTAATAATGTTTTTAGAGCCTATATTAAATCCAATTTGGGTTGCAATCTTTTATGGTGAAAAGCCTAGCCTATATTCTCTAATAGGAGGAATAATAATTATAATAACCATAGCAGTGAGGGGTATTTTAGCCAGCAAAGATACAGAAGAAATAGAAGAAAAGTAAATTTTGAGGTGAAATTTATGGAACTCAACCTTGGAAAGATATATGAGAAAAATTTGGACAAGAGAGTTAAAAAGTCATTGGGAAAATATTATACACCAGAATTTATCATAAGATACATTGTAGAAAAAACTTTGGGCAATATTGATATTATAAATAATCCTTTTGTAAAAATAGCAGATATTTCTTGTGGTGTTGGTTATTTTCTCTTGGAAGCCTATGATTTTCTTAAATTAAAATTTATTGAGGAAATAGAAAATCTCAAAGAGAAATATGCTATGGAAATATATGAGCTTAAAAAGAATGGAGAAAAAGTAAAGGTACTAGGGAAGGATTATTGGACACAAGAAAACATCAAATATCACATTTTAAAAAACTGCCTCTACGGTGCAGATAAAGACAGCTTAGCAGTGGAGATTACTAGAAAGATGCTTATAGATAAAGATAATACAAGTTATGCAGATGATTTAAACATAATAAACTGTGATAGCCTTGTTAGATGGGAAAATGATAGTAATAGTCAAAATGAAACTTTAAAGAGGTTTTGGGATAATAAGTTTGATGTTGTAATAGGGAACCCTCCTTATATAGGGCATAAGCAGTTAGACATGGAGTATAAAAATTGGTTATTAAAGGAATATGATGATGTTTTTAAAGATAAGTCGGACATATCTTATTGTTTCATTAAGAGGATCTTGGAAATATTAAAGCCAAATGGCATAGCTGGGATTATTACTTCAAGATATTTTATGGAAAGCCCTACTGGAACTAAATTAAGAGAGTATTTGATGAAAAATGCTAATATTTTAGAAATAGTAGATTTTTACGGTGCTGAGATATTTAAAAATACTGGCATTGCAACAGCTATATATATTTTTACTAAAGAAAATCCTGTAAAAAATGAAATTGAAATTAAAAAATTGAAAGATGATAATTATAGATTTTCAAATAAGGATAACTTAAATGAATTATTAAACACAGATTTATTTGAAAAGTTTAGCATAGAAAAAGAAAAATTGTCTCCAGATAGGTGGATACTTACATCTAGTGAAAAGCTGAGAATTTACGAGAAAATAGAAAGTAAAGCGAATTTTTCATTAAAAGATATTGCTATCAGTTTTCAAGGCGTAATTACTGGCTGCGATAGGGCATTTGTGTTAACAAAAAAGGACATTGATGAATATAATATAGAAGATGGCTTATTAAAAAAATGGATAAAGAATAGTAACATTGAGAAGTTTGTAGTGAATGATACAGATCTTTTTTTAATATATTCAGATTTGATTAATGATGTTATGGACTACCCTAATAGCATTAAATTCATAGAAAGGTTTCGAGATAGATTAGAAAATAGGAGAGAGTGCAGGAAAGGATACCGAAAGTGGTATCAGCTTCAATGGGGAAGGGATTTAGATTACTTTGAAAGGCCAAAAATAGTTTTCCCTTATAAATCCAATGAGAACAGGTTTGCATTAGATTTAAATAATTCTTTATTCAGTGCTGATATTTATGCATTGATTATTAGAGAAGAGTTTAAAGATAAAATTTCTTTGGAGTATCTATTGGGGATTTTAAATTCAAATATTTATGAATTCTACTTCAAGCTTTTTTCTAAAAAAATGGGAAAAGGGGTTTATGATTACTATCCTAATTCTGTTTTAGATTTAAAAATTGTTACAGGAGATATTACAGCTGAAATAACAGAAAAAGTACGAAGAATCTTAGAATTAATTCAAAAAGGAAACAATAGTGAAAATATCATTAGGGAGAGAACCAATTCAATCAGAATAGAAATAGATGAGATTTTAAGCTCATATCTAAAGTTAACAAAAAGCGAGATAAGGATAATCAATGATTCAATAAGTAGATGAAATTTTTTTGTAACCATTTTGTAATATTTTATTGAAATAAATAATTAAATATAATAGAATATACTTAAGGTGTTTATAAAATTCAAGGGAGTGTTTAAATTGCAAAACTTGAAGCATAAGGTTGCCATGGCCATAGCAAGCATATGCATTATCGGGTTATTGGGATTTAAAGATACAGGTATTTTTGTTAAAAGTTATACCTATATAAAAGATGATGGTACAGAAATTATATTTAATGAAGAAGAAAAAGTAAACTTAATAAGGGAAACAGATAGAGGCTTTATCATACAAAAAAATGGTGCTAGTTATGAAATCCCTGTAGATGTTATGATAAGAAAAAATAGGACAACTCAAAAGTATAGGGTACTTGAAACAACAACATTGTTAGATAAATCTAATGGCAGCCCACTTAGAATATTAAATAAAGGAGAAATTGTACAAGCATTAGAATTAAGTGAGAATTTTGGATATTTTACAACTGAAGATGGGACAAAGGGCTATTTGCCATTATCTGCTTTAGAAGTAATAATTGAAGATAATATTACATATGGGGTTTCAAAGGTAGACAAGGTTATAAAAGAAAATAATACATATTACACTTTGCTAAAAAATGAATTAGTTGCTATTAAAGATTTTAAAGATGGGAATTTTATAGTTGTAGATGAAAATAACAACGAATTTAAAGTTAATAAGAATTATATAGAGCTTAAAAAAGTTAGAGAGACAGTTACTAGAGGATATGTATCAAGAAGGGCCTCTAAAGTTACAAAGGTTATTGAGGCAGCATATAATGCTTTAGGCAAACCTTATGTTTCAGGCGGTACTGGTGGAAAAGGATATGATTGTTCAGGGCTTGTTTATTCAATATATTTAAATACCCTTAATATAAAACTAAATAGGTCTTCTAGAGATCAGGCATCCAATGGTGTTGCAGTAGAAAAACAAGATCTTGCACCAGGAGATTTGGTCTTCTTTAGGACTAGTGGCAAGAATATAGCTCATGTTGGCTTATATATTGGCGATGGATATATGATACATGCATCTTCAGGAAGGAAAAAAGTAATTATATCGTCTTTGGACGAAAGTTATTATAAATCTAGGTATGTAACTGCACGGAGAATAATATTAGATTAAGCCACTGATTATTATCAGTGGTTTTTTTGTGTCCAATTGTGATATAATTTGAATAGCCTTACATTTATTATAGAAAAATAATAGAAAAGAGGTGTTGTGAATGGCAGAGATTTTGAAGGGAAAAGTTGTTGCAGACAAGATTAAGGAAAGAATGATGGAAGAGATTAAAGAACTAAAAGAAAAGGGAAAAATTCCAACATTGGCTATTGTTAGATTGGGGGATAATCCAGATGATATTTCTTATGAAAACAGCATTATAAAAAACTGTGAAAAGGTAGGTATTGAAACAAAGGTATTTGAAAGAGATACTAATATTTCTACAGAAGAATTGATTTCGTTAATTGAAGATTTAAATAGCGATAATACAATATCTGGCATTTTAGTTTTTAGGCCACTTCCAAAACATATAGATGAGGCAAAAGTTAGAGAAGCTGTTAACCCAAGCAAAGATGTTGACTGCATGCATCCTCTAAACTTAGCTAAAGTTTTTGAAGGTGATTTTTCTGGTTTTGCACCTTGTACTCCAAAGGCTGCTATGGAAATATTATTATCTAATAACATTGATTTGGAAGGAAAAAATGTGGTTATAGTTAACAGGTCAATGGTTTTAGGCAAACCATTAGCAATGATGATGCTCAAACATAATGCAACTGTTACAATTTGCCATTCCAAAACTAAGAATTTGCAAGAAATAACCAGAAATGCTGATATAGTAGTTACTGCACTAGGTAAAGCAAAATTCTTTAATAGGGATTATTTCAATGAAAATTCTATATGCATTGATGTTGGAGTTAGCTTAGATGACGAAGGAAATTTAAGCGGAGATATTAACTTCGATGAGGTTTCTCAATTGGTATCCAAAATTACACCTGTTCCAGGAGGAGTAGGTTCTGTAACAACTTCTATTCTATTATCCCATGTTGTAGAAGCATGTAAGAGAATATAGAAAATATCTGATATACCTCTAAAGTAGAGAAATTATCTACTTAGAGGTATTTTTTTGTGCTATGTATAAGACATTTTACATATAAAAGTCGAAAAAACGCAGTTGAGAACTTTTTTCTACGCTATATATCAACAAAACTAGTCAATATTTTTTGAAGGAAATTTCTAACTTTTGTAGAATATATATTTTATGACTAACACTAAGGAGGGGATATTTTGCATATATCGGTTGAAAAACACAAGGAAAACCTTTTGGTTCAATTTAAAGGCGAACTTGACCATCATAGCAGTGAAATAGTAAGGCAAAAAATAGATCAACAATATCTTGACCAAAATATAAGAAATATTATATTAGATTTAAGGGGCTTAACCTTTATGGATAGTTCAGGAATCGGGCTTATAATGGGCAGATATAAAAACTGTATTGAAAAGAAGGGAAAAATGTTCATAGTAAATGACAATCCTCAAGTGGAAAAGATTCTTAAGATGTCTGGATTACTCAAGATTATAAATGTATATCCAACAATTGAGTCTGCAATTGAAAATATATAAGGGAGATGAAGACCATGGAAAAGAATTATATGAGATTGGAGTTCTTGAGTAAATCTACTAATGAGTCCTTTGCAAGGGTAGTTGTAGCAGCTTTTGCTTCCCAACTGGATCCTACATTAGAAGAACTTTCTGATATAAAGACAGCAGTTTCAGAGGCAGTTACTAATGCAATAATACATGGATATGAATATCAAGAAGGTATTATTGTTGTAGAAGCAAGAATAATAGATGATGAAATAGAAATAGTTGTAGAAGATAAAGGTGTGGGAATAGAAGATGTTCAAAAGGCGATGGAACCTTTTTATACATCTAAACCAGATTTAGAAAGATCTGGAATGGGATTTACAGTTATGGAAACATTTATGGACAGTTTAGAGGTAGAAAGCAAGAAGGGCGAAGGCACTAGAGTAAAGATGAGGAAAAAATTTAAGAGCCTCTCGTCTAAGGAGTAGATGCTATGGGTTCCAGCACAGAGAAGAAATCGCTATTATCCCATGAGGAAACCATAGAACTTATTAAAAGAGCTCAAAACGGGGACATGGAAGCAAAGGACATCTTAGTAACATATAATTTGGGGCTTATAAGGTCTGTACTTAAAGGTTTTGCCAACAGAGGTTATGATGTAGAGGATTTATTTCAAATTGGATGCATAGGATTATTGAAAGCCATAGAAAAATTTGATTTATCCTATGATGTGAAGTTTTCAACCTATGCTGTTCCAATGATTGTTGGAGAAATCAAGAGATTTTTGAGGGATGATGGTTTAGTCAAAGTAAGTAGGTCACTGAAGCATACTGCAGCAAAAGCCAAAGGGGCAGAGGAAAGGCTATTTCATGAACTTGGAAGAGAACCTACAATTCAGGAAATATCAGCAGATATAGGCGTAGATAAGGAAGAAGTAGTAATGGCCCTTGAAGCTTCGTATCAGCCAGAGTATTTATACGATGTTATTCATCAAAAAGATAGCAATCCATTATATTTGATAGATAAAATAAGCCATGAAACTCAGGATGAAAGCGAAGTTGTAGATAATCTTGTTTTGAAGGAAATGCTGTCAAAGTTAAAACCTAGAGATAGGCAGGTAATTATTTTAAGGTATTTTAAGGACAAGACTCAGACAGAAGTAGCAAAGCTATTAGGAATTTCACAAGTTCAGGTGTCAAGGATTGAAAAGAGAATTATAGAAGAGATGAGAAAGATCTTAACAAAGGCATGAAATATGCCTTTTTTCATAACTAAAATTAGATTTTTCTGTGAAGCAATGATAATAAAAAGCTGAGATTCTGATATTTAATTTTCAATTTTATCTATGAAAATATAAAACTAATCTTTTTTAAATGCTAGGGATTTAATCCTAGCATTTTTTATTGGATACAATTTCTGAAAGATTAATTTATCAAGCATAAATTAATTGGAGAAAATTAAAGGTTTTTATTAATATTGGAATTACATATTTTCAGTGTATTTAAAGGTAAATATATTTTTTTATTACAGAAAATGCATTAATTGAAATAAATTGTAGATAATATTTTTACGAGGTGATTATATGCGATTTGGATTTACCTATAAAAAAATAATTCTGTTACTTACAATAATACTGATAATTGTAACAGGTTTATTGTGGTATAAGGAGCAAAGCATCAATAAAACTGCTCCTACAAGGGCTAAACTTGTGAATATTATTAATAAGCGGTGTGATAGATATGGATAAAGAAAAAGTATATCTAAAAATAAATAAAAAGGCCACTGTTGAACCTGATAAGATAGTATATTTAAAAGATATAGGGGAAGTATATAGTACAAATGATAAATTAAAGAAAGACATTGAAAACATAAAGATAATAGATAGACATAATAAGGAAGATTGGGGATATATAAGTGCCATACAAATAGGTCAAAAGGTATTAGAAAAGCATTCTAATGTAGATTTGGAGCTAATTGGAGAAACTGAAGTACTTTTAGAATTCAAAAATAAAGAAGAAAAAAAGCCATTTTGGGAATTTATTAAGGTAGCCTTTGTATGCCTAGTATTGTTTTTCGGAGGAGCATTGGCTATCATTAATTTTCATGAAGATGTAAATACCAGAAAAACAATGAAAGATCTGTATTACTTCTTTACAGGAGTAGAACAGGAAAATCCACTATTATTAGTAATTCCTTATTCCATAGGCATAGGGTTTGGTGTTATGATCTTTTTTTCTAAGATATTTAGCCCTAGCCTAAGGAGAAAAAAGGAGCCAGGACCTATGGAAATAGAACTGTATCAATATGAATTGGATATGGAAGATACAATATTAAATGATACAAAAAATAATAAGGGGTCTTAGCTTTTATGATTAAATATTTGGTTTTGGTCTTGATTGGGCTTGGTGGCGGAGTAACAGTAGGAAATGCAGTAGCTGCTTTTTTTACAATACTATTAATAATGCCTAGGCTTATTCAAATTACAGATACACGGGATAAGATTAAAATTTACAAATATATGTTGATAATCTCTTCTGTTTTTTCGATTATTATTTACTTTTTTGATTTAAAATTATACCTTTCAAAACTAATTACTGTTCCAATAGGATTTATTCTAGGAATATTTGTAGGTTTACTATCTTCAGCTCTAGCAGAAGTTCTAAATGTAATACCAGTGCTGTCAAGAAAATTAAAAATAAAAAACAGCTTAAAATATGTTGTTTGGGCATTGTTAGGAGGTAAAGTTGCAGGGTCTTTGTTCTATTGGCTATTACTTAAATAAGTAGCTAAGGAGTGGTTGTATGAAAAACATGACTAATAAAGAATATCAGAAATATGCAGAAAAAAAAGTACCAAAGCCAACATATCTTAAAAATATTATTATGGCTTTTATAGTAGGTGGTACTATCTGTACAATTGGGCAGATTATTAGAAACATACTTTTTAGAAGTGGACTTGATGAAAAGGCAGTATCGACAGGGACTGCCATAATTTTAGTATTTTTAGGAGCACTGCTTACTGGCTTAGGAGTATATGATAAAATTGGGAAAATTGGTGGTGCAGGGGCAGCAATACCAATAACAGGTTTTTCAAATGCTATAGTATCTCCTGCAATGGAATATAGAACGGAAGGGTTAATATTTGGCGTTGCATCAAAGATGTTTGTTATAGCAGGTCCAGTGCTAGTATACGGAATTACAACTTCTGTTGTAATGGGAATACTATACCTATTGATTAAGGGGAGGTAAATATGGCAATTAAAAAAATAGGTGCTCAAACTGTAAAATTTCAAAACCCACCTTCCATAATAAGTACCTATACCATAGTGGGACCTAAAGAAGGAGAAGGCCCCTTAAAGGATTATTTTGATTATATTTTAGAAGATGATACTTGGGGACAGAAATCATTTGAAAAAGCGGAAGCAAAAATTCAGGAAGAAACCATAAAAGCTGCCATAACTAACGGAAATCTTACCAATCAAGATATAGACTATCTAATATCTGGCGATTTATTAAATCAAATTGTTTCTTCGACCTATACTGCTAGACAATTGAGTATTCCATATTTTGGTCTATATGGTGCATGCTCAACTATGACAGAAAGCCTGTCTCTAGGTGCAATGCTTATAGATGGAGGATTTGCAGATAAGGTAGTATGCGCCACATCAAGCCATTTTAGTTCTGCAGAAAGGCAGTTTAGGTTTCCTCTGGAATATGGCAACCAAAGGAATTTTTCAGCACAATGGACAGTAACTGGTGCAGGGGCTACTATATTGTCTTCTACTGGCAACGGGCCATATATAACTTATGTTACAACTGGGAAAATAGTAGATAAGGGCATAAAAGATGCTAGCAACATGGGTGCAGCTATGGCTCCAGCAGCTGTAGATACACTAATTACGCATTTTAAGGATACTGGTTTTTCGCCTTCTGACTACGATTTGATTATCACAGGAGATTTGGGAAAGGTCGGTAAGGCCATAGTTTTAGACCTTATGAAAAAGGAAGGATACGACCTATCAAATAACTATACAGACTGTGGAGTTGAAATATACGATACAGAAAAACAAGATACCCATGCTGGAGGTTCTGGCTGTGCATGTTCAGCAGTTGTTTTTAATGGATATATCTACAAGGAAATGAAGAAAGGAAATTTAAAAAGAGTGTTGTTAATAGCAACTGGTGCACTTCATTCGACAACAATTAATCAACAAGGCGAATCTATTCCGGGCATTGCTCATGCTGTAACTATAGATATAAATAAAGATTAGGAGTGGTTTAATGGATTATATAAAGGCATTTGTTGTAGGAGGTTTGATTTGTGTAATTGGTCAAATAATTCTAGATAGCACCAAACTAACACCTGCACACATTTTAGTATCTTTTTTAACAGCAGGAGTTATATTAGGTGGAATAGGTGTATATGAACCTTTAGTGAAATTTGCTGGTGCAGGCGCCACTGTTCCAATTGTAGGTTTTGGGTATGCCCTTGCAAAAGGGGCTATAGAGGGAGCTAAAACAAATGGTGTTTTAGGTGCTTTTACTGGTGGTATAACTGCAACAGCTGGAGGAATTGCAGCAGCTGTTATTTTTGGATATATAATGTCATTAGTATTTAAACCAAAAACAAAGAGCTAAGGTTATTATCCTTAGCTCTTGTATTAATTATTGTTTCTATTATTTGAATTTCCATTTCCATTGCTATTTCTGTTTCTATTGTCTCTGTTGGAATTTGATTCTTCGCTGTTGCTGTTTTCATCATTATTATTGTAATTGTTGTTATAACTATCATTATCATTGTAATCGTCATCATCTGGATACCATGGGAACCACCAATCGTATTCATCATTTTCTTCTATAGGCTGTACAGTTGATTCATTATGCACATCGCAAATTTCAGTTGGAGCACTATATTGATAATCTGTAGGTACTATTCCATTGTTTTCAGCTGGGTTGTATGGTATTGGTCGTTGTATAAATACTTTAGTTTCTAATAAGTCTTCTGGGCAATATTCATTTGCAATTTTACCTGTTGAATTATCTATAGTCAACTGTACATGAACATCGCAGTAATCTTTAGGCTCAGTTCCTTTTACAAATATTTCGCTCTTTACCATGCTTCCCCTTGGGTCTAAAGTACAAAGTTCAGTTGGCAATTTGCCAGATTGGGTACATACATTTACTTTTACTAAGCCACTAGGCTCATCAAATTGAGTTTTACTTTCTTTTCCTTCATGAATTTTTGTCATGATATATTTCCACAATTCAGCAGCTGTACCACTGCTTTTTGTTAATGTAATTTTTGGTGAATCATTGCCTATCCACACACCGGTTACATAATATGGCGTAAAGCCAATGAACCAAATATCAGCTTGGTTTTGTGTAGTACCTGTTTTTCCAGCTACTGCCATATTGTTTAATTTTGCTCTTCCTGCAATTCCATTGGTTACTGTTGTTCTTAATATATCAGTCATTATATATGCTACTTGTGGAGAAACTACTGTTGTCTTCTTTGGTATGTTTTCTAATAGTATATTGCCATTGCTGTCTTCAATCCTTGTAAAGGAAATTGGTTCGATATATATACCACCATTTGCAATTGCTCCATAAGCTGCTGTTAATTCAAGAGGTGTTAAACCTTTTGTCATTCCGCCTAACCCCATGGCAGATAGATTTTCATCATTTGATACCCTGTTTTCTTTTGCAGTTACAATGCTGTCGTTTTCAGGGTCATCGCTGTGGATAATTCCTAATTTTTCTAGGTATTTAAAGGATGTCTGCACCCCTATATCATTAACTACTTTTACAGCAGGAACGTTTTCGGATTGCTCAACTGCTCGCCTTAATGTTTGAATTCCTCTATAGCCTTCACTATACCAGTTCTTTGGCCATAAATTACCATTGCTGTCGTAGAATGGTACGTCGTCTATAGGAGTTGCAGCAGTATAGCCATTATCTAATGCTGGCAAATATACTGCTATTGGCTTTATAGAAGAACCTGGTTGCCTTTGTGAAGAAGTGGCTCTATTTAATATGTTAGTTCCTTCTATATCTCTTCCACCAATTAATCCTTTAATATGTCCTGTTCTATAATCTATTACAACAGTAGCAGATTGTGGCTGAACTATCCCATCTTTGCTTCTATAGAAATACTTGTCGCTAATTAATAAGTTTCCATTTTCATCAATTCTGTAAAAGTCCTTGTTGTTTTCTAAGTAACGCGAGCTAATTTTTATTTCCTTTTTATCTGTTACTTCATAGTCTTCTTCTGGCAATGTTATAGAACCTACTGTGTAGGTTACGAGGTTTTTCTTCTCATCGATATTGTAATAATCAGCAATATCTATATGCTTAGAGTATGGAGTCAATTTATTGTTTTTAATATATAAATCTCCATCTCTAAATTCGTAAGTTCCTTTTTCTATTATTAGTTCAAAGTTTTCATTAAATAGATTTTCTTGTAAATAATATATTATGTTATTTTTATCGTCTATAATATTTTTAGCCTTATTAAGCCTCCAATCAACCAAGATTGGTCCTTTTATTTTTGCTGGGTCTCCTGCTAGGATTTCAGTAAAGTTATTGTAAATTTCTTCTAATTGTCGTTGTACATTAATATCCATTGTAGAATAAATTTTAAGCCCACCTGTAAATAATAAATCTTGTGCTTCTTCTTTTGAATATCCTAATTGTTTCATTAAAGCATCTACTACTTGAGTTTTTACATAATCTGTGAAATACGATGAAATCCCTTCAACTTTCTTTTGACCTGGCTTAAGGCTTGTTTTAATATCCTGATTTAATGCTTCTTCATATTCTTCTTCAGTAATTTTACCTAATTTTAACATCTGTTTAAGGACAATTCTTTGCCTTTTTACAGATTCTTCATTATATACAGCAACATATTTTTCTCCAAGTATATCTAATCTTCCAACCTCATAATGATTACTTGGATCGAAGTCTTCCACTTTTATAGCTTTAAAAGGAGCATATTTGGTTGGGCTTTTTACTATACCTGCTAGCAATGCACATTCTGCAAGGGTTAAATCCCCAACATCTTTAGAAAAGTAAGTTTGAGCTGCTTCCTGAACTCCGTAGGCTCCTCTTCCTAAATTAACTTTATTCAAATATGCTTCTAGTATTTGGTCTTTTGTCAAAACTTTTTCCATTTGAATTGCAATATATGCTTCTTTTATTTTTCTATCCCAACTTTTATCTAAAGTTAGGTAAAGGTTTCTAGCTAACTGTTGAGTAATTGTGCTTGCACCTCTAACTATTGTTCCAGCCTTAATATTGTCAATTATAGCAGATATAATGCCCTTTGGATCTACACCAAAGTGTGACTCAAATCTTTCATCTTCTATTGATATGAAAGCATCTTTTAGATATTTTGGTATGTCATTAATCTTTACTATCGTTCTAAACTCTGGAGCTTGAATTTTTTCTATAAGGTTTCCATCTTGATCATAAATAGTCGATGTTTGATCTAAGGAAGAATAAATCTTTGTAGGGTCAATCTTTGGAACATCTTTAATGATGGAGAGAACTGCACCAAAAACGACTCCTCCACCAACAATTATTGAAATTAGGAATATAATCAAAAATATTTTAATTGCTTTCTTTATTATCTTTTTAGTTGATTTTTTGCCCTTTTTTGGTTTTGTGTTTTTCTCATTATTATTCTCCATAGAAATTCCTCCTTAATAATAAGGCCTGTAATTCTAATATTATATCATAAAAATAAAATATTGTTAATATTTCAAGTATCTACATTTATTAGTACAATATAATTACTATTTTTTATTCCTTTATGTATTAATATAACTATGTTAATAAAAATATCAATATATATTTATCATAAGACTAAGTTATAATAATGACATATAGATTATGTTAGATAACTTTTAATAATAATGGTATAATATTAATAAATATTTGAATGTAGGAGGATAGCCTTGGAAGAAAACAGCAGGGAAAGGGTTTTAATAGTAGGAGTAGATTTAGAAGGAGACCTAATAGATATAGAAAATTCCCTAGATGAATTAGAAGAACTGGTAAAAACTGCCAATGGCATTGTAGTAAGCAGAGTTATTCAAAAAAGGGATAATATAAATCCAGCCTATTTCATTGGAAAGGGAAAAGCTGAAGAAATAAAAAATTATTGTGATGAACTTGATATAGATACTGTTGTTTTTAACGACGAGTTATCAGGTGCTCAACTAAGAAACCTTGAGAAGATTATAGACAGAAAAATAGTGGATAGGACTAATTTAATTCTTGATATTTTTGCACAAAGGGCTAAATCAAAAGAAGGGAAATTACAGGTAAAATTAGCTCAATTAAAATATAGGCTTCCAAGATTAATTGGCTTTAGGGATTATCTTTCTAGGGAAGGTGGAGGCATAGGAACTAGAGGTCCAGGTGAACAAAAGCTGGAAACTGATAGAAGACATATTTTAAGGGAAATTAACAGTATTGAAAAACAGCTGAATGAAATGGAGAAAGTTAGAGATATTAAGAGAAAGAGAAGGAAAGAATCCCATATTCCAATTGTATCATTGGTAGGATATACAAATGCAGGGAAATCAACTTTATTAAATAAAATAATCGAATTGAGCGATGAATATGATGAAGCTAAAAAAGTATATGTAGAAAATATGCTATTTGCTACATTAGATACATCTTTAAGAAGGGCCAATCTTCCAAATGGACAGCCTTTTTTAATAACTGATACTGTAGGCTTTATATCAAAACTACCTACTAAACTAATAGAGGCTTTTAAAGGAACTTTGGAAGAAGTAAAATATGCTGACTTACTCCTCCATGTTGTGGATGCATCCAACAAGGACTTAGATATTCAAATACAAACGACTTTAGATATTCTAAAAGAACTTGATGTATTAGATAAGCCAATTATTACAGTGTTTAATAAGATTGACAAAGTTGATATCAGCAATTTAGTATATGATTTTAGAAATATTTCAGAAAAGGTTTTTATTTCCGCCAAAACTGGTGAAAATTTGGATAAACTAATGTTAAAGATACAAGAACTATTGCCTTATTCGTATAAATTTGTTACTCTAAATATACCTTACGAAAAACATAATATAGTAGATTATTTTATGAAAAATTATGAAATAGACAGTGTAGAATATACAGAAACAGGTACCTTATTGAAACTAAATATAAACTCTGTAGATATACAAAGGTATGGTGAATTCATTATAAAAATAAATAATTAAAAGGAGTTGGTACCAATGATAGTTAGAAATTGTGCTGGGGGAGTAGTATTTAAAGACAACAAGGTTTTTATCATGAAAAATGATAAAGATGAATGGATTTTGCCAAAAGGTAAAATAAGAGATGAAGAAATTCCCCCAGAAACTGCTAAAGCTAGAGTAGAACATGAAGCAGGCATTATAAATCCAAAAATAGTATCTGCTGCTGGAGAAACTGCTTACGAATTTTATTCTTACACCAGAAACAAACCTGTATGCAACAAAATTACATGGTTTATAATGGAAGCTGATGAAGAGAGTTTCTCTGTAAATCATGAAGAAGGATTTAAGGAAGGTGGATTCTATCCAATAGAAGAAGCCCTAAAGATGATTACCTACAGCCAAGACAGGTCCTTAGTAAGTTTAGCTTATAAAAGATATCAAGAGTTTAAAGAATATCAAAATAAATTCAACGATAATGAAGGGAGATAATTATCTCCTTTTATTTTTGAATGCCTTATAATATCTACCTTGAGAGGAAGGTTTTATGGATAGGAATTATAAGACTGTATTTGATTATGGGGAAGATGAAATTATAATAAATAAATCAAGGTTTATTGGATATGCTATGCCAATTAATTCCGAGAAAGAGGCTTTAGAGTTTATAGAAAAAATAAAAACTAAACATAGGGATGCAACTCACAATGTTTATGCTTATGTAGTTGGTATGGACAGCAATATTCAAAGATTTAGTGATGATGGAGAGCCTTCTGGCACAGCAGGAATACCTGTTTTAGAAGTTATAAAAAAAGAAGATATAAGAAATGTTGTAGTTGTTGTAACCAGGTATTTTGGGGGTATAAAACTAGGTGCAGGTGGCCTTGTAAGGGCTTATACTAAAGGGGCTAAATTAGCTTTGGATGCTGCTAAAATAGTAGAAATGGTTTTGCACAAGAAAACAAAAATTCGTATAGATTATACGTTGTATGGGAAAATTGAAAATTTTCTTCTTAGTGGCCAGTATTTTGTAGATGAAACCATTTTTGATGACAAGGTTAATATATTTGTATATATAGAAAATAATGAATTAGGGAAATTCAAAGATTTAATAATGGACATGACAAATGGCAAATGTGAATTTGAAATTTTAGAAAAAGAATATATACCAATTAAGGATGGGAAACGATTAATAAAATAAGTTTATAAATTATTATAAATGAAATTTTATGGAGGTGGTAATTGTGGAAGACATAAAAGAAGTAATGCTTCAGAAAAAAATATGGGCAGTTGCTGGTGTTACTGCTAAGAAAGATAGATTTGGCTATAAAATATGGAAGAAATTAAAAGAACATGGCTATGAAACTTATGGAGTTAATCCAAATTATGATGAGATTGAGGGAGAAAAGATATATCATTCTGTAAAGGACTTGCCAAAAAAAGTAGATGTACTGGATATGGTAGTGCGACCTAATATTGCTATAAAAACTTTGGAAGAAGCGAAAGAAGCCAATATTGAATATATCTGGTTCCAACCTGGTTCATATAATGAAGAGGTCATTGAAAAAGCTAAAGAGTTGGGATTTAAGTTTCTCTATGGTGACTGTGTATATGCTGAATTAAGAAAAAAAGAATAGGGCAACAATATTAGTGTTTCATAAAAGAGAATATTAAATGTTGATTAGATAAAGAATTCCTTGGATTTGCTTAAATTATCCAAGGAATTCTTTCTATTAACTTCTTTATAATT
Organism: Tissierellaceae bacterium; assembly: GCA_036562765.1. Taxonomy (GTDB): domain Bacteria; phylum Bacillota; class Clostridia; order Tissierellales; family Tissierellaceae; genus JAAYFT01. The sequence continues at coordinate 130,962 of DATCJO010000063.1, read as the reverse complement.
TCTAATGCAGCTTCTTCATTAAATGTAAATATCGGTTCTAATGGCCTGTTTTGCCATTAGCTAAACTTAGGTATATTGTTTATAATGGTGTTTAACTCTATTATTTTTTATAAAGCTGTTTGAAATTTATCAAATTGGGTTATATATGAATATATAACTCATTGTTGACTTTAATAAAGGGGGAACACAATATGGTTGGAATATTAAGTGTTGATTTTGATTATTTTATTGATTGTTCCTCTGAAGAAAGGGATTTATATTTCCCAAGTGGGAATGACGAGGTGCCTAAGGATGAACTCGATTTAATATGGAAGGAAAGATATGAAAGGTATCCAAATCTAATAGATTTAGGCGTAATAAATGATTATTATGTTTTTAAAAATTATTTATTATTATCCAATGTTCCTAATTGGAATATCTATGTATCCGACAGCCATAAATACATAAAGAAAGTAATAGATAAGATTCCAAAGAAGTTGCCACTGATGATAGTTAATATAGATTTTCACCATGACTATTATCATTACTATCGAGGAAATGATAAGCTAAACTGCGGAAATTGGTTAAGAAGAGTTGTTGAAGAAAGGCCTAATATAAAAGTGATATGGATAAGAAGAGAAGATTCACAGACCATTTCCTTGGAAGGGGAATTTCCATTTGAGCATACGACAGATATAAAGATAATCTTTAAAGAAGATTTTGATTATATATTTATATGTAGAAGTCCAGAGTGGAGCCCTCCACATTTAAGAGGCAGATTTAATGAATTAGTTAGTTCTGTGTACAATGGAAAAACTGCTTAATGCAGGTAGTTATTGTGCTATCTGCTTTATTCATGTAAATTTTTAGTAAATGTATTTCAGTATTTATGATAGTTTACATATATAAAGATGATTTACAAAAAATATTAAAAGATGACATTATAAATGAAGGGGAAGGTTAAGATGCAGAGGTATATACTGAAGAATAAAAATAAAATTGCTTTAGTAAATGGTATTTTGATTATTATTGGGTTTTTCAGCAAATTAATTTTTAAAGATATTAATGTCCATGCTTTATTTTTAATAGTTGCGTCTATTTTAGGTGTAGCACCTATAGCTATTCAAGCATATCAGTCTTTAAAGGTTAAAGTTGTGAGTATTGATGTTTTGGTTACTGTAGCTGTAATTGGAGCTTTTTTAATTAGAAACTTTGAAGAGTCAGCAGTTGTTACATTTTTATTTTTATTTGGGGCATATTTAGAACAAAGAACATTAAATAAAACCCGTTCTGCCATTAAGAATTTGATTGAGATGGCACCTGATACTGCATTAAAACTAATGGAAAATGGAGAATTTGAAGAAGTTGATGTTGATGAAGTAGATGTGGGAGATATTTTGCTTGTTAAGACGGGCTCTAAAATCCCAGTTGATGGTACTGTTGTATCAGGGGAGGGAAGCGTTAACGAATCAAGCATTACTGGCGAATCTATACCAGTATCGAAAGAAAAGGGCTCAAAAGTTTATGCTGGAACAATTTTAGATAATGGGACTTTGCAGATTGCTGCTGACAAGGTAGGGGAAGATACGACCTTTGCCAAAATCATAGAGCTTGTTGAAGAAGCACAAGATTCAAAATCTAAGGCAGAGCGTTTTATAGATAGATTTTCTAGGTACTATACTCCAATAGTGTTAATTATAGCCATTATAGTATGGATAATTACAAGGGATATTGAGGTAGCCATTACGATATTGGTACTTGGATGCCCAGGTGCTTTGGTCATTGGAGTACCTGTATCAAATGTAGCTGGCATAGGAAATGGAGCACGTTATGGAATTCTCTTAAAGGGAAGTGAAGTTGTTGGTGATTTCAGTAGGGTAGATACTATTGTATTTGATAAGACAGGTACTTTAACAGTAGGGATGCCTTCAGTTGTAGAAAAGGAATTCTATGGTGACAATATAGAGGAAGCAATAAGCTATTTAGCTAGTGTTGAAAGAGAATCTGACCATCCATTGGCAAAGGCAGTCCTTGAAGATATAGGGAAGGTTGAATTTTATCCAGTAGGAAATACAGAAGTTATAAAAGGAGAAGGAATAGTTGCAAAAGTTAATAATAAAAAAATTGCAGTTGGAAATTTGGCATTAATGGAAAGAGAAAAGGTAATAATTAGTGAAAAAGCAAAAAGTGATATTGCACGTTTAGAAGAAAAAGGTAATTCTTTAGTATTAGCTGCCATTGACGGAGAATTGAAGATTTTAATGGGAGTCCGAGATCAAATAAGAAATGGAGTAAAAGAAGACTTGAAGCGTTTAAGGAAATTAGGTGTAAAAAATCTAATCATGCTATCTGGCGATAATCAGGGAATAGTTGATATCGTAGGCAAAGAACTTGGTCTTACTCAAGCATATGGCAACATGCTTCCTGAAGATAAATCGAAATTTATTAAAAAATTAATTGATGAAGGACACATTGTTGCCTTCGTTGGTGATGGTGTTAATGATAGCCCTTCTTTAGCTTTGGCTCATATAGGAATTGCAATGGGTGGTGGCACAGATGTGGCAATTGAAACTTCAGATGTGGTATTGATGAATTCTGATTTTAGAAAACTGCCTCATGCATTAGGGCTTGCAAAGGCTATAGTAAGGAATATGAAACAGAACATCTTTATAGCTGTAGGAGTTGTTATAGTTCTGCTATTAAGCTTAATATTTAGTGAATGGATGAATATGTCAATTGGAATGCTAATACATGAAGGAAGTATACTAGCTGTTATTCTAAATGGCATGAGATTGCTGAATTACAAGTTAAAATAAAATATTCTAATTTGTCCCCAAAATTATGGTAAAATAAATATGTATTTATAATGGAATTGATGAAAGGAGAATTTTGATGAAATCAGCTATAATTCAGTTGGAAACTTTAACATGTCCATCATGTTCACAAAAAATTGAAGCTGCTTTAAAAGCGTTAGATGGAGTTGATAAGGAGTCCATAAACATATCTTTTACATCAAGCAAGGTAAAATTAAATTTTGATGAAGGGAAAATATCTCTTAAGGATATTGAAGATGCAATTAGAAGAATGGGTTATGATATTGAAAAATCAAAAATAAAATAATGTAAATAAAACCTCAGAATAAAATTCTGAGGTTTTATTTTTTTAACTCATATCCAGAGATTTTATTAACTATAACAGCGATTGCAGCATCTCCTGTAACATTTGCTGCAGTACCAAAGCTATCTTGAGCTAAGTACAAAGCAATCATTAGCGATAGCATTGGAGAAGAGAAGCCTAACATGCTTTCTAGTATTCCTAGTGCAGCCATAACAGCTCCTCCAGGTACACCAGGAGCAGCTACCATTGTAACTCCAAGCATTAAAATAAATGGGAACATTACTGCGAAATTTGTAGACATGCCATTTAGCATCATGTTTGCCATGGAACAACTTACTAATGTAATAGTACTTCCTGATAAATGGATTGTAGCGCATAATGGAATTACAAAGTCAGCTATTTCATCTTGAACTCCATTTATTTTAGTCTGTTGTAAAGTAACTGGAATAGTTGCAGCAGATGATTGAGTACCTATAGCTGTAAAATAAGCAGGTATCATATTTTTTAATAATCTAAATGGATTTGCACCTGCCAAGGTTCCAGCTACTGTAAATTGAATTATTAAAACAGTTATGTGAAGTAAAATTACCATTATAAATACTCTTGCAAATACTGATAAGATTGTTGCAACCTGTCCAGCATGGGTCATGTTAGCAAATATGCCTAATATATGGAAAGGCAATAATGGAATTATAATATTAGAAATTAATTTTTCTATAATAGATTGAAATTCTTTCATGAAATTTTTAATAGTTTCTCCTTTAATTGCTGCAATTCCTAGTCCTAATGTAAATGCAATTAATAATGCTGTCATTACTCCAAATATTGGTGGCATTTCTACATTGAAAAATGCTGGAAGTAGAGCTTCTTCAGGATTGGATGAATCTAATAACAATGCTCCAGGAGTTAAAAACCTTGGAAGTACTATAGTTGAGGTAATATATGCTAGGCTACCAGCAAAAATTGTTGAAACATAAGCAAGACCTGCAGTTATTGCTAATAGCTTACCAGCTTTCTTACCTAAATCACCAATCCCAGGAGCAACAAATCCTACAATAATCAGTGGGATAGCAAAACTTAGGAAATTCCCAAATAAACTGTTAAATGTCGCTAGTATTCTTACTACCCAAGCTGGAGCAAATCTTCCAATGATTATACCTAGTATTATGGCTATAATCAGTTTTGGTAGTAATCCTATTTTTTTCATTGTTTTTCCTCCTTTCATAGTTATATTCTGTTCCAAATTCTTTAAATAATTCAAAAAATATTATTTATAGAAAAAAACAAGTTAAATTATATATGTAAATTTAGTAATTGTCAAATGTAAAATGAGGAATCCTTTATATTTTACAGTGTTTATTAGAATTAGTTGGGTTTTATATAAAGTTAGGTTTAAACGACATAGATAATTTATTTATAGAGAATAAAACGAGAAAAAAGATGAGATTCAAAATAAAGTATAAAAATTTTCCAAATCTGTAGATATAAAAAAAATTTATTAAATGAAAATGAATATAATTTATTTCAATTTGATAATTAATTATCGAAGATATAAAATCTATATTTGAAAAATCATGGAATATCAAATAAAAAAGGAGGTAACAAGAACGTCAAGTGAAAAAACATTTAAATTTTGAACTACTATTACCGTTATTTGTAACAGTTGTTGCCCTAGTTTTACATAAAACCATACCAAACAATAAAGACATTCTTTATAGGAATTATAACTATTTCAGCAATTTGCTTATTATTTTAATAATTATTTTTTCTGTGTTAATTATCGTAGCAAAATTTAATACTAAGATTAAGAAAACATATACATATAAGTCAAGGTTAATTGCTGGAGCAATATTTTTGTTGTGCATATACAATTTAATTACTTTAAAATTTAATTTAATTCCTGAAGTCTATTTTCCTTATCCAGATAAAGTAATAAATGTTTTTTTTCGAGATTATAAACTGTTGTTAAAGTGCTTACTTCATTCTCTAAGATTATTATTTACTGGAGTGATTTCAGGAGGAATTGCAGGGATAATTACAGGTGTTTGTGTAGGATGGAGTAAAAAATTAAACTATTGGCTTGCGCCTTTGGTCAAGTTTATTGGACCAATTCCAGCAACAATTTGGATACCCATAGCTCTTGTTGTATTTCCAACCTCCTTTGGTGCCAGTGCCTTTATTGTTGCATTGAGCATGTGGTTTCCTACATCATTGATGACAAGCTCGGGAATTCAAAATCTTGAAAAAAGCTATTTTGAAGTTGCCAAAACTCTAGGTTCGCCAAATTATTATCAACTTCTTCGCATAGCAATACCTGGAGCATTGCCTTCAATTTTTACAGGGTTCTTTAATGGAATAACATCTTCATTTATTACCTTAATAACTGCTGAGATGATAGGTGTTAAGTATGGTATAGGCTGGTATGTAAACTGGCAGCGAGAAGTTATGTCCTTTGCAAATGTTTATGCTGGACTTATCGTAATAGGTGTCATGTGCTCATTGGTGCTTACCATTATGTTCAGAGTTAGGGACAAACTCCTAACATGGCAAAAGGGGGTTATAAATTGGTAGGTTGTATAGAAGATATTAAATCAGGTTCGCTGGAAGCAATAGGAGTATCAAAGATTTTTACATCTGTAGATGGCAATGAAGTAGTTGCTTTAAGTGAAATGAATTTCAAGATAAATCCCGGTGAATTTGTATCATTAATTGGGCCTTCTGGCTGTGGAAAGACAACTCTCTTAAGGTTAATAGCTGGATTAGATAAGCCATCTTCCGGAAAGATTCTTTTAGATGGGAATGAAATAAAGTCTACCAGTTATGAGCGTGGTCTAGTTTTTCAAAATCCAAAGCTATATCCATGGCTAACCATATATGAAAATATTGCCTTTGGATTAAAGGCAAGAAGGGTATTTAATAAGGACAACAATGAAGTAGTTTATTTTATAGATTTAATTGGATTAAGAGGTTTTGAAAAGTCATACCCCCATCATATTTCTGGTGGAATGGCACAAAGAGTTGCTTTGGCTAGGGCTTTAATTAATCATCCAAAGGTGCTGCTACTTGATGAACCATTAGGAGCACTTGATGCTTTTACAAGGATTAACATGCAGGATGAAATAATTAGAATATGGAAAGAAAGAAAAACAACAATGGTAATGGTTACGCATGATGTAGATGAGGCAATTTATATGAGCGATAGGATTTTCGTAATGACTCCAAGACCTGCAAAAGTAGAAAAAATAATAGAAGTTAATTTAGATAGGCCTAGGAACAGGGATTCAAGTGATTTTATTAATTTGAGGAATGAAATTTTAAGGATAATGAAATTTTAACATAAAACAAAATAAGATAAGGAGGATAATATGAAAAAGAAAAGTGTAGCAATTTTATCATTGATTTTGGCTTTAGCAATTATTATGGTAGGTTGTTCTAACAAGAACAATAAAGAAGGGAAAGATACTCCAGCAGTATCTGAAAATCAAAATGGAGCAAATAATTCACAAGAAACAGGAGACTCTAATGATAAGTTAGATGATTATGTTGTAAGGCTTACATATACTGGGTCTTTGTGCCAAGCTCCGTTGCAATTGGCTTATGAATTGGGCTACTTCGATGAAGAAGGAGTTAAAGTTGAGTTTATTAAATCAGAGCAAGCAGCTGCAGATTTAATGGTATCAGGGAAGCTTGATGTTTATCAAGATATGATTCCTAAAATTGTTCAACAAGTAGACAATGGATTAAATATTAAGATAGTGTCTGGAGTTCATACTGGCTGTTTGAAAGCTTTGACTTTGGCAACAAATGATGAAATTAATAGCATTAAAGACTTAAAAGGAAAGAAAATAGGAGTACCAGGATTGGCAAGCAGTCAAGCTGTAATTGTACAAAGAACTTTGTTGGAATATGGAATTGGGGCAACACCTGATAATATGGAAGTTGAATTTGTTGTTTACAACGCATCTGATTTGCAAATGGCACTTGAAAATGGATACGTTGATGCAATTTGTATAGCAGACCCAGCTGCAAGTAAAATTGTTGAAAGTGGCGTTGGCAAATTAATATTTGACCAGTCTTCTGATCCACTTTATGAAGATGAATACTGCTGTGTATTAGTATTTAGCCCTGAATTTATAGAAAAACATCCAGAAATAGCAAAGAAGACTTTAAAAGCTATACAAAAAGCCTGCATTTTTGTTGAAGAAAATCCAGAAGAAGCAGCTAAATTGCAAATTGAAAAGAATTATGTAGCAGGGGATGTTGAATTGAATTCAAGACTTCTAAAGTCATATAATTACAATCCATCAATTGAAGGTGCTAAGGATTCAGTATATAAAAATGTAGTGGCTTTGCAAAAGCTTGGTTTAATTAGCAATGATTTAAGTCCAGAAGCTGTTTTAGATAAGATATTCTATGAAATTGAAGGTATTGAATAATTATTGGGTATATTATTCAAAAGGTTAGTGAGTATAGACTCACTAACCTTTTTTCATATGTAGACGGTTTTCGTTTGATATATTGACATTATTTAGAAAATAATATATCATAGTAATATTGTCTGGAAATACTTTAGCATTAAAGTAATTGGAGGTTTGATATGTTAGAATCTGATGTTGCATTACAATTAAAGGCTACACATCAAAAGATAACTCAGCTTTTACAATATAAAATAGATGAATACGGATTAACATTTGGACAATTGTTTCTGATAATGAAAATTTTAAACAATCCTCATGCCAGTCAAAAAGAGCTGGCCAAGCAAATGAGGTTTACAGAAGGCGCAATGAGTGTTGTTGTAAAAAGATTGATTAGTTTAGGTATATTGGAACAAGAACCATTACAATCTGATATGAGATATAATAGGCTGGTAATTACAGATTTAGGAAAGAATGTTGTAAAAGACTATCAAGAGTATGTTGTTAAAGTATATCAGGATATATTTGAAGGTCTTAGTGAAGATGAGCTAATAAAACTTAACAAGTTGTTGACCAAGGTAAATAATAATTTGGACAAAATAAACAAGGCAAATTTAAAAAACAAAACAGAGTAGAGGAGGGGATATTCGTTGAGCAAGGTAATGCACCTTATGAAAAAGTATATCAGTTATGCAATCATGAGCCCAATTTTTATGATATTAGAAGTTGTTGCTGATATTCTTATACCTTATTTGATGTCATTGATTGTTGATGTAGGAATTGCAAATAGGGATGTGGATTATATTATAAAAGTTGGCTTGCTTATGGTAATAACTGCCTTTTTTGGAATTCTTTTTGGTTCGTTAAGTGCCCATTGTGGTGCAACAGCTGGATATGGATTTGCAGCTGAAATAAGGGAAGAAGCCTTTAAAAAGATTCAAAGTTATTCATTTGCTAATTTAGATAAATTTTCAGTATCTTCACTTATAACAAGGCTTACTAATGATTGTAATACAGTAGGACAAGTTACAATGATGAGCCTTCGTATGGCAGTTAGGTCTCCGTTTTTGTTGATTTTTGCACTTATAATGGCATTTAAGATAAATTCTTCTTTAGCAAATATCTTTATGATAGCAATTCCATTAACAGCAGCTGTAATAACAGTTGTATTAGTTAAGTCGAGACCATTATTCCTTAAATTACAAACTTCATTAGACAAAGTGAATGCTGCAATTCAAGAAAACCTAATAGGAATAAGGGTTGTAAAATCCTTTAATAGGCAGGAATTTGAAGAAAAGAAGTTTAAGAAAAGGAATGATGATTTAAGGGATATAGCATTGAAGGCTATTTCTTTAGTAATCATAAATATGCCATTTTTAAACCTAATTATTTATTCAACAATAATAGCTGTTTTGTGGTTTGGGGGCCAAAAAGTCGTTGCAGGTACATTAGGCAGCGGAGATTTAATAGCTTTTATTACTTATATAACTCAAATAATGATGGCTCTTATGATGATTTCAATGTACTTCATGCAATTTATGCGTGGTACTGCATCTATGCACAGGATTTTAGAAATATTGAATACTGAATCAGAAATTAAAGAGGTTCCAAATCCAGTAAAGGAAGTAAAGGACGGTTCAATTGTTTTTGAAAATGTAAGCTTCATTTATCCTGGCAGTAGAGAAAAGGTTTTGAAAAATATTAGTTTCAGCATAGAATCTGGAGAAACAGTAGGAATCATTGGTTCAACTGGCTCTTCTAAAACAACTTTAGTTCAATTAATTCCTAGGTTGTATGATGTAACAGAAGGAAAAGTGTATGTTGGTGGAGTAGATGTAAGGAATTATGATATTAAAGTTTTAAGAGACAAAGTTGCAATGGTATTGCAAAAGAATACTCTATTTTCAGGGACTATCCGAAGCAATATGAAGTGGGGCAAAGAAGATGCAACAGATGAAGAGATTATTAATGCATTAAAGCATGCACAAGCATGGGAATTTGTTTCAAAATATGATGATGGACTAGACCATATAGTAGAGCAAGGTGGAGAAAACTTTTCAGGTGGTCAAAAGCAAAGGCTTACAATTGCAAGGGCTTTGTTAAAATCTCCTAAGATTTTGATTTTAGATGATTCAACAAGTGCTGTTGACGTAGCCACAGAAGCAAAACTTCAACAAGTTTTCAAAAATGAATTAAGGGATATCACAAAGATTATCATTGCTCAAAGGATATCCTCTGTTCAATATGCAGATAAGATAATTGTTTTACATGAGGGACAAATTGAGTCCATTGGTGACCATGAAACCTTGTTGCAAACTTCTCCAATTTACAAGGAAATTTATGAATCACAACATAAAGGGGTGATTGCAGAATGAGTAATGGAAAATACAGACAACTAAAACCCAAAAACCCCATTAAAACAATAAAAAGGTTATTTAGCTATTTTAAATATAATAAATTTGCTTTTTTTGGCGGAATATTCTTTGTATTTATAAGTTCAGCTTCTCAAATAGCTGCAAATGCAATGTTAAGTCCAATTATAGATAGTTTAGTTGGAGATTTTGAAAAAATAAAATTTATTAAGTATTTAGTTATTATGGGAGTTTTTGTAATTTCTTTTTCCCTTTTTCAATATCTAGGGCAATGGTGCATGGTAAAGCTATCCCACAGAACAGTCCATAAAATACGTGAAGAGATGTTTGCGCATATGCAAAAGCTGCCTATATCTTTCTTTGATACTCATTCCCACGGAGAATTGATGTCAACTTTTACAAATGATGTAGATTTGTTAGTACAATCTTTGGAGCAAGGAATATCACAGGGAATAATTGCTGTAGTAACATTAGTTGGAACCCTTGTAATGATGATAATTTTAAGCCCAATACTAACATTAATTGTAATTGGCATGCTTGTTGTAATGTTCACAACAATAAAAGTCATTGGCCAAAGATCAGCTAAAAACTTTAGGCTACAACAAGCAACGTTGGCGGACATGAATGGATACATTGAAGAAATGATGTCAGGACAAAAGGTAGTAAAAGTTTTTAATTATGAAGATCGTGCCATAGATGAATTCTGTGAAAAAAATGAAAAATTAAGAAAAGCTAGTACTTCAGCTTCTACCTATGGAGTATTGCTAATGCCTGTAATGGGTAATTTGTCCTTTATCTTATATGCTCTTGTTTCAATGGTTGGTGCTGTTTTAGTAATGAAAAATAGATTAAGTGTAGGTAATATAGCAACCTTCTTGCAATATACTAGAACAATGTCTAGGCCAATAACCATGGTTTCAAATCAATTTAATATGTTATTTGCAGCATTAGCAGGTGCTGAAAGGATATTTAATATATTAGATGAAGAAGAAGAAATCGATGAAGGTGATGTAAGGCTTGTAAAAGATGAAAATGGAAATCAATTCTGGAGGGTTCCAAAGGGAAACGGTCAATATGATAGAGTCCCACTAAAGGGGCATATCGTTTTTGAAAATGTAAGCTTTGGATATGTGGAAGGCAAAAAGGTATTGAAGAATATAAATCTTTATGCCAAACCCGGTCAAAAGATAGCATTTGTAGGTTCTACAGGTGCAGGCAAAACTACTATTACAAATCTTATAAATAGGTTTTATGAAATAGACGAGGGAAGAATACTATACGATGGAATAGATATAAGACGAATTAATAAACATGACTTAAGAAGCACTATGAGTATAGTTTTACAGGATGTACATCTTTTTGAAGGTACAATTGCAGATAATATTAGATATGGTAGGCTTGATGCTACTGATGAAGATGTTGTTGAAGCTGCAAAACTAGCAAATGCCCATTATTTCATCAAAAATCTTCCTCAAGGCTATGATACAATGATTACCATGGATGGTGGGAACCTTTCTCAAGGAGAAAGACAGCTTCTTTCAATTGCAAGGGCTGCAGTAGCAAATCCAACTATTTTGATACTTGATGAAGCCACTTCATCAGTTGATACAAGAACAGAAAAACTAATATCAGAAGGTATGGATAAATTAATGGAAGGAAGAACCACTTTTGTAATAGCCCACAGATTATCTACCGTAAGGGATTCAAATGCTATAATGGTAATTGAACAGGGACAAATAATAGAACGTGGTGACCATGAAGAATTAATGAATCAAAGAGGAAGATACTATGCTTTAAATACTGGTGCTATTGAGTTGGAATAATAATAAGGAAGTTTAGTAACATGCTAAACTTCCTTTTGGTTTAAATTTAAATAGAAAATTATAATTGACATTAGACGAATGAGGTATGATAATATATTAAAAGGAAATATTACGATAATCGAAATATTAAGGGGGAAGATTATGCATTATAGAAATTTTACTAAAGATAACTTGAGGGTTTCAGCTTTAGGTTTTGGGACAATGCGCTTGCCAATAATTGAAAACGATTCTAGTAAAATAGATGAAGAAAAAGCCATTGAGATGTTGAGGTACGCAATAGACAATGGAGTAAACTATATAGATACAGCATACCCTTATCATCAAGGTAACAGTGAAATTTTAGTAGGGAAAGCCTTAAAAGATGGCTATAGGGAAAAGGTATATATTGCAACAAAATCTCCGTGCTGGTTAATAAATAGTTATGAAGATTTCGAAAAATACTTAGATGAGCAATTGAAGAAGCTTGATGTTGAATATATAGATTTCTATTTACTACATAGTCTAACTAAAAGCCGCTGGGATAAGATTAAAGAATTGAATGTTTTTAAGTTTATAGAAAAAGCTAAAAAGAGTGGCAAGATAAAATATATTGGATTTTCATTCCATGATGAATTAAAGGTATTTAAGGAAATATTAGATTCATACAACTGGGATTTTTGTCAAATACAATTAAATTATCTAGATAGAAACTATCAAGCAGGAGAAGAAGGGTTGAGATATGCATATAGCAAGGGGATATCTGTTGTTATCATGGAACCTGTTAAAGGCGGAAAATTATCTAATCCTTCAGATGAAATAAAATCTATTTGGGACCAAAGCGAAATAAAAAGGACTCCTGCTGAATGGGCTTTAAGATGGGTATTAAATCATAAGGAAGTTTCAGTTGTATTAAGCGGAATGAGTACTTTTGAACAAGTTAAAGAAAATATAATAACTGCATCAGATGCAGTTCCTGGTCACTTAACTAATAGAGAAGTTGAATTAATTGATATGGTAACAAGTATTTATCAAAAAAAGGTAAAGGTTGGATGCACTGGCTGTGAATATTGCCTTCCATGTCCACAAAATGTATCTATTCCTGATATATTTCAACTTTATAATGACTTTTATGTTTTTGGTACTGAGGAAATTTCAAGAAATAGGTATAAAAAATATATAGAAAAGGGAATTGACGCTTCACAATGCGTAGAATGTGGAAACTGTGAATCCATGTGTCCACAAAACATTGAAATAAGAAGGCATCTAAAAGAAGCTGATAAAATATTAAGAGTATAAAAATAAGTAAAGAGGTGATAATATGGATGTTTTAGAAGCAATTTTTTCAAGAAGGAGTATTAGGAAATTTACTGGGGCTCCAGTAAAGGAGGAGGATTTAAAGCTAATTCTTAAGGCAGGATTTCAAGCGCCATCTGCTCATAATTTGCAGCCAAGGGAATATGTAGTTATAAGGGATAAGGAAATTATAAATAAAATTGCTGAATTTCATAAATATGCTAAGATGCTTCCCAATGCTGGATGTGGAATAGTTGTTTGTGGAGATAAATCTAAGCAACAGGACATGGGATTTTTAGTTGAAGACTGTTCAGCATCAATACAAAACATGTTATTGGCAGCCCATGGATTGGGATTAGGTGCAGTATGGTGCGGGCTATATGGCAAAACAGATTTGGTAGAAAATATGTCAAAGACTTTAAATTTACCAGAACATATAATTCCAATCGGACTAGTAGTTATAGGAGTAAAAGCGCAAGATGTAGAACCTGTTGATAGATATAATGAAGAAAAAGTACATTATGATAGATGGTAAGGGAATTGAGAAATATATGAAACTACATTTTGAAACTCCAAGATTGAGGGTTTATGATGCTACAGAAGAAGAAATACCTAAGATAATAGATATGGAAAATTCTGAAGAAAACAGGAATTTTGTTTTTCAAGGTAGTTATGAAGAGCATTTGGCGGAAATAAAATCAGAGGATAAATTACTGTTATCTATTAAGGAGAAAAACAGCGGAGAAATGGTTGGCTTTTCGCTGTCAGTAATTAATAATAAAGCTAATAGCTTTGAATTTAGAAGAATTGTAATAGATAAAAAGGGATTAGGATATGGCAAGGAATTTATTGAAGGGCTGCTGAGATATTGCTTTATTTCTCTAAATATGAATCGATTTTGGCTAGATGTCTTTGAAGATAATATTGTTGGAATAAAACTCTATACTAATTTTGGCTTTGTTCATGAAGGAACCTTAAGGCAGTCATGTAAAGGCGAAAATGGATATCGCAACCAGCTGATATTTTCAATGTTAAGGGATGAATATCTAAAAAAATATGGAAATAAAGAAAAATAAGAGATGTCTCAATGACATCTCTTATTTTTCTAATGCTTCTTTTAATGTATGCCATGCTAAGACAGCACATTTTACCCTAGCTGGCATGTTAGAAATATTTTGAAGGGCAATTAAATCTCCCAATTTTTCTAATTCTTCTTCATCAGTAATTTCTTTTTTTATCATACCTATGAAAGTTTCGACTAAATCTAGTGCCTCTTTAATGCTTTTTCCTTTAATTAAATCTATCATCATAGATGCAGAGGCTTGGGAAATAGCACATCCAACTCCAGTAAAAGCAGCATCTTCAATTATTCCATTAGATATTTTTAGCTGTAAAGTAATATCATCTCCGCAGCTTGGATTATGCCCTCTTTCGGTTATATCTGGGTTTTCTAGTTTTCTTCTATTGTGGGTGCTTCTATTATGCTCCATAATTATTTGTGTATAAATTGAATTAAGATTCATAGCCTAGCCACTTCCTAACTTCTTTAAGTCCTTCAATAAATTGGTCAATATCCTCTTTATTATTATAAAGATAAAAACTAATTCTTGATGTAGCAGGTACATTTAAGAATCTCATTAGTGGCTGTGCGCAGTGGTGTCCAGCTCTTACTGCAACTCCATAGGAATCTAAAATGGTAGATACATCATGAGGATGTACATCATCTACTGTAAAAGAAATGATTCCGCCTCTTTTATTTAAATCCTTAGGACCTTGTATTTTTATATATGGTATAGATAACATCTTGTCGAGTGCATATTCAACCAATTCTTTTTCATGCTCTTCAATTTTATCAATTCCTATTTTTTCTAGGTAATCAATGGCTGCCCTTAATCCTACTGCACCTTCCACATTTTGTGTACCTGCTTCAAATTTAAAGGGAAGGGGAGCAAAGGTAGCGTAATCTTCATATACATATTCTATCATATCTCCACCCATTAAAAATGGAGGCATTTTTTCCAAAATCTCTTTTTTCCCATATACTACACCAATTCCCATTGGGCCAAGCATTTTATGGCCAGAAAATACATAGAAGTCTGCATCAAGGCTTTGTACATCTACTTTTATATGGGGAGTACTTTGGGCACCATCTATTATTACAGTTGCACCTATTTTATGAGCATAATCTATTATTTCTTCAATGGGATGAATTGTCCCTAATACATTAGACATATGTGCTATAGAAACAAGTTTAGTCTTAGGAGTAATCTTATTCATTATCTCTTCGTGGGTTATTCTTCCTTCTTCATTTAAATACATATATTTTAGCACTGCATTTTTTTCCTTTGCTACCCTTTGCCAAGGAAGAATGTTGCTGTGGTGTTCAGAAATTGCCAATACAATTTCGTCATTTTCTTTAATAAATTCCATGCCATAAGAATTTGCTATTAGGTTAATTGATTCTGTTGTATTCCTTGTAAAGATAATTTCCTCAACTGATTTTGCATTGATAAATTTTCTTACCCTTTCCTTGGCTAAATCATATTCTTCAGTTGCCCTAACACTTAACTGATGTACTCCCCTGTGAGGATTGCCATGAGATGTTTTATTATAATTATAAATTGCGTCAATTACCTGATATGGTTTTTGGGTTGTAGCAGCATTATCTAAATAGGCTAATCTATGGCCGTTGATTTTTTGGTTTAGAATAGGGAAGTCCTTTCTTATTTCATCTATATTAAGCTTATGCATTCATAAGTCTCCTTTCAATTTCAAGGCCTATCAGTTCTTTTAATTCTTCAAGTGGGATTTTATCTAAAATGGGTTTAAATGCACCTTCTATAATAAGCTTTTTAGATTTTTTTTCGCTTAAACCTCGACTCATAAGATAAAATAACTGGTCTTCATTTATTTGTCCTGCACTGGCAGCGTGTTCTCCTTGAACATCGTCTTCATGGCAGAAAAGTGCTGGAATTGAATCGGATTTTACACTTGGGCTTAGGAGTATTACATATTCTTCTTCATTTCCTTTTGAAAGCCTTGCATCTTTTTTAAAGTCTATATTCCCTCTAAAGACTTTTATTGCATTATCCATTAATGCACCTCTGCCCTCAATGTTGCTTACACTCCTAGGGCCTTTGTGAATCATAGAATATGATAAATCAAGTTTTCGATTTCCATCTCCCAAATATATGGAAGAAAGGTTAGATTCACTTGCCACTTCATCTAAATATGTTGTGTAATTGGCTCCTGTTATTAGGCTGCCTAACTCTACTGTTATCCAGTTAACTTTTCCTTCACCTTTTACATAGGCAATGTTAGTGTCAAAGTTATGGGATAAGTTGTTCATCCTTTGAATTTTTATAATGTTTATAGTTGAATTTTCCTTTGCATGGATTTCTGTAAAACCATTGTGAAATGCTTCTACTTTTTCATCAGAATGATAATGAAAAATGATTGTTGCTTCGCTGTTTGGTTCTGCAACAATTATGTTTTTATCAACTAATGTAGGATTTTCTTCATCCATGTTGAATTCAATTACTATTGGATTAGGTGCTTTTGTATTTCTTTGAAGGTATAAGGATATACCACTATTATAATGTTCATTAACAAAGGGGACGAATTCCTTTCCCATGCCATTTACTTCATCGGCATAGAGCCAGTTTATTTTTTTCCTATCAATTGCATCATTAATTTTTTCTAACTTCACTCCATCAGGTAATTCATCAGTTAGCTTTATAAATTCCTTTCTATAATTGTATATTTTTGGGAATGAATAATTTTCAAGTTTAATTCTTTTCCATGTAATCATCCTTATACCTCCTTATCCTATTGAACCTTCAAATTCAATATTAATCAAATTATTTAATTCAACTGCATATTCCAGTGGAAGTTCTTTTGTAATTGGTTCAACAAAGCCCCTAACTATCATGGCCTTTGCTTCTTCTTCGCTTATACCTCTGCTCATTAGGTAAAAGATGGCTTCGTCGCTGATTCTACCAATTTTAGCTTCATGACCTATATCAATATTGTCGTTGTTTAATTCAATCATTGGCAGAGTATCAGATTTAGACTCGTTATCAAGCATCAAGGATTCGCATGATACAGTTGATTTACAACCATAGGCATCTGGGGCAACTTTTAAGAGCCCTCTATAAAATGCATAACCTCCATCTTTTGAGATGGATTTTGAGTTAATTGTAGAAGTAGTATGTGGTGCTAGATGTACAACCTTTGTACCAGTATCCAGATGTTGCCCTTTAGATGCGAATGTAATAGTTGTATATTCAGCTCTTGCACCTTCGCCTTTTAATATGCTCATAGGATACAACATAGTAACTTTTGAACCAAAGGATCCAGATATCCATTCTATAGTACCATTTTTATCTACTATGGCTCTTTTTGTATTTAGGTTGTACATATTTTTAGACCAGTTTTCTATAGTGCTGTATCTTAAGGTTGCATTATCTTTGACAAATAACTCTACGCATCCAGCATGTAGGTTATTTACATTATATTTAGGAGCTGAGCATCCTTCTATAAAATGAAGTTTTGCACCTTTGTCAACAATAATCAATGTATGTTCAAATTGGCCCGCTCCTGGTGCATTGAGCCTAAAATAAGATTGTAGTGGTATATCTACTTTCACACCTTCTGGAACATATACGAAGGAACCTCCTGACCAAACTGCACCATGAAGTGCAGCAAATTTGTGAGCAGTAGGAGGGACTAAAGTCATAAAATATTTTCTTATTATATCTTCATATTCAATTAAAGCAGTTTCCATATCAAGGTAAACAACACCTAAATCAGTCAATTCTTTTCTGATGTTGTGATAAACAACTTCTGAATCGTATTGAGCTCCAACTCCAGCTAGTGCTTCCCGCTCAGCTTGAGGTAAGCCCAATAATTCAAAGGTTCTTTTAATGTCTTCAGGTACATCATCCCAGCTGTTCTTCATGTCTGTATTAGGTTTTATATAAGTTACTATTTCATCGATGTTAAGGTCTGAAAGATCAGGTCCCCATGTTGGCATTGGCATGCTGTTATAGATTTCCAGGGATTTTAGCCTAAAGTCTGTCATCCATTTAGGTTCATTTTTGGCTTTGGATATTTCCATTACTATTTCAGGAGTCAACCCTTTTTCTGTTTTAAAGAGGTAGTTAAATTCATTTTTAATATCATAAATTCCTCTATCAATGTCTTCAATATAAGTCTTTTTTCTTTCCATCATTTTCACCTCTATATATTTGCAAATCTCAATTTTATGTTTTCGTATCCTTCTTTGTCAATTTCGTCAGCCAGTTCCATACCACCGGTTTTAACTATTTTTCCATTCAAAAGGATATGGATATAATCAGGTTTGAGATAATCCAACAATTTGTTATAATGTGTTATTACAAGGATGGATCTACTTTCATCTTTAATTCTTTTTACACCTTCTGCAACAATTCGAATGGCGTCAACATCCAAACCTGAATCGGTTTCATCTAATATTGCAAGTTTAGGTTCTAAAATTGACATTTGTAGAATTTCATTTTTTTTCTTTTCTCCGCCGGAGAATCCAACATTTAAATACCTTGAAGCATATTCTTCATTCATCTCTAATAGTTTCATCTTTTCCTTTAATAATTTCTTAAATGCCATAACTCCAGGTATTTTTCCAGTTACAGAAGTAACAGCTGTGCGTAGAAAATCTTCTACTGTTATTCCTTGAATTTCCTCAGGATATTGGAAGGAAAGGAAAATACCTTTTTTAGCTCTTTCATCAGCTTTTAAATCATTAATGATTTCACCATCAAATTCAATAGTACCATCGACAATTTTATACTTAGGATGCCCCATTAGTGTATAGGCAAGTGTTGACTTACCACTGCCATTAGGTCCCATAATAACATGGATTTCACCTTTATTTATTTCAAGGTCTAATCCCTTTAAAATTTCCTTTTCATCTACATTTACTCTTAAGTTTTTAATACTTAATAACTTATTGTTCATAGTATACTCCTCCGTTAATAATAAAATTCAATTGATACAAATTATCATTTATATATATTATATACCAAATAAATTCCTAGAAGTCTACTAGGAATTAAAAAAATTATTGTATTTTTAATTTTTTTTAATAAAAAATTAAATTATGTAGCATTTTTTTTATTATGAGTTTATAATAGTGAAGTAAAAATTTTTGTGTAAGGAGGTAAATATGGTTTTTTCGTGGTACACAGCAGCAGTCTTAACAATAGTCTTTTGGGGAATAGCAGATATGTATTATAAAAAGGGGACAGACCCAACAGATAGGTATAGCCATTTAAAGATTGTATTTATGGTAGGCCTTGTGATGGGTGTACAAGCTATTTATCAGCTATATAAAATGGGTTGGGATTATAATCCCTTTAACATTGTCAAGTACTTACCAGTTTCTGCAATGTATATCTTATCTATGACTTTAGGATATGTAGGATTAAGGTACTTAGAAGTTTCCATTAATTCACCTGTAAGCAATACTTCCGGTGCCATAGCAGGGATACTTGCTTTTATATTTTTGGGAAAGACTATGAATATATGGCAACTTATAGCAGTTACAATGATAACTATTGGCCTTATAGGAATAGGAATAATTGAAAGGGATATGGCTGAAGAAGAAAGAATAAAAAGAAATGAAGTAGTAAGTAGGGAACTTAAGATAGGTCCCATAGCATTGATTTTCCCAATTTTGTATGCTGCAGTAGACGCTATGGGGACATTCTTAGACGATGTTTATTTAAGCAAATTTATGAGCCCTGATGAAGCTTTGGTTTCCTATGAGTTGACCTTTTTAATATGTGGAATTTTAGTGCTTTTATATATAACAATTATAAAAAAAGAAAAATTCAATATCTTGCAACATAAGGATAAAGGATTGGCAGCAATATTTGAGACAGCAGGGCAATATTTTTATGTTTATGCATTAGATACAAATTCTGTAGTAGTGGCACCTATGATTGCAAGTTATAGTATTATATCTGTGCTTTTAGGGAGAATTTTTCTAAGGGAAATGTTAACCAAAAAACAGTATATTTTTATTGCATTAGTAATGGCTGGAATATTCATATTGGGAATTTTTGAATAAATAAAGGTTAAGATATCCTAGTGGGATATCTTAACCTTTAAATCTAATTTTATATATTTTCTGTATAAATATTTTGCTAATCCTAGATATTTTCTTAATTGTTTGTTAATAGAGTATTTGAAGTCTTCAAGTTCTTTGACATCGTCATCTGAGATAGGAAGAGTGCTATATTTGCTTTTTACAAATATGTCTGTTATTTTCTTTATATTTTTTTCACCAGTGTAATAGAATTTATTTGCTATCCTTTCTGCATATTCATAATGGGTTTCTCCACTTTTTTGAGGATATCCAAACAATTCTATAATTTTAATAATTTGCCTATATAAAAATATTATCTTCTCATTATTTGAAAGTTTCTTATATTTAATATCTTCAAATTTGTAGTATATTAATCCTCTAATAAGCCTTATAGATAACAACAGCATTAATATCCCAAACATATAGACTGTTTTTTCGTTTGATTTAGAAGCCTTACTAGTGTCATTTGTATAGTCATTTTCTGTACTTGCCATTGGCATATCATCAATAATTGCATCTTTTGGCGCCCTATCTATTACTTTCTCTCCGTTAATAGGAATATAAGCATTACTTGGAGCGTTTATTCCATTTTCCTGTGAGTTTAGAGATTCAGTCATTCTATTTTCAACAGGGTAGGCAGGAGTTGGTTCAAAGGAAATCCATCCTACAGGCTCAATAAAGGCTTCTACCCATGTATGTGCATTTTTGCCTGTTATTTCATAAATTTCTGGCTCTACTTCGTCAATTGCAATGTATCCTTCAATATATCTTGAAGGAATTCCTTCAAGTCGCAACATTATAGCCATGGCAGTGGCAAAATAGGTACAATATCCCTTTTTTTCATTAAATAAGAAATGATGAATAAACTCAACATTATCAGGTACTTCTTCAACATCATAGGTATATTTGTAATTTTCCCTTAAATAGCTTTCAATAGCAACAGCTTTTTCGTAATCAGTTTTCTTTCCTTCAACTATTGCTTTTACTAAATCTTTTATTTGTTTAGATATATTATCTGGGACTTGTAGATAGATATCAAGATTTTCAATACTATTTTTAGTGTTGTATATACCTTTAGTTAGCAAAACACTATAGGGATATGGCTTTTGTACTTTTAAAGTATATGACTCATTTTTATATATCCCATCAGGAAGTATCATCTCAAAATCGTCGTTTATGAATATTGTTGAATCCTTATCAATATAAACTGCTTCGGGCAAATAAGGGCTAAAAACTGTTTGAGTTGTCAAAGTTAGATTTTTTATGACGATAGTTTTTTCTCTATAAAAGGATTTTCTTTCATAAGATGTCAAGTTGTTTAATCTGCCATTTGGCCTGTATTTTTTAAAGTCTGTGTCATAGGACTGCCAAGAGTTGCCTGTATATATTTGCTTAACATTTCCTCTTAAATATACTGGTTCGTCAGACCTTATAAGCATTATTCTACTGTTATTTAGTTTAACAGGACCACCTAGTTTTGAAATGCCTTCCTGTAAGCCAGTAGAAGAAAAGTCAAACAAAGAAGCTTCTTCTCTTTTCTTAGTATAAGAATCATAACTTCTTAATTCCTTTACAACAGGGAAGTAAGTTTCAACTTTTTCCTGAAGCCATGGCCATTCTATATAATCATAGGTTTTTGGCAAAATTAGTGCTAATGAGACTGTAATTAAGCTATAGATGGAAATCGTCTTAAACCAACTCTTATAAATAATATTTGCCTTTAAACTGTCATATTTATTTAGTCCCATTAACATAATAAAGGATGCTAAAAAAAGAGCCATCATCCAGTAAGCTGAATCGTAGTAATAATACCAGTAATATAAAAAAGGCAATATATAAATCGGCAAAAGAAAATATATTTTCTTCGATTTAAATATAACAATGGATGTAATAAATGAAACTAAAATTATGATTAAAAACCAGAATGGTATTAAATTCTCTGGGGTAATATTTCCTTTTCCTAAGATGTTTTCAATAATATTTTCAATTAAGGCATATGTCTTTTCCCCAATAACAAAAAGAATAGGGTAAAAGTATCTTTGAATTATAAGGAAAATAATAAAAGTAAACAAAAGTAGTGAATAAAAAACTGCTGGATTAAAGATAAAAAACTTGACCAATAAACTGCTTAAAAATATAACAGGAAATTGAACATATGGCTTAAGCTTTAGGCCTATTCCTTCAGCTATTACATATACTAAGCTAAATACCATTATGGAGTAGAGAAGATTATATATGAGATTTTTGTTTTGTTTACGCAAGCTATCCATAATGAGCCTCCAAAATTTCCTTTACATTAGTTTTACAATCTAACCAATATACAGGTATTCCTTCAGATTTCAATTTCTTTTCAATAATTACATCCATATATCCATTGTTATTTTCATAATCAGTAACTACAATAAATACTGGGTATAAGTTTTTCATTCTTAATTTAATACCAAGGGAGCCAATTTTCTTATCTAAATTTGGAGTGACTAAAACTACTGTGGAACTTCTCTTAATAATATCTATTTTAGATGATATGAAGGTAGAAAAGTTCGATTTTCCATTTCCTCTGAATCTTGCGAGTACTTCCAAAAATGGCTTAAAGTCTGATTTTTGCATTCCTTTTATTTTAATAGTGCTATCGTAATTTTGTGTTTCTAATGTAACTTCAATTTTTTGATTTAGACAATAGTTGATGATACTTGCAGTTACATCTACAATTTTATCTTCTATTCTTGTGTCAATATCATTTTTAAAAAGTCTGTATTCGTTATCTAAAAAAATTACTAATTGAGTATCATAGCTATTTTCGTATTCTTTAACTATGGGAGTATTTTTCTTAGCAGTTTGTTTCCAATGTATTGATTTTATGCTATCTCCCTCTTGATATTCCCTAAGGCTGTTAATTCTGCTTTTATCTTGAAAAGATGGATCTTTAATTGAAAGTTCACCAGTTTGTTGGGTAGTAGATGTTTTAAAGGTACTAATGTCAATGACTTCAGGATATACCAACAGGGAAGTAGGAGTCGAAATTTTCTTTTTTAGTGAGAAAAAACCAAATGCATCTTTTATTGTGACGCTAATTTCTCCTACTTCATAGAATCCACGTCTTTTTAATATGATTGTTTCAGAGCCATTATAATATCCTTTTTTTTCAATGGATAATATGACTTTTGGAGAGGTTTTTCCTGTTAGTTTTTTTGAGAAGTCATTTTCTATTTCTAGGTATGTTATTGGGAGGATACTTTTATTATTTATTTTATACATAATTGTTATTGTGTCTCCAGCATGAAGATTTCCTTCTGGAATTTCAACTGTACCTTTTAGAAATAGGTAACAGATTAAACAATGAATAAAAGGTATTAGGTATATTAACAACATTGTATAAAAAAGGAAATAAGGTACAGTTCCGCCAACTAACAATACATAACCAAGTAATATTATAAAAATCAACGGTGAGATATACGTCCTATTATTCATTTACTATCACCGGAATATATATTTGATAAAGCAATTCAGCCAATACTTCATCAGTGCTCTTATTTTCGATCTTTGCTTCTGGTGATAATATAATCCTGTGTGACAGAACAGGATTTACCATTTCCTTAACATCATCTGGTATAACATAATTTCTACCTTCTAAATATGCTTTTGCCTTTGATGCTTTTAGAAGGTCAATGGCTGCCCTAGGGCTTGCACCTAATTGAATAGTTTTATAATTTCTAGTTAAGCTGACTATGTTTATAATATATTCAAATATATCGTCATGAACATATACATTATCAACTTCATCCTGCATTGTTAATATATCTTCTCTAGAAGCCACTGGTGAGATTTGTTCTAGATCTTTAATTGATTTGTAGTTCTTTAATATTTCAATTTCATGGGATTTATCAGGGTATCCAATTGATATACGCATTAAGAAACGGTCAAGTTGTGCTTCTGGCAAAGGAAATGTGCCTTGATATTCTAATGGGTTTTGAGTTGCCAATACCATAAAAGGCCTTTCCAATATGTAATTATTGTCTTCAGTGGATACTTCGCCTTCTTCCATAGCTTGAAGTAAGCTGGACTGAGTTTTTGGAGAGGTTCTATTTATTTCGTCTGCTAAAAAGATTTGAGTAAATATTGGTCCCTTCCTAAAAATAAATGTTCCTGTGTTTTTATCATAAATATTGATGCCAATTATATCAGAAGGCATTAAATCTGGAGTAAATTGAACTCTTTTGTAAGATAAATTTAAACTTTTTGCCAATACTTTAACAAGCGTAGTTTTTCCTACACCGGGTACATCTTCAATTAAAAGATGTCCTCTTGCTAATAGGCAGATTAATACATTTTTTAATACATTGTCTTTTCCGATAATTATTTTTTTTAAATTTTTTAAAATATCTAATGCCTTATCTTTACTCATATTGACCTCCAATTTTTTAAATTGATTTATTATTCTTATTATATAACTATATCATATTTTTTTGTAAAAAAATGAAATTTTTGATTGTGCATCATAATCGTCAAAAAATTAACTAACAATTGACAAAAATCAGAAAATTGAGACTAGACATAATAATATTTTTATAATATCATAAATAAAAATAAATAAAATAAACTTTTAAAAGGAGGCGTGTTTATGGAGAAAAGCCAATTAAAAAGAGAAAATTGGGGCTCTAGAATTGGATTTATCATGGCTGCAGCAGGGTCTGCTATTGGACTTGGGAACATATGGAGGTTCCCATATTTGACAGGAACTAATGGTGGAGGCGCATTTATACTTATTTATTTAGTCATTATTTTAGGTATTGGTCTTAGTGTTATGACTGCTGAATTTGCTATTGGAAGAAGAGCTAGTTTAGCTGCAGCTGGTGCATTTAAGAAATTTGACAGGAGATTTACATTTGTAGGAGTTTTGGGAGTTATTAGTGCATTTTTCATTATGGGCTTTTATCCTGTAGTTGGAGGTTGGGCTTTAGCATATGTATTCAAATCTGTAACAGGTTTGTTATCAAATACTTCTGCAATTGCTGATTATTTTGGCAATTTTATATCAAGCCCAATTGAACCTGTAATATGGATGATTCTTTATTTATTAGCCAATATCGTTATTGTTGCTAAAGGTGTACAAAGCGGTATTGAAAAAGCCAGCAAAATTATGATGCCAATATTATATGTATTGTTAATAGTTATAATAATCAGAAGTGTTACTTTACCAGGTGCTAGTAAGGGCTTAGAATTTTTATTCAAACCAGATTTTAGCAAAGTAAATGGTAGTACATTTTTAGCTGCCTTAGGTCAAGCCTTTTTCTCATTAAGCCTAGGGATGGGCTGTATGATAACTTATGGTAGTTATTTAAGTAAAAAAGAAAACCTACCTAAGAATGCTTTGTTAGTAACTGGAATGGATACATGTGCAGCTTTATTAGCAGCCATAGCAATATTCCCAGCACTATTTGCTTATGGTATGGAACCAACTCAAGGGCCAGGATTAGTATTCGTTGTGGTACCTACAATATTCTCTCAAATGGGCGTAATTGGGATTATATTATCAGTATTATTCTTTATTATTCTTACATTAGCAGCTTTAACTTCATCTTTGTCGCTACTTGAAGTAGTAACTGCTTATCTAATAGATGAAAGAAAGATGGAAAGAAAGAAAGCAGTATCCATTGCAAGCAGTTTGATGATTGTTACAGGAATATTATCCTCCTTATCTTTAGGTCTATTATCAGATTTTAAGGTTCTTTTTGGGGTAGGATTCTTTGATTTCTTTGATATTATAACAGATAAGATATTCCTAGCAATAGGCGGGATGTTAATAGCTATATATACAGGTTGGTTCATGAAAAAAGAAGATATTAAAGATGAGCTTACAAATGGCGGAACAATTGAATTTAAGTTATTTAACGTATGGTATGCAGTAACTAAATATATCATTCCTATAGCAATCGGTGCTGTAGCTATAGCTGGTATCATGGCTATTGAACAAACTGCATTGATGATTTTTGGTTTAGCATTCATAGTAGTGTTAGCAATATTCTCAAAGAAAATATAATAAAAATGTAGATTTTCTTAATTGTTAAAAAACAATTCTGGGATTTTGAAAAATAGATTAAAAGATAAGAGGATATTATGTTCAATTAATGACCATATATCCTCTTATCTTTTACATAATGGAATATTTAATAAAATGTTAAAAATTATGTATGATAGGTAAAAACAAAGGGATGAATGCATTTATGAATTATCATCATCTTATTATAGTTTTGATTAGTCATGAATTTAAAATGAAAATTAATTTGTGTAGTAATTCGATATTATTTACAAACTAGTATCTCAAATTATATATTGTATTTTATATAAAACCTGATGATTAGAGTTTGATTGATTTAAATGATATATTGAATATAATGTTTAAAATGATAATATGATTGAAAAGATTGAGGAGCGTGAATATCATGTCAGAATCAAAGTTTGTTGAACTACAAAAAGAAATTTTTCATTTATTTGAGCAGGAAAAATATAATAAAGTTCACTCTCTGATTGAGAAAGTACAGGAGGAATTCCCAGAAAGACTTGATAAAACAATTTTTTGGAAGGCTTGTGTTTATTCTAAACAAGGGAATCCACAAAAAGCAATTGCAGTTCTGGAAGAAGGACTAAATAAAGGAATATGGTGGAATCCTTTGACTTTAATTTATGATGAAGATTTACGTAACCTCCAAAGCATCGAAAAATTTAAGATGATAGTAAATAGGTGCCAGGAAATTTTAAATAATTTAAAAAGTACATCTAAACCTCAACTTTTTATTTATGGAAATGATAAATCAAATACTGGAATATTTTCTTTACACTGGAGAGGGTCCAATGTAAAAGATTTTGCCCCTTATTGGTTTGATAATGAACTATTAGACCAGTTTCTTTTTGGATTTCCTCAATCATCTCAAATATTTGGATATAATGCATATTGTTGGGATAATAAGGATATTGCTGTAGAAGAAATAACGACATTATTTAAAAGGTTTAAAGAAAAATATAATACAAAACAAGAAATTATTGCTGGAGCATCACAAGGCGGGAGATTAGCAATTGAACTAAGCTTGTATGGAAATATTCTTGAAACAAAAGGATTTATAGCAGTTATTCCTTCTATACAAAATGTAGCAGCTTTTGAAAATTTAATTAATGAAAATAAGAAAGTTATAAAAGGATATATCATTACAGGTGATAAGGATTCGTTTTATAACAATGTTGTAGAGCTTGTAAAGATATTTGAAAAAAATAACTATCAATGCAGATTAATTGTTAAGGAAGGTTTAGGACATTTCTTTCCAAAGGATTTTACTGATTTATTAAAGGAAGCAATAGAATTTGTTATTTCATAAATCATGATGTATTGAGAAGTAAAGATGTATTTAATTTGTAGTCGAACTCTAATTATTTCTATTAGAGGTCGACTACAAATGTAAGATTTATGAATTAAATTATTTTGAAGGTTTTTATAAAATTTATTCAACAATGCTTTCTAATGGTTCTTCTACGCTATAATGTCCCATTAGTGTATCGGTTTTTTTGCCATCAACCAAGAATTGAACCCTGTCTACAGAATCTAAATCTAAAAGGCTAGCTACTATTTGATTAATAGTAAATGTTTCTTGCATAGAGCCACCATAAAGTCCTTCTTGAGCGAAATTAACATAAGCTGTGCCATCAACGACTTCAACACCTAACAATTTCACAGTAGATGGGATGACTGTAGTTGCTTTTTCATTGTCTTTTGGCCCTTTAATAAGTTCCCTTACGATTCTTTCTTCAAGGGAAATATCGCCATATTCAACTTCTCTTTTTTCTATAACTAGCTTTTCTAAGCTTTCATCTCCAGTTTCTATATATTCATTGTTAGCAAAATATAGGTTTACTTCTTTAGTTTCCTTCTCTGGAGTTGGGTCAACTACTTCATTTTCTTTTTGCTCATTAGTTCCAGTTTGATTTTCTACTGCTGGCGGAGTATTTTTTGTGTCATCCTTTTTGGCACACGCTGTTACTGTTATAAGGATTAATACTAAGAATAAAATACCAATTCTTTTTTTCATTTTTTCATCTCCTTTCTTAGGTACTATTATAAGGCATAAATTTTAAATAAAAATAAAAATGTGTTAAAAAAGTATAAAGAAAAGATAAAAATTTTTAAATAAATGGTATTTCTATAACAACTTCCGTACCAATACCCAATTTGCTTTTAACACTAATATTCCAGTTATGTTTATCTATTATGCTTTTAACAATTGTCATTCCAATGCCATAGCCTTCAATCTTTTTATTATCAAGAATCCTAAAGCCATGGCTGAATATTTTGTCAAGATTTTTTTCATCTATTCCTATACCATTGTCATTTATTTTAAGGAATAACTTACTTTTTGATTTTTCAAGCTTTATTTCTATGTATGATTTTGATTTGTTAGAATCTCTATATTTAATGC
The DNA here is from genome assembly GCA_036562765.1 of Tissierellaceae bacterium. Classification (GTDB taxonomy): domain Bacteria; phylum Bacillota; class Clostridia; order Tissierellales; family Tissierellaceae; genus JAAYFT01. The sequence continues at coordinate 102,393 of DATCJO010000063.1, read as the reverse complement.
TGTTATCTATAATATTTAGTAAAACCTCTTTAAATTTATCCTTATCTAGCCTAACTTTTAAACCTTTTATTATATTTGAATAGATTTCCACATTATTTTTAGTTGCATAAGGAGAAATGAATTTAACAGTTTCTTCAATAATCTCACCAATATCATGAGTTTTTAAATCTAAGCTAATATCTTCAAGCTTAATTGAGGTCATAAGGTAATTTACTAATGACTCCATTCTTTCAGTTTCTCCTTTTATATCTTCTAGGTATTCCTTATAAGTGTCAATATCATTATTATTGTCTAGTGAGAGAGAATCTATTAGAACTCTGATTGAGGTGAGGGGAGTTTTTAATTCGTGGGAGATGGAGCTAATAAAGTGCTTTCTGTTAGTTTCAATGTTTTTAAGTTTAGCGCTCATGGTATTAAAAGCAGAAATAAGCTTTCCAATTTCTCCTTTTTCACTATCATTAATTTCATATCCTAAATGGCCTAAAGATAATTCTTCTACTGCTTTGGTAACTTTTTTTAAGGATTTAGTAATACCAGCTGCAGAAATCCATGTTAGAAGAATTGCAAGAGATAGAGAAACAATAGAGATTTTAATCAAATCTTTTTTCAAGTTAGTTAATTCTTTATGTATATAAATTAACGATTTAGAAATTAAAACGGAGCCTATTATCTTATTCTCAGTTCCTGTATTTAAATTTATTGGAACAGCTAATTGAAGGACTTCTCCATGGTCAGTGGTATAAACTTCAGATGAAGATTTTCCATTAAGACTATTCTTTATTTCTGTATTGCTTAATTTTTTTCCTATGTAACTGTTATAGCTATCTATTATGACTTCGTTTTTCTCGTTTATTATTAATATCCTAGCATTGGATTGGTGTGCATAGGTTTTTACCATAATCCTAGTGAAAATAATATCATCTATGTTTCTTTTATACGTATCCGCGACTATATTAGCCATCTGGAATAAAGTAGTCTCTTCATCTTTAATTTTATTTTTCCTGTAATTATCAAGTATCATATAGCTAAAGATTGAAAAAGTAACAACAATAATCAAACTATAAACAATTATCATCTTAACTCTTATTGAAATAGTAACCAACTCCCCATTTTGTAATGATATATTTAGGTTTTTTGGCATCATCTTCGATTTTTTCGCGGATGTTTTTTATGTGAACATCAATATTTCTTACATCAACTGCTTCTTCGCCCCATATCTCCATAAAAATTTGTTCTCTCGTAAAGACTCTTTCAGGGTTTTGCGCTAAAAGGCATAGTACATCGAATTCTTTTTGTGTAAGTTCAATTTCTTTATCATTTTTGAAGACTTTTCTTTTTTCCAAATCAATTTCTAAATTATCAAATTTTAAGCTTTTTTTGTTGATTCTATTTGAACGTTTTGTTATAGCCTTAATTCTTGCAATTAACTCAAGAGTATTAAAGGGCTTAGTCATATAATCATCAGCACCCAACTCAAATCCTAAGATTTTATCATAATCTCCATCTTTAGCTGACAGCATGAGAATTGGAGTGTCATATTTTTCCCTTATCTGCTTGCAAACAATCATTCCGTCAATATCTGGTAGCATCAAATCTAGGATTACAAAATCAATATTTTCATTTTTGAATATATTTAAGGCTTCGCTGCCTGAATATGCTGTAAATACATTATATCCTTGCTGCTCCAAACTGTGTTTCAATCCCTTAACGATAAGTTTTTCATCATCAACTATTAGAATATTAATAGAAATCACCAACTTTCTGTTAAATATTTTACTATTCTTATATTACCATTTTTTAATGAAGATAAAAATCAAAATGTTATTATGGTATAATATGGTTAATTAAATAAGGGGGGGATTATATATTGGAACCAATAATCAGCATAAGGAATTTGAGAAAATGCTATGGCGATAAAGAAGTACTAAAGGGAATAAACTTAGATATTTATAAAGGAGAGCTTATAGGATATATTGGGCCAAATGGGGCAGGGAAAAGTACCACAGTAAAAATAATTTTAGGTTTAATTGGAGATTATTCAGGTGAAATAAGGATATTTGGAGAGGACATAAAAGCATGTGGAGTAGAGTATAAGAAGAAAATAGGATATGTACCAGAAACAGCGGACATGTATGAAAACCTTACAGCGAGGGAGTATCTTACATTTATTGGGGAACTTTATGGCATGGGATATGATGAAGCAAACAGAAAAGCTGAGAGGTTAATGGATTTATTTGGTATAAAAAATGTTTACGATGCAAGAATTAGTTCATATTCTAAGGGTATGAAGCAGAAAACTTTAATTATATCTGCACTAATAAATAATCCAGACATTCTCTTTTTAGATGAACCTTTAAGCGGAATGGATGCCAACAGTGTAATGGTGTTTAAAGAGGTTATGGCAGAACTTATAAAAATGGGGAAAACCATATTTTATTCATCTCATATTATGGAAGTTGTTGAGAAGATTAGTAAAAGAATCATTCTAATAAATAAAGGGGAAATCATAGCGGATGGTACTTTTGAAGATATAAAGGACCAATCAATGATGGAAGGTTCTTTAGAAAAAATTTTTAATCAGCTTACTGGTTTTGAAGACCATGAGAGAATTGCAAAAGAAATCGTTTCCACCGTGGTAGAGGGAGAAAGATAGATGAAAGATTTTAAGATATTAAAGATTTTAGATTTATTTAAAATTTATTTTGAAAAACTGGGAATTAATTATCCAGTAATGAGAAAAATTTTGCATGTTAAGCTGTTATTAGATGGTAGAAGGACATCGGCTGTTTTAAGTAATAAGAATTCTAAAAGGAAAGATAATGAAAAAGAAGATAAAAATTACTTTGCAATATCTTTAGTAGGTTATTTTATTTTGGGGTTATTTTTAATTCTTTATATTGTAATTGGAAAAAATTTTTTGCTTCAAATGAGTTTAGTGTTTGGCTTTATTATGTTTGTTATGATGACATCTTTAATAGCAGATTTTAGCTCAGTTTTGTTAGATACTAGTGAAAAAGTCATTATATTATCTAGACCTGTAGATAATAAAACATACAATATGGCAAAAATATTACATATTTTTATTTATATAAGCATGATTACTTTATCTATATCAGGGCCATCATTAATTGTTTCGCTTTTTAGGCATGGTATAACTTTTTTTCTCATATATTTATTTGAAATCGTATTAATATCCTTATTTGTAATAAATCTTACAACATTTATATATTTATTAGTTCTTAGGTTTTTCAGCGGAGAAAAATTAAAAGATATAATAAACTACATTCAAATAATACTCACTATTGCAATTTCATTTGGATATCAGATGATATTTAGATTTTTTAATTTCCTTGATATAAATAAAATGGGGTATAAAGACAGTTTTTGGAAATACTTATTACCACCTATATGGTTCTCTGGACCCTTTGAGCTTTTAATTAATCAAAATTCAAGTAAACATGTGACTATTTACTCAATATTGGCTATAGTAGTTCCAATTTTATCAATTATTATTTATATTAAATTAATTCCAAGCTTTGAAAGTTATCTGCTTAAACTGAACAGTGTAGAAGGAAAGAACAAAAATAAAGACAAGTTTACAGTATTTTTATCTAAATTAATATGCAAGGAAAGATATGAAAGGACTTTTTTTAGGTTTGCTACAAAAATGATGAAAAATGAAAGAACTTTTAAGTTAAAGGTATATCCAAGTTTAGGTATAGCCATTATATTTCCTTTTTTTATGATTATAAGTATGAATTTAAAAGATTTTTCAAATATAATAAACACAAAACTTTATTTGTGGATTTATATGACCTTTACAATGATACCAACTGTCATTTGGCTACTTGAATATTCAGGCAATTATAAGGGGGCTTGGATTTTTGAAACAATACCTATAAATGAAAAGTCTGTAATAAATAAGGGAACAGTAAAAGCAGCTATAGTAAATTTATTTATGCCAGTATTTGTTTTAGTATCTATTGTATTTTTAATTTTTTATAAGATGAAGATTTTTGACCAAATATTGGTTGTGGGAATAAATATGATTTTGTATACAATTACTATTTATAAGATGAGCAGAAAATTTATTCCTTTTACTAAACCATTTGAAGGTGTAGAAAATACTGTCGGAGGAATAAAAGCCTTATTAACAACTGCACTGGCTGGAGTTTATGCAATTTTTCATTATTTAATAACTAAAATACCTTTTGGAACATATATTTATGTATTATTAGGATTAATATTTGTTAAAGTTTCTTGGAAAAAAGTATTTTAAAAACATGGGGTTTGCTCCATGTTTTTTTATATCAAAATATCGTTGAGAAGATAGCCTAATGTGGCAGAAATTTCAGATTATTAAATTATACCAAATAGAATTGCCCACTATTAAATTAAAGAGCATGATAAGGTATAATTCAGTTGATATCAAATTGTCCATTTGAAGTCGTATTTTTTGATAAAATATGAAAATATGTTATTAAAATAAAAAAATTATAATTTTTATATATTTTTGTTGAAATGTAAGACAGAATTTGGTATATTATAAATAGTTAAATAAATAACAAACTAATTGGCAAAAAAATACAAAAATTATTATGATAGGGGGTAACAAAATGTTTGATTTAAGAGGGAGAGTAGCAGTAATAACAGGTGCGTCATCAGGACTAGGTGTTCAAATGGCTAAGGGACTTGCAGGACAAGGTGCAGATTTGGCAATATTAGCTAGAAGAAAGGAAAAGCTTGAAAAGGTTGCAGAAGAAATAAGGGCTATGGGAGTAAGATGTTTACCAATTGTATGTGATGTAACTAATACTGAGCAAATAAATGCTGCTGCAGAACAAGTTATTAAAGAATTTAATAAAGTTGATATATTAATAAACAATGCAGGTTCATCAGCAAATGCTGGTGTAATTAATATGACAGATGAAGAATGGGATTTTACTATAGAAACTGATTTAACAAGTGTATTTAAAGTAACAAGAGCATTTGCTAAATATATGGTTGAAAGAAAATATGGAAGAATAATTAATATTGCGTCAATGTATGGTTTAGTAGGAAATACTGCCATTGATACAGTAGCATATCATTCATCAAAAGGTGGAGTTGTGAACTTTACAAGAGCAGTTGCTGCTGAGTTGGCAAAATACAATATAACATGTAATGCAATTTGCCCTGGATATTTTGAAACTGAGTTAACAAGAGATGTATTAAGAACAGAAGAATTTACTAATTATATGAAGGCAACAGTACCTTTGGGAAGGTATGGACGAGAAGGCGAATTAAATGCAGCAGCTATTTTCTTGGCTAGTGATGAAGCATCATATGTTACAGGTGCAATAATACCTGTAGATGGAGGATATACAGCAGTATAAAAAAGGACACGAAAGTGTCCTTTTTTTTATGCCCATTTTTGTAGTTAATTTTTATTACTATACTTGTTGACAATATATGAATAAAAAGTAAAATCTTTTTTGCCAACAGAATAATACGGATGAAAGCAATAGAGATGTGTTTAAAATCACTGCTGTGTTTTTATATTGAGTTATATAAAGAATACAAGGGATTTTTATAATGTAGAATGTGTTGACGATATTAATTCTAAAAAGATAAGATTTAATATATTAAGATATTTTGTAATATAAAGTATTGATTTAAATTATGATAATTTTTACTTTAAGAGAAGTATATGTAAATCAGTGGAAGGAGGTGGGTCTATGGAATTAAAAGGTACTTATGGAACTGCTAAGGTTTTTACAGATAATATTGAGAGCGGAGCCAAAGAGCAGATTATTAAATTGCTGAATCAAGACTTTATTGAAGGGACAAGGATTCGCATAATGCCAGATGTTCATCAGGGAGTTGGTTGCGTAATAGGTTTTACTGCAGATATGGGAAACAAAGTAATACCCAATATTGTTGGTGTAGATATAGGATGTGGAATTCTAACAGTTGAGTTGGGCAATATTAAAATAGATTTTCAAACTTTAGATGAAATAATTTATAATAAAATCCCAGCTGGAAACAAAGTACATAATAATGAAAAGTGCAAGTTTGACAAGTTGGAGGAATTATACTGCTATAGGAATTTAAAGGAAATAAAAAGGTTGAGAAGGAGTATAGGAACTTTAGGTGGAGGAAACCACTTTATAGAAGTAGATGTAGATGAAAATAACAACAAGTATTTGACTATCCATTCAGGCAGCAGAAACCTTGGAAAGCAGGTGGCGGAAATCTATCAAAAAATGGCAGTTAATCTATGTAGTGAAGGATCAAAGACTAAATATCCTAAAGACTTGTGCTTTTTAACTGGAGCATATAGAGAAAAATATCTACATGATATGAAAATTTGTCAAGAATATGCGAGCCTTAACAGGAAAACAATCGCTGAAATAATAATCACATCTTTACTGAAGAAAACTTTAGATGAATTTAATTATTTTGAAACAGTGCACAACTACATTGATTTTCGGGATAATATAATTAGAAAAGGTGCCATATCTGCTTATAAAGGTGAAAAAGTGATAATTCCTATAAATATGAGAGATGGTTCTATAATAGCTGTTGGTAAAGGGAATCCTGACTGGAATTATTCTGCACCTCATGGAGCAGGAAGAATCATGAGCAGAAACATGGCTAAAGATGAGCTGACATTAGAAAAGTTCAAAAAGAGTATGGAGGGGATTTATTCTACCTCAATAAATAAGCATACCTTAGATGAAGCGCCCTTTGCGTATAAATCCATGGAAGAAATAATTGAGAATATTAAGGATACTGTAGATATAATAAAAATTATTAAACCCATCTATAATTTTAAAGCAAGTTAATTGGAAAAAAATAAGGACATTAAGAGGATTCTTAATGTCCTTTAAATATGAAAGTTATAAATTTTAATTAGTATCTAAATTCATATTTGTAACTTGTTTTTTACTTTGCTTAATGCTGAATCCAGTAAATCCATAGATAATTGCAATAATTGGATTAATTAAATTTAAGAATGCAAAAGGAGCGTATTGAAAAGCTGATATTCCTAATGCTGATTTCATAAATGCGCCACAAGTATTCCAAGGAACAAGTGGTGATGTTAAAGTCCCAGCATCTTCCAAAGTTCTAGACAAAAGCCTTGGTTCCAATCCTCTTTCGTCGTAAACCTTTTTGTACATTCTTCCAGAAATTACTATAGCCAAATACTGATCTGCAGCTAATAAATTGATTGCAATACTTGTTAATATTGTAGCAGTAACCAGTGAACCTGTATTATTAGCAAGTTTTAAGATTGCATTACCTACAGCTTGTAGCATTCCAGTCCTTTCCATAATGCCACCAAAGGTCATGGCAAGTAATATCAGTGAGACTGTCCACATCATGTTATCTAAGCCACCACCGCTTAAAAGTTCATCAACCATTGTTATTCCAGTTTCAGTTATTACTCCATAATGAGCAGCATCTATTATATCTCCAATTCCAGCACCTTGGAATACTGCAGCAAATATGCCACCTAAGATGGTACCGCAAATAAGTCCAGGTAAAGCAGGGATTTTAAGTATAACTAATATTATTACTATTATAGGAGGAAGTATTAATAATGGCGAAATGTTGAAATTACTTGAAATTGCATTTAAAATTAAATCTATGTTTTGAGTATCTAATGCCTGTCCAGCATACTTCGCACCAATTATTCCATATAATATTATTGCTATCAAGTAGCTTGGAATTGTGGTGTAGAACATATATCTAATGTGTTCAAACAAAGTACAACCAGCCATTGCAGGTGCTAAATTAGTAGTATCAGATAAGGGTGAAATCTTGTCTCCAAAATATGCTCCAGAAATTATACATCCTGCTATAATAGGAGCTGGAATTCCTAATCCCTGTCCAACGCCCATAAGTGCAACCCCAATTGTTCCTGCTGTTGTCCATGAACTTCCTGTTGCTATTGATACGATAGAGCATATTATCATAGTAGCTACTAGGAAAATACTTGGGGAAAGAATCTTTAATCCGTAATAAATCATTGCAGGTACTGTTCCACTAAGTATCCATGTCCCAATTAATGTTCCTATTGTCATTAGTATAAGCACTGCTTGCATTGAAAGTTGAATCGTTTCAATTGCACCTTTTTCAATGTCTTCCCATGAGTATCCTAACATGAAGATTCCAACAAGAGATGCAGCTATAATTCCTATTATTAATGGAATATGTGGGTCTGCTTTAATAAATATTATTGAAATTGACAGGGCAAATATTAGTACAATAATTGGAATTAAAGCATGACCAATCGTTGCTTTTTTTCTTCTTTTTTCCATTTTAAATCCCCCTTTTAGTTAATAAATCTATAAAAAAGGTAATTAAAGTTTATAATAGTTAAAGCATATTTTCAATACATCAATAGTCTCAAGAATTATTAAAAAAATTAAACAATTCAACAAAATGCCTTTTTTCCAATGAAAATTAATGGTTGTGTAAATATTGGTATTTTTTGTCCAAAGGTTCAAGGGATTTTATTATTGAACCACCTAGGCAAACTTCTCCTTTATATAGGACAACTACTTGTCCAGGGGTTACTGCCTTTACTGGCTCCTTATACTGTATGTGAAGATTGCCATTATTAAGCATATTAACAATTACTGGTATATCTTTTTGTCTGTACCTGAATTTTGCTGTACATTCCAAAGGCATTTTTGGAGGTTCATCTAATATCCATGATGGCTCTTCACTAATTAAAGATATTGAATACAAGGCAGGATGGTTTTCTCCCTGTGCAACATAAAGTATGTTATTTTTTAAATCCTTTCCAGCTACAAACCAAGGCTCTCCTGTGCCTATTCCACCTATACCTATTCCTTTTCTTTGACCAAGGGTATAGTGAATAAGCCCTTTGTGTTTCCCTAAATATTGTCCATCAACACTAAGTATATCTCCTTCTTTTGCTAGTAAATATCTGTCTAAGAATTCATCAAAATCCCTTTCTCCAATGAAACATATTCCAGTAGAATCCTTTTTCTTTGCTGTATAAAGATTATACTTTTCTGCTATTTCCCTCACTTCTCTTTTCTCTAAATGACCAACTGGAAATAATGTTTTTGATAGGGCCCTTTGACCAATTCGTGATAAAAAATAACTTTGATCCTTATTTTTATCCTTTCCTCTTAGAAGGTAGTATTTACCATTTCGTTTTTCTACTTGGGCGTAGTGTCCCATGGCTATATAATCAGCTTCTAATTTAAGTGCATAATCTAAAAAAGCATTGAATTTAATTTCTTGATTACACATAACATCAGGATTTGGAGTCCTTCCTTTTTTGTATTCATTTAAAAAGTAAGTAAATACCCTATTCCAATATTCCTTCTCAAAATTTATGGTATAAAATGGAATGTCCAATTGTTCTGCAACTCTTCTTGCGTCTTCTGCATCCTGTGTTGCAGTACATACTCCAAATTCGTCCTTTTCAGACCAATTTTTCATAAAAAGGCCTATTACTTCATATCCAGCTTCTTTAAGCAACAGGGCAGAGACAGAAGAATCGACTCCACCGCTCATTCCCAAAATTACTCTTTTTTTCATATAGTTTCCCTCACATTTTTATACTTCAGTTTATATTAATATTTTAGTTTTATCTTGAATAAATATTCTATAGTAAATTTTTAAAAAAATACAACATATTTATGAAATAAAAATGGAGTTTGGAGGAAGGAATAGGGAATGAAGTATTTTATCATTGCAGTAGTATTGATGATTTTAAGCATATTTTGTCAAGCCAGCAGCTTGCTTGCTAGCCAGCCTACAAGCAGTAATTTTGAAATTTTTGAAGAACTAGATAATGTATTAGATGATGAAGAAAATCCAGATGAGGATACTATTGGTGAACTAGATGAACTTAATGAATTAAATGAATTAAATGAATTAGAACAGAATACTGAGGTAGAATTTTATGAGGATGCAGAAGAAACTGAAGAGATTATAATTGTAAAATTCAATGTAGAAGGATTAATGCTTAGGGAAGGAATAATAAGCGAAGAAGTATTAAGGCTTAAAAAGTTTTTTATTGTTAAGGGCTATGAAGGGCTAAATGAAAGCTATTATTTTGATAAAAGGACTAAAGAAGTAGTAATAGATTATCAGAGTAAAAACGGGTTAATACCCGACGGAATAGTAGGGAAGAATACCTTTACTAAGATAAACGAAGACATGGAGATAAACAAAATAGTAATACCAAAGTTAGATTTGATTTTTATCATAGATAGTTTGATACCAGAAGGGAACTTTATAGTTATCAATAAAGATAACAATACATTGTACCACCTTAATAATAAACAATTAATTAAAAGATATCCTGTTGCAACTGGAAAAGATATAAAGTATACTCCTGAAGGTAAATTTACTGTTGTAAATAAAGTTATAAATCCATATTGGGGTGGTGCAGGAATATCTAAGCCAATAAAGGGAGGAGATCCCAGAAATCCATTAGGCAGCAGATGGATGGGGTTAAGCATAGGTGGAGGACGGAAATACGGAATTCATGGGAATTCAGACAAAAGCAGCATTGGGAAGTATATTTCTTTAGGATGTATTAGGATGTTTAATGATGATGTGGAAGAACTCTTTGATCTGATTTCAGTTGGGACACCGGTATGGATAGGAACTGAGAATACTTTGAAAGAATTAGGAATAGTGTTTGGTTACAATATGGTTACGAATGTAGACAGTGAGGTGCAACATATAGTAAAATAAAATAAATGGTAGAAGGGAAGGGAATTACAAATGAAGAAGAAATCATTAATTTTGATTATATTTATAATATCTATAATATTGATTAAATATATTCAAATTAAAGTTTTGGCTTCAAGCGAGATACAAATCAATATTGATGGGAAAACAATCGATTCTTCAGTATCCCCTTTTATAGAAAATGGAAGAACGATGGTGCCTATTCGTGTAATTAGTGAAGAGTTAGGTGCGAAAGTTATTTGGAATGAAAAGGATAGAACCGTTGAAATTATAAAAGGGGATACTGCAATATTGTTAAGAATAAATAGTAGGTTAGTAGAATTAAGGGATAAGGAAAGAAGGTTTATCTTATCAGATGTATCTCCTAAAATTGTCAGTGACAGGACCTATGTCCCTCTTCGATTAGTAAGCAGTGGGCTTGGCGTAGTCGTTAATTGGGATGAAAAAAATAGAACTGTTTATATTAATTCAAGAGAAAAAGCTGAAATTGAACCTTTTTATGATATAAAGATAACATCATTATCAAATGGACAGACTATAACAGGGAAAACAGAATTACAGGTAAGTTTAGGTAGTGAAATTGAAAACGCTAAAGAGATAAAATATCTTTTATTGGACCCAAGTAATGCTAAAGGTTTCATAATCGGAAGAGGCAATGATATTACTAAGAAATATATATGGCTGCCAAGCTTAAATGATAATGGTGAAAAAGTAATAGTTGCTGCAGTATATAATGAAAATGGAAATTTCATTGCAGGAGATTCAGTTTATGTTAATGTAAATATTAAACCAGAAGTGCGCTTAATTGGACCAGATAATTATATTGTAACTAGCACAGCCAGTTTATCTGCTGATTTGAATTTTGAAGCATATTATGTAAAATATTCAATGATAAATTTAGATAATAATAAAACAACATTGACCACAGAAATGGACCCTTATGGCACATACAACTGGTCTCCAATGTGGGAGGATAATGGAAATTATTTATTGAAAGTAATTGCTTATGATTATAATGGACAAGCATTTGAAAGCGAATCTGTTTCAGTTAAAGTAGAGGTACCTAAAAAGCTGTCTCTTACTGGTGTAAAAGAAGGGATGACAATTGATAAACCTGTAACATTATCAACTTCACGAAATTTTCAAGTTAGTGAAACTGAATATGTTATTATAGATGCAAATACTGGGGAAGAAAAGGTTCTAGCAAAGATGGGATATGGAAGCTACAAATGGTTTCCAATACCTGAAGACACTGGAGTAAAAAAACTATTTGTAAGAGTTAAGGATACAAGGCTTAATACTATTGAGAGTGAAAAAATTACTGTATATGTAGATGGCACTCCAAAACTCATTTTAAATGGAATTGGCCCAAATCAAGTTGTAACTAATGATGTAAATTTAGGAGTTATAAGTAATGTGAATATAACTGATGTTAAATACATCTTTACAAATGTTGAAACAGGAATTACGAGGATTTTAAATTCTGGTGATGGTACAGCAGTATTTTCGCCTACACCTGGAGATAATGGTATTTGGAAAATCACAGCCACAGCAAAATATGGAGATAAAACATTAGAGAGCGAAGAAATACAATTTAAAATATATTTAGGCAAACTCTATAGTTCAATGCCAATAATAGAAAAAGATAAATTCATGGGATTAGCATCAGACCTTGCTAAAGCTTCATGGGAAAAAACTGGAATGTCTGCAGCATTGCAAACTGCACAAGCAATACTTGAAACTGGATGGGGGCAAAGCGTTCCAGTTGATAAATATTCGGGCAAATTATCTTATAACTTATTTGGAATAAAGGGAAAAGGAACAGCTGGTTCTGTAATATCAAACACATGGGAAGAATATAATGGAAATAGATATCGCATTGATGCAGAATTCAGGGCATACAATAGCGTAGAAGAAAGCTGGAATGACCATAAGAATTTATTATTGACAAGTAGCAGGTATGAACCCTTTAGAGATGTCATGTTTAATGGTAATTTTGGGGCATGGGCTTTAAAGAGATGTGGCTATGCAACTGATTCGCAATATGCTATTAAATTAATAGATATTATGAGGCGCTATAATCTTTATGAATTGGATAAGCTAGGTATTTAAAATGGGGCTATTTCATAACTTAGCAAAAGTTATGAAATAGCCCTTTACTTTTCCTCATAATTAATACTTATTTTAGAATATTAGAAAATTTTAATAGCCTTTCTTTAAATCAATGACATTAATAAGCTCTTCATTATTTATATACCTTTTCATATTCTTATAAGTAATTTCAAATCTTCTTTTGCCAGTCATTTCTGAGCCCCATGAATTATGAGGAGAAATAATTACATTGTCCATATTCCATAGAGGACTGTCTTTAGGAAGTGGTTCTGTTTCAAATACATCTAGTGCAGCTTTTTTGATTTTACCTGATTTTAGATTTTCTATTAGGGCATTTTCGTCAATTATGGTGCCCCTTGCGATGTTAATTAGATAAGTTCCATCTTTCATGCTTGAAAATACTTTTTCATCTACGAGGTGGTGAGTTTCTTTTGTATAAGGTGCAGCGATTACAAAGAAATCGCATTGGGATATTTCTTGATAAATCTTATCTATTGGATAACATTCATGGAAGTATTCAGCTTTTCTACCACTCCTATTAAATCCTATTATTTTAACTCCAAAAGGTTCAAACCTTTTTGCAGCTTCTTGGGCAATTGAGCCTGTTCCTAAGAAACCTACTGTTTTACCATGGAGTTCGAGCAAAGAAGTGTCCATTTTCCAAATTTTTTCCTCTTGTTTTTTGTAGAATTCTTTGCTGTTTTTTAACATTTCTAGTGCCTTTAAAACTATCCATTCAGCTATTGGTATGCTATATCCACCTCTATTATTTGTAACAATTATGTTCCTTTCAAGCACTTTGTCCACTGGGAGCTGATTTATACCTGCACTTAACAGTTGTATCCATTTTAGTTTTGGAAATAAATTAAAATCAAGTTTTCTGAAAAGATCACCAGAAGGGTCAAAAGACACTAAAACTTCAACATCCTTCATTTCGTCTGAATAGGAAAAATCTCGTTCGTCTTTAAAGATTATTTCATAACCCAAATCTTTAAGGCTTTTCATTTCATCATCTTGATATTTGTAAGTTATAAGAGCTTTCACTTCGATTCCCCCTTTTTCTGTTATAAAATTCAATTATATAATACCCATCTGAATTACAATACTAGCAGTTAATATTAATTATAATCTAATTTATAAATGTATAATTCTTGTTTGATTATATAGAAAAATGTATATAAATTCTATAAAATTTTAATAAAATTTATAAAAAAGCACATATAATAAATGCTAAAGGGGGATTTATTTTGATTAAAAGAAGGCTGCCAATGACTAGAAAACAAAAAAGAAAAATAGCATTAAGTATTATTGCAATTTTTCTAGCAATATTTGGAATAGAACGAATTTATAATTTGAATAGTGAATTTCATGTAACAGCAATGGATGCATCATATTATGGATTTATTGATGCAAGGTTGACTACTGATGAAAAATTATATGATTTCGAATATTTATGTGATGTATTAGAAGAGAATTATCCTTTTTTTAAAGTTAATAAAAGATTGAATAATGTTGATTGGTTGGCTAACAAGAATAAATATAAAAGAATTATAAGGAATACGAAAAACGATGCAGAATTTTATATGGCGATGGATAAAATTTTAAACGATTTACATAATGGTCATGTTAATATTTTAGATGGGAACTCTTATAGAAAACTCTATAAAACTTATTATACATATTATTCAAGCAGTAGCGATCCATATAGATATTTATCGAAGTATGATGTTTTTACAAATCCTTTTGTAATGAATAGATATCAGTTTAGTGGGACTCAAGAAGAACTTAAAAATGTAGATGTATTATCTAACGATGCTAAACTGGAAACAAAAATTTTGATTAAAGATAAAGTTGCATATATGAAATTTTCAAGCATGGCTAATTACAGCACTTCCCAAGAAGACCGTGAAAAAATAAAAGAATTCTTAAATGAGGTTCAAGATTATGAAAAACTTATTATAGATATAAGAGGTAATGGTGGTGGAGATAATTCTTATTGGGAATATATAGTTGCTTTGTTGACAGATAAACCATTGCATTTCAGTTATTATGCCTTTTTTAAAGATAGTCATCTAAATACTTATAACCTTAGTCCATATAAGCTTACAAATGTTAAAACTGTTAAAATATTAAATGAGCAAACATTATCTCAGTTTCCGGAAGAAGTTACAACTGATTTTGATTATTATAATAGATATACTATAAATATTAACCCATGGACTCTTAATGTTAACAGTTTTGATTATATTGCTTTTAAAGGCAAAATTTATATATTGGTTGATCGCGGTGTGTTTTCAACTGCAGAAAAATTTGCTTCTTTTGCTAAGGATACTGGTTTTGCTACTTTAATTGGTGAACCAACAGGTGGAGAAAGGGTATTTGAAGAGATTCCTTTAATATATTTGCCTAATAGTAAATTTGTTGTTAGATTCAGCAGAGAACTTGGATTAAATGCAGATGGCACAATAAATATGGAAACAAAGACGACACCTCATATTTTAGTTGATCCGACTTACAATGAGGACTTTACTAAGGACGCATGCATACAAGCAGCTATAAATGATTGATGAGCGGAGATTGATTTTCAATCTCCGCTATTTGTATACTTTTTTTATTTATGACAATAATATATGGAGTAATGTTTGTTCTTAGGAGGGGAATATGGTAGTTGGCATACCTAAAGGGCTTCTATTTTACAAATACCATCCTTTTTTTACGACCTTTTTTAGGGAATTAGGTTCAGATATAATTATATCTCCAGATACTAATAAGGATATTTTAGATGAAGGTGTAAAGTACTGTATAGATGATGCGTGCCTTCCTATAAAGGTTTTTCATGGTCATGTAGCGTATTTGAAAGATAAGTGCGATATTATTTTAATACCTAGAATTATACAAGTTAGGGAAAGGGAATATATTTGTCCAAAATTTTGTGGTTTACCAGAGATGGTGAAGAATTCAATACCTAACATGCCTAAGATTGTAGATATGCCAATGTATATAATCTCATGGAAGAAGTTGTATCCATGGGCTATTAATGCGGGCAGAATGATAACCACTAACAAGTCTAAAATAAAAAAGGCTTTTGATACAGCTTTAAAAGAGCAGGAAAATTTTAAACTAATTTTAAAGGATAGTGATAAACAGATAACAGTAGCAATATTAGGACATCCTTATAATATATTTGACAATTATATAAACATGAATGTAGTTAAAAAGCTAAATAAGCTTGGTGTTGGAGTAGTTACAGAAGAATCTTTGGATGAGAAGATAATTGATGAAGAGATAAAACATTTATATAAAAGACCTTTTTGGACATTTGCAAGGAATGCTTATGGCTTTGCTTCAAATATTTACAAGGACAATAAAGTTAACGGAATTATATATATTTCTTCTTTTGCTTGCGGGATAGATTCAGTTGTCATAGAACTTATCAAGAACAGAATTGGGGATTTTCCATTTCTAACATTAAAGATTGATGAGCACACAGGTGAAGCAGGATTAGATACAAGACTGGAAGCCTTCATAGACATGTTAAGGAGGAGTAAAAGATGAAAATTACAGCTCCACATCTGGGAAATGTTTATATAGCATTAAAAGCCTTGTTTGATGGCTTAGAAATAGAATATATAATTCCGCCATTAAACAATAAGGAAGCTTTAGAAATAGGCTCTTTATATTCACCAGAAGAAATATGTTTACCCTATAAGATAATGATAGGTAATTATATTCAAGCAATAGAAAAAGGAGCTGATACGGTTATTCTTACAGGCAGCTGTGGACCTTGCAGGTTTGGGAAATATGCTGAAATGCAGATGAATTTAATTAAAAAGCTTGGAAAAAATTTAGACTTTATTGTAATAGATTCACCTGGAGACATTGGAATTCGCGAATTATTTAATAGAATAAATAGAATATCAACAAACAGCAAAAAGGCCAAGATAAATCAGCTAGATGCCCTTATAAAGGCTGTTAGGATAATGAATTTAATTGATGAAATTGAAGAGAAGGCCCATTTTTTAGCAGGTTATGAAAAAAATAAAGGGCAGTGCAAAAGAATATTAAATAGCTGTAAGAGGGATGCTTTAAATACGAAAAATCCCAAAGAAATGCTAGAAGTTTTAGAAGAATATAAAAAGGAATTAGAAAATGTGGAAATTGATAAGGATAAAAACCCAATTAAAATAGCCATTATAGGCGAGATATATACCATAATTGAACCATTTGCCAACATGTACATTGAAGATAAATTAATGGATTATGGTGTTTCTACAAAAAGAAGGCTAACTCCTAGTTGGTGGGTTAAAGATACTGTTTTGAAGCCTACTAGATTAAACTCTTTAGCAATAAGAAATAATGCAAAATGTTATCTTCCCGTTGGAATTGGAGGACATGGCATTGAATGTGTTGGGGAGGCAGTACTGGCTCAAAAAGAAGGTTTTGATGGCGCTATACAAATTTTCCCTCTTGGTTGTATGCCTGAAATAGTTGCAAAGGCTATACTGCCTACTATTTCCAGGGAAAAGGACTTCCCTATAATGTCTTTAGTAGTAGATGAAATGACAGGTGAAGCGGGATTTGTAACAAGGATTGAGGCTTTTATTGATCTGCTTGAAAGGAGAAGAAAAAATGTATTATTTAGGAGTTGATGTAGGCTCGGTTAGCACAAACCTTGTACTGTTAGACGAAAATAAAAATGTAGTTGAAAAAATATACATAAGAACAAAAGGTAACCCCATTAAAGCTGTTCAGGAAACTTTCAGGATTATAAAAGATAAATATGGCCAAATAGAAGTAGGAGGAGTTGGAACCACAGGTAGCGGTAGGCATATAGCAGCAACCTTAATAGGTGCAGATGCTGTTAAAAACGAGATAACATCTCATGCTGTTGCTGCATTAGAGGTTGATAAAGATGTGCAGACAATTATAGAAATTGGAGGACAAGATTCAAAGATAATAATAATTAGAAATGGGATAGTTACAGATTTTGCCATGAATACTGTTTGCGCAGCAGGTACAGGTTCATTTTTAGATAGGCAGGCTGAAAGGCTGGATATTCCCATTGAAGAATTTGGAGATTATGCATTAAAATCTAATGTGCCAGTGAGAATAGCTGGAAGATGTGCTGTATTTGCAGAATCAGATATGATTCACAAACAGCAGTTAGGCTATAATAAGGCAGATATCATTAGAGGACTTTGCGAAGCGTTGGTAAGGAACTATCTAAATAATGTCGGTAAGGGAAAGGAGATACTGCCAAAGGTTTTCTTCCAAGGTGGTGTTGCTGCAAATAAAGGAATGAAAGATGCATTTGAAAGGGCTTTAGGATTTGAGGTAATAGTCCCTAGAGATTATAATGTCATGGGTGCCATAGGTGCAGCTATATTAGGGAAGGAAGTTGCGGATAGGGTAGGTAAGACTAATTTTAAAGGAATAGATATTGCAAATAGCATCATAGAGTCAAACAGTTTTGAATGTACTGGATGCAGCAACAGGTGTGAAGTTGCAAAATTAATTCAAAATGGAGAGGAAATAGGCTGTTTTGGGGATAGATGTGGAAAATGGAGCAATATTATTTTGAAAAATAGTTATTAAATTATAAAAAAATGTTGACAAAGTATCTTTAGCGTGCTATATTTGTATCTAATTAATACATTAAAAGACCAAAACTTCAAGTTATGCTAATATTTAAATACTGTGATGAAGAGTGAACTATCAAAAGTCGATTACAGAGAGCTGGAGAAGGTGAGAGCCAGCATCAATATGATAGGGATCGATCACTTCGGAGTTATATGGCTGAACAAAAGTAAGCCATATTGGTAGGCCCCATTATAAGGCTAGGGTTTATAAAATGAACCTAGTAAGGTAATTATCGTGAGATAATTACAAAGTAGAGTGGTAACGCCATGTTGGCCTCTACGTGTATTTTTATACTCGTAGAGGCTTTTTTATTTAGTTTTTATCGGCCGATAATGAACTATCTATTATATTATTACAATAACAATCATAGGAGGGACGCTTTAAATGAACAAAAAAATGTATGTAATATTTTTATTAGTATTGGGATTGTGCTTAATTGTTGGATGTGCAACAAATACATCTTCTAACAATGGAGAAACTATTAGAGTTGGTTTAAATTATGAACTGTCAGGTTCAGTTGCAACTTATGGTCAAGGTTTAACAGAAGGTATAGAATTGGCAGTTGAGGAAATTAACAACAGTGGTGGAGTTTTGGGGAAGCAATTAGAACTAATTAAACTTGATAATAAATCTGAAGATACTGAATCTGCAAATATAGCTACAAGGCTGGCAACTAGGGATAATGTTGTTGCTATATTGGGAGCAGCTACATCGGGAAATACTAAGGCTGCTATTCCAGCAGCTATGGCAAATAAAATTCCTATTATTTCAGGTTCTGCAACAGCAGATGATATAACTATGGACAGCGATGGAAATATTAGAGAATATGTCTTTAAAACCTGTTTTAGCGATTCATATCAAGGTATAGTAATGGCTGAATTTGCAACAAATGATTTAGGAATAAAAAAAGTAGCCATATTAGCGGACAGTACATCAGATTATGCCAAAGGGCTTTCAAAGTCATTTAAAGAGACTTTTGAAAAATATGGGGGAAAGATTTTAATAGAAGAAGCGTATAAATCGAAGGATACAGATTTTAAAGCTGTGTTAACTAGTATTAAAAGCGTAAATCCTGATGCAATATTTATCCCTGGATATTATGAGGAAGTAGGCTTAATAGTTAGACAAGCTAGAGAACTTGGCTTAGATGTGCCTATATTGGGCGGAGATGGATATGAGTCTCCAAAATTTGCAGAAATATCTGGGAAAGAAGCAGCCAATAATGTTTTTTATTCAAATCACTATTCACCTATGGATGATTCAGAAGAAGTAGTAGGTTTCAGAGAAAGGTTTAAAAAGAAGTATAACAAAGAACCAAATGGATTTAATGCCCTTGGATATGATTTGGCTTATTTATTGAAAGATGCTTTAGAGAGGGCAGAAGAAGCAAATCCAGAAAAATTAAAGAAGGCTCTAGAATCAACAAAAGATTTTAAAGGAGTTACAGGAACTATAACAATAGATGAAAATCATAATCCTATTAAATCAACAACAATAATTGAATTAAAAGACGGAGTTCCAGTATTCTTGAAGAAGCTTGATCCAAAATAAAATAGAATGGGATGTCTATAGATAAGTTTAATAGACATCCCACAATAGAAGGGGATGTTATTATGGCGCAATTTTTACAACAGCTTATCAATGGTATTTCCTTAGGCAGCATATATGCCTTATTGGCATTAGGATATACAATGGTCTATGGAATAATAAAGCTAATAAATTTTGCTCATGGAGATATTTACATGGTTGGTGCATATATTGGATATGCAGTAACTAAGTATTTAGGTTTAGGATTTATGCCAGCTTTATTGATTTCTATGGCTGCATGTGGTGTATTAGGAATATTAATTGAGAAATTAGCTTATAAGCCTTTGAGGAATTCATCAAGGATTTCAACTCTTATTACTGCCATTGCAGTTTCACTGTTTATTGAATATACTATGATGTTCTTTGTAAAACCGGATAGCAGAACTTTCCCTAAAGTGTTAAGTAACAATAAGGTTGATTTGTTAGGCGGGGAAGTTTTGCTTGATATAAAGAATATCTATATAATTTTAGTAACTATTGTTCTTATGATTTTGCTTCAATATATTGTTAATAAAACAAAGATAGGGAAGGCTATGAGAGCTGTGGCATTAGATAAGGATGCAGCACAGCTCATGGGTGTAGATATAGATAAGACCATATCTTTTACATTTTTGATTGGCTCTGCATTGGCAGGTGCTGCTGGAGTATTGGTTGGAGTATATTATAATACAATAAATCCACTAATGGGTACAACTCCTGGATTGAAAGCATTTATATCTGCAGTTCTAGGAGGTATAGGAATAATACCTGGAGCAGTGTTTGGTGGATTCTTTTTAGGAATGGTTGAAACTTTGGTTTCAGCTTATGGCAATTCAATTTTCAAAGATGCTGTTGCTTTTTCAATACTAATTATTGTATTGCTTGTAAAACCAGACGGATTACTAGGGAAAGCAGTGAAGGAAAAGGTTTAGGAGGTCTTTAGATGAGGAAAAAAGGTAAAAAAGTTCTAAATGTCATCTTTATTGTTGTTTTATATTTATTAATTCAAATGCTCATCAGCATTGGTATTATAGATTCCTTTTATGAATTAAATATAGTGATTATCTGCATAAATATCATTCTTGCTGTTAGTTTGAATTTAATTACAGGTATAACTGGTCAGTTTTCATTAGGACATGCAGCTTTTATGTCTATAGGTGCATATACCTCAGCAATATTAACTGCTAAATTTAATTTACCATTTATATTGGCTCTATTCATATCAGGATTTGCAGCATCACTGGCAGGAATAATGATAGGCTTGCCAACTTTAAGGCTTAAAGGGGATTATTTAGCCATTGCAACATTGGGATTTGGTGAAATAGTAAAGGTAATTGC
Organism: Tissierellaceae bacterium; assembly: GCA_036562765.1. Lineage (GTDB taxonomy): Bacteria > Bacillota > Clostridia > Tissierellales > Tissierellaceae > JAAYFT01. Next base: position 81,009 of record DATCJO010000063.1, on the reverse strand, counting down.
TACAAATACTGATTATATTGGCGGGGCCATAGGATTTAACGATATACCACGATATACAAATTGGACATGGGTTTATATTTCAGTAACAGCTACAGTAATATTGGTAAAGAGATTTGTCAATTCTTACCATGGTAGAGCATGTAGAGCAGTGAAGGAAGATGAAATTGCTGCAGAATCTGTGGGAATTAATACAACTTTTTATAAGGCATTGGCCTTTGCCATTGGAGCTTTTTATGCTGGAGTGGCAGGTTCTTTATATGCCAACTACTTTTATTTCATTAAACCAGATTCTTTTGGATTTATGAAATCTATAGACATATTGATAACAGTAGTTTTTGGAGGTATAGGAAATATTATTGGTTCAATAATTGGAGCTGTTTCACTATCAATAATTTCGTTATCCTTGCAAGATATAGCTGAGTTGAGAATGGTTATTTATTCTGTCGTATTGTATTTAATAATGATATATAGAAACAATGGAATGTTTAGAAAAAGAGGATTTAAGATATTTAAAAATAGAAAGAAGGTAAAATACAATGTGGGTGTTATCAGCAAATAATCTTTCAAAAGATTTCGGAGGAATTAAGGCAATAAACAATATAAATGTAAATATAGAAGAAGGGAAAATAGTTGGCTTAATTGGCCCCAATGGGGCTGGAAAGACTACTTTTTTCAATTTATTAACGGGAATATACAGCCCTACGACAGGAGAAATAGTATACAACTTAAATTCAACAGTAAGTACTAAAGATTTGAAACCACATAAAACTGTTCGTTATGGTATTGCTAGAACTTTTCAAAACATTAGACTTTTTGGAAATATGACTGTTTTAGAAAATATACTTATAGGATTTCACAGCAGATTTAAATATGGGATTTGTACTGCTATGTTTAGGCTTCCTTCATATTTTAAAGAAGAATCAAATGCATATAGAGATGCCATAGAACTCTTGGATAAATTTAAGCTGTTATATAAAAAGGATGAATTAGCGAAAAATCTTCCATATGGCGAGCAGAGAAAACTTGAAATTGCACGGGCTTTAGCTTCAAATCCAAAGCTTCTTTTATTAGATGAGCCTGCAGCAGGCATGAATCCAGTTGAAACAAAAGAGCTTAGAGAATTGATTAACTGGATTAGGGACATCTTCAATCTTACTGTAATTCTAATTGAACATGATATGTCATTAGTAATGAATATCTGTGATGAAATATTAGTATTTGATTATGGGAATTTAGTTGCAAAAGGCACTCCAGAAGAAATAAGGAATGATGAAAGAGTTATAAAAGCATATTTAGGAGAGGATGTGGAAAAATGTTAGAACTCTCAAATGTAAATGTCTACTATGGGCCAGTTCATGCTGTAAAAAATTTAAATTTAAGAGTTAAAGAAGGAGAAATAGTAACTTTAATAGGTGCCAATGGTGCAGGAAAGAGCACTACTTTAAAAGCTATATCTGGATTAAAGAAATATGAATTAGGAGAAATAAAGTTTAAAGGAGAAAATATACATTCCCTCAATCCTATGAATATTGTTAAATTGGGAATTTCATATGTTCCTGAAGGCAGGAGGATATTTTCTAACATGACTGTTATGGAAAATCTCGAAATGGGCGCTTATACAAGAAAAGATAAAAATGGGATTAAAGAAGATTTCGAAAAAGTTTTTACCATATTTCCAAGGCTTAAAGAAAGAAAAGAACAAATAGCAGGAACATTATCAGGTGGAGAGCAGCAAATGCTTGCCATTGGGAGAGGATTAATGTCAAGGCCAAAATTATTATTACTTGATGAACCTTCCATGGGACTAGCGCCTATAATTGTAAAGGAGATATTTTCAGTTATTGAAAATATCAATAAGGAAGGCATATCCATATTACTAGTAGAGCAAAATGCACATTTAGCACTTAAAATATCAAATAGAGCCTATATTATCAGAAACGGTGAGATTGAATTAGAAGGATGCAGCAATGATTTATTAGAAGATAAAAGGGTTAAAAAAGCATATCTTGAAGGATAACAAAAAGACTACCAAATATTATTGGTAGCTTTTTGTTAGAAGTCTTCTTTTAACAACTTTTCAACTGTATTTACATCTTCACTAAAATTAAGCGGTTTTACAGCAGGACCATTCAATATTTCTCCTTTGTAGGAGAATCTAGAGCCATGGCATGGACAATCCCAAGATTTTTCTGCATTGTTCCAATTTAATTCACATCCCATATGTGTACATGTGGTGTTGACAAAATGAAGTTTTCCATTTTCATCTTTATAAGCTCCAACTTTGTTTCCATCTATTTCTATTATTTGGGCTTCTTCATTCGATAAATCAATTTCTTTTTCTATTGGTTTAATTTTCCCTCTTATCAGATGTTTCGCAACATCGGTATTAACAGTAATAAATTTTTTTGTGGATTCCAAAGTAGTCTTCCTTGATGGGTTAAAAACATCCTGCCATGGGCTTTCTCCATTTAAAATTAAATCTCTAATTATTAATGAAGCCACTGTGCTGTTAGTCATACCCCATTTTTGGAAACCTGTTGCAACAAATAAATTTGGGGTATTTGATGTGTAATATCCAATGTATGGTACTCCATCTAATGTCATACAGTCTTGAGTAGACCATCTATAGGGGATATCTTCAATTGTAAAAACATCTTCAGCGAAGTTTATGAGTGCGTTATAATGTTTATTCATGTCTTCTCCTTGGCCAGTTTTGTGGTTTTCTCCTACAACGAGAATAAGTTCTCCAATGCCAGTATTTACACATCTTAATGAGCGAGGAGGGTCTTCTACATTGATATACATTCCTCCTGGATATTTTTCCTGAGCTTTAATTCCTATAATATAACTTCTTGACGTGTAAATTCGAGAATAATACATACCATGTTTATTATAAAAGGGATAGTGGGAAGCGATTATAACCTTTTCTGCATTGATTGTTTTTCCTTGGGAAGTTGTTAAGATATAAGTGTTGTTTTCTTCTATGTCAACAATCCTAGTTTTTTCAAATATTTGGACTCCTTTCTCATTGATTATTCTTGCCAAAGAGGTTAAGTATTTAAGCGGATGGAAATGAGCTTGGTTATCAAATTTAACTGCCCCTACATTTGGAATATCGAAGGGAATGTCTTTTACATAGGATGCACTTATACCTAAACTTGATGCAGTATCAATTTCTTCTTGTATTTTTTCAAGGTTTTCTTCTTTTTGGGCAAATACAAATGCTGACTCTTGAGTATAATCACAATCTATGTTATTTTCATCTATAATCTTTTTTATTTCACGAATTGCTGATTCATTGGCATTTGCATATTGTTGAGCTAATTCCATGCCAAACAGGTCTTTTATTTTGCTGTAAATTATGTTATGCTGAGATGTAATTTTACCAGTTGTATAGCCTGTTGTTCCATGACCTATTAGATTGGCTTCAAATACTGCTATATTTAAATTAGCATGTGATAACTGATATGCAATTTGAATACCAGCTAAACCTCCACCAATTATGGCAATATCCACTTTTATGTTTTCTTCCAGGGATGGGTATTTAGTAAATTCAACTGAATCTATCCAATATGATTTAGGTGGATTTTTGAAAAGACTGTATCTATTGAAATTCATAATATCCTCCTTGCTTAATATAAAAGGCTTTAACTTTATTGTTTCCTTTTTTAAAATTTATATTTAAGAGTAAATTATTACAAAAATGTAAAAAACTCAACTAAATTAGTTAGTCAAAAAAGGTGTATAGTAGTAATAGATAATTATTTTTTATAGATTGAATTGAAAGGAGCATAATATGGCAAACTGCAATAATTGCCCATCTAGAAACAATTGTTCGAAATCACAACAAGGATGCACAATTGTTAACAATCCTTTAAATAAAATAAATAAGGTTATTGGAGTTATGAGCGGTAAAGGAGGAGTAGGGAAATCTACTGTTTCAACTCTTATAGCAGAAGGATTAAGAAGTGAAGGATATAAAGTCGGAATAATGGATGCAGATATAACTGGACCAAGTATTCCAAGGCTTCTTGGATTAAAAGATGTTCATGTTGTATCAAAAGATAATTTAATTCAACCTGCATTGACTGATAATGGAATTAAGGTTATGTCTTTTAATTTATTAATGGAAGATGAATATCAACCTGTAATCTGGAGAGGGCCACTTGTATCATCAGTAGTTAAACAATTTTGGACAGATGTTTATTGGGGAGAATTAGACTACTTAGTTATAGACATGCCTCCAGGCACTGGCGATGTTGCATTAACTGTGATGAGCTCAATTCCAATTAATGGCCTAGTTATGGTTTCTGTACCTCAAGATATGGTATCAATGATAGTGGCTAAAGCTGTAAATATGGCAAAAAGGCTTAATATAGATGTACTAGGGGTAATACAAAATATGAGCTATATTCAATGCCCAAACTGTGAAGAAAAGATAAGAATGTATGATGATGAAGACATTGATAATTTTTTGAAAGAACTAAATCTAAAACTATTAGGAGAATTACCTATGGTAAAGGAAATTAGTAACATTTCGTTTAAGGGATATGACAGCTCTAAAGAGGCCATAGAAAAACTGTTTAATCCTATATTAAAAAGAATCCTTGAAGCCATAAATTAAGTGATTTGATGAATGAATAAAGTGGAGGATTTATAAAATCCTCCACTTTTGGTTTCAGAAATTATAATTTCTTTTGCATATAGATTTTATCTTATGTTATAAAGTTAATTGTATGTAATTCTTCAGATTTAAAAATTATTCACTATATTATATAATAGTTAATGGATTATTTAGAGATGGAGGTAATATATGAAGAAAATTTTAAAAAATAAAGAATTCTTAAGGAACATGCTAGCCATTGCAATTCCAATTGCACTCCAAAATTTAATAATTTCTTCACTAAATATGGTAGACACATTGATGATTTCAGAACTGGGAAAATCCAGTATAGCAGCTGTAGGACTTGCTAACCAGCTATTCTTTTTTTATTCATTAATATTATTTGGTATTAATAGTGGGGCATCAGTATTCATATCCCAGTATTGGGGTAAGAAGGATAAAGATAATATTAAAAGGGTACTTGGTTTAGCCATAATTTCTACTGTTTTAACAGGTTTAATATTTACAATAGTAGCTTTATTTCTTCCAGAATTTGTAATGAGGTTTTTCACAGATGATAATATTGTAATAGAACTTGGTTGCGATTATTTAAGAATTGTTTCCCTTTCATATATAATTACTGGGGTAAGCTTTTCATACAGCATTGCATCCCGCAGCGTTGGTTATGCTAAAATGCCTATGATAGTTTCTTTTATATCATTTTTAACTAATACTGTTTTTAATTATTTACTTATATTCGGAAATTTTGGGTTTCCAAAGCTTGGAGTAAAGGGTGCAGCTTATGGTACTTTAATAGCCAGAATAGTTGAAATTGCTCTATTTTTGTTCTTTGTTTATAAGGATATTGAACCTCTTAGGGCTAATATAAGAGAATTAACTAATTGGCCTGATGGTTTTGTAAAAAGGTATTTTAAAACAGCTTCACCTGTAATTATAAATGAAACACTATGGTCCCTAGGGCAGGTAATGTATTCCGCAGCTTATGCTCGCATTGGCAAAGAAGCTACTGCGGCAGTGCAAGTTGCTACAACAATCCAAAATGTTTTTTTTGTACTAGTACGCGGTTTGGCAAATGCTTGCACTGTAATGGTAGGAAACAAAATTGGAGAAGGCAATGAAGGAGAATCTTATGAATACGCTGTGCAATTTTTAGTGTTGTCAACGTTTATAGGATTTACTCTTGGGACTATCTTATTTTTGACACCAGATTTCACATTAAAATTCTTTAGGAATTTAGAAGCAGATGTTTACCATTTATCAAGGAATCTACTTATGATTATGGGATTATTTTATTTTATTAGAACCTTTAATTCTACATTAATTGTAGGAGTTCTAAGAGGTGGAGGAGATACAGCTTTTTCTATGTTTTTAGAAATTGGCACTGTGTGGTTAGTTGGAGTACCTTTAGCATTTTTAGGAGCTCTTTTATTTAAGTTACCTGTATATTTTGTTTTTGCACTTGTTTCACTGGAAGAAGTAGTTAAAGCTCTCGTTGGGCTTCCAAGGGTAAAATCTAAACGCTGGATTAGGAATGTGACATAGATTTATGGAAGAGGTGATACCTTGCTCAAATACAAAAAAACTTTTGTTATACCATATTACGAAATAGACAAAAACAAGGCATTAAAGCCAACATCCTTGCTCAATATATTGAATGAAGCAGCCTTTGAGCACAGCAGTATTAGTGCTAAAATAGATAAGATGAAGGAAATGAATTACGCATGGATGATAAATAGATGGAAGGTTTATATCAATAAGTATCCTACAGCTGAGGAGAAAATTACAATCGAGACTTGGACATCTAATATTGATAGGTTTTATGCTGAAAGGGAATTTTTAGTTTTTGATGAAAAAGATGAAGCAATAATAAAAGCATCTATCATCTGGATTTTTGTTGATATAAGCAAAAGAAAACCTATTAAGATTCCTGAAGAAATACAGTCAGCGTATATGATGATTAATGAAAAAGTATTTAATGATTATTTCGATTTTAAAGAAAAAATTGATATAGAGGATTATATTGATTTTCAAGTTAAGAGGTCAGAAATAGATTATAATAACCATGTAAATAATACAGTATATTTAAATTGGATGCTAGAAACAGTCCCTGATGAAATCTACAATAATTATAAGTTAAGGGAATTTGAAATACTGTATAAAAAGGAAATAAAATATGGAGATAAAGTATTATCAGGTATAAAAGAACTGAACTATGGCAGCGGAAAAAAATTTTATCATAGCATCGTAAATAGCGATAAAAATGTTAACCATGCCATTGGCATAACTGTTTGGGAAAAATAATACGCTTATGGTTTAAACCATAAGCGGTATTACTATTCTTTGAAGTCTTCTTTAACTATTTTCCCATTTTCATCTATAACCATTTTTGTAATTTTAGTTAATTTAGGTATATTATCAATTTTCGAACATTCCAATACCTGATATACTTTAGAAGTATCCTTTGTTTCTTTGTAAACTTCTTTCATGAGTTTAAGAACTGAGTATGGATGTTCAGGTTCTTTTATGGTAATGAATGATGTGTTGGGCTTTTTCATAGCTTCAAATATAAGTTTTTCAAAATCCAAGTTGTCTAAACCTGGAATTAAGAAATATTCTGTATCGTTTTCCAAGTCTTCGAACCCTTTGACTTGAACAGATTCAAAATTTGATTTTGCCACAGCCATCAATGTTGCCATTAATGGTCTAATGCCAGCAGATCTATGTCCTGATACGATAATTGAGTGCTTGTTTTGTATTGCTTCATTGATGTAATTTCCTTCTGCTTCTGTCATAAATCCTTGGTCTACGTATTTTTTAATCATTGTATTCATAATATCCCTCCAAAACAAAATCTCATCAGATTCACTATTTATATTACCCAAATATGTGGAAAAATAAATTGCTGTGTCGAAGGTAGAATAAATATAAAATAAAATTATTTAGAGAAAAAATTAGTTGCAATATATATGATTCTGTGATAATATTAATAAGAAGCTTTAATTCGGTAGTAAAAAATGCAACACAATAATTTCTGGGAATACAGATTTTATATCTGCATATGCCCAAGAAATTTTATTGTAAGCATTACTCGAGGAATTAAAGCAATAAAATTTCGGAGGTATATGCAATGAAAGGTACAGTAAAATGGTTTAACGCTGAAAAAGGATATGGATTTATCACTACAGAAGAAGGAAACGACGTATTCGCACACTTCTCACAAATCAACAAAGAAGGATTCAAGACTTTAGTTGAAGGACAAAAGGTTGAATTCGATGTTGTTGAAACAGCAAAAGGATTGCAAGCAGAAAACATCAACATTCTATAATGACTGATCCTTATGCCCCTTAAAGATAATATCTTTAAGGGGTTTTTATTTTTTTGCTTTTTTAGTACGGTTATTAAATGGTTATATGTGATTAGTAAATGTTATTTTTATCAATAACTGGGAATATAACATATTAAAGATTATTATTTTTTAAGGGGGTGTTACCTTGTTAAGGGAAAGCTATCAGAAGCATTTTATAAAGCAAAAAATGATGCGTACGGTAATCATATCTTTGATACCTATAGTGATAGCTTCCATTTACTTTTTTGGGTGGAGATCTTTGCTTTTGCTGATAGTTGTAACTATAGCTGGATTAGCTACCGAATGGGTTTTTGAAAAAAGATATAACAGAAAAGTATCAGAAGCAGTATTTGTATCATGCATTCTATATACTATGACATTGCCACCAGCTACTCCGTTTTGGATAGCCATTATAGGTATAGTTTTTGGGATTTTTTTTGCAAAGGAAGTCTTTGGCGGTTTTGGAAGGAATGTTTTTAATCCTGCATTAGTTGCAAGGGCTTTTGTATATGTTTGCTTTCCAACTCCTCTTACAATTCAGTGGTCAAAACCTGCAGTTGGTTTTCCTGGTGGGTTTGCTACCTATTTAACTGAAAGTATCGATGCCATATCTCAAGCTACTCCAATGCTTATATTTAGGGAAACAGGACAATTAACTCCAATAAAGAATTTAATATTAGGAAATATTGCAGGTTCACTAGGTGAAACATCTGCTATTTTAATTATTTTGGCTGGAATATATTTAATCTATAAAAAAGTCGCTTCGTGGCAGGTAATGGCTGCAGTGCTTATTGGATTTACAGGTTTTAGCAGTATTTTATACGTTTTAGGTGTTAGTCAAATACCAAATCCTATTTTTGGACTATTAGCTGGAGGTTTATTGTTTGGAACAATATTTATGGCCACTGATCCTGTAACTTCTCCTAAGACAAATGAAGCAAAATGGATATATGGAATTTTAATAGGGATATTAACTGTAATTATCAGAGGATATGCCCTATTTGCTGGCGGTATGATGTTTGCTATTTTAATAGCAAATACTTTTGTTCCAATTATGGACGAAACAGTTAATGCTTTGAAGAAATATAGAAAAGAAAAGAAGAAAAAAGAAGAGGTGGCAGTATGAAGAAGTCATTCGCTTATCCAATTATTTTTATGATTGTAATATCTGCCATATTTACTTTTGCTCTCGCTTTCTTAAACCAAAGCACTGCTGAAAAAATAGCCCTAAATCAAGAAATAGAATTATACAGAAAAATCCTATATATCTTTAATATTGATGTTCCGTCTGAGAAACCAGAAGACATTTTAGAAACTTTTAGGAATAATATTGGTACTTTGCCTTATGATGATACAATCATGTATGTACATTATGGAGATAATGGGGAAATCTTAGGATATGCTGTACCAATAAGTGGCTCTGGCTTATGGGGTACTATAGAAGGATATGTAGGCATATCAAGTGATTATACAACTATACTTGGCATCGACTTCACCAAACAAAGTGAAACACCAGGCTTAGGTGGAAGAATTTCAGAAGAAAGTTTCAAAGAACAGTTTAGAGGGTTAGATATAACTAATGTAATAGATGGCAATTATATAATTTACAAGCCAGCACCGGGTGGAAATGTTGATGCTATTGCTGGTGCAACGCTTACCTCTAAATCTGTAAGTAAAATCATAAATGAAGATTTGCACAGTTTTTTGAAAGAAAGGGTGAGAACAGATGGATAGTCCCAAAAAGATATTTAAAAATGGGATTTGGAAGGAGAATCCAGTAATTGTTCAAATCATAGGCATTTGTTCTTCCTTAGCTGTTACCAATTATATGATGAATTCCTTAATAATGGGTTTAGGTTTAACTTTTGTAACAGGGTTATCTTCATTTGTAGTATCATTGATAAGAAATTATACTCCAAAGCATATAAGAATGATGGTACAAGTATTAATAATTGCAGCCTTTGTAATTATTGTTGATATATTCTTACAAGCTTATATGCCTGAAATGAGCAAGGCCCTTGGACCTTATGTAGGATTAATAATAACCAACTGCATCATAATGGGAAGGGCTGAAGCTTATGCCCAACAAAATCCACCCTTACCTTCGCTATTAGATGGGATTGCTTCTGGATTAGGGTATACATTAATTTTATTGATGATTTCATTTGTCAGAGAGCTATTAGGATTTGGAACTATTTTTGGAATTAAGGTTTTAGGAGATTGGTGGACACCTTGGACCATTATGGTAATGCCACCAGCAGCATTTTTCATATTGGCCATTATTATTTGGGCAAGGAATGCTATTGAAGAAAAGGAAAAAGATAAGAAAGGTGAGGTGGCAAAATCATGATAGACTTAAATCCAATGGTTATATTCTTTGCAGCGATATTTACGAATAATATGATATTTAGCAATTTTCTAGGAATGTGTTCATATATTGCTGTTTCCAAAGAAATACCTACTGCTTTGGGATTAGGTACTGCTGTAACCTTTGTTTTAGCTTGCACTACAATAATTAATTACTTGATTTATTATTACTTATTAGTCCCCTTACATCTAGAATATTTAAGGTTTATAGTTTTTATCATAAGCATTGCTGCTTTTGTACAGCTATTGGAAATGATAGTTGAAAGATATTTGCCAAATCTTTACTATGCCTTAGGAATATTCTTACCACTCATAACAGTAAACTGTGCAATTTTGGGAGTTTCCTTGTTTATGATTATTAGAAGATATAATTTCCTTCAATCTATTGGATTTAGCATAGGTTCAGGGCTTGGGTGGACCCTTGCAATTGTTGCTTTGGCAGGAATAAGGCAAAAAATAAAAAATGCGCCTATACCTAAAGGACTTCAAGGTGCAGGTATAAGTTTAATCATTACGGGACTTATGGCCTTAGCTTTTATAGGTTTTTCTGGTATAGTTCAGATTCAATAAAGGGGGGCCATTATGAATCAAATACTTATAACAACGGTTTCAATTTCAGCGATTTCAGCAGTTTTTGCCTTTTTACTTACATTGGCAGAAAGGACCATTGCTAATTACGGAGAAGTAACATTAACTATTAATGATGATAAGCAGTACACAGTAAAAGGCGGCTCATCATTACTGTCTACCTTAAGGGAACAAAAAATCTTTATACCTTCTGCCTGCGGTGGAAAGGGTACCTGTGGGTATTGTAAGGTTAGAATTTTAGAAGGTGGAGGCCCGATTCTTCCTACAGAAATGCCTTTTTTAAATGAAGAGGAGATAAAAAATGGCATTAGACTTTCTTGTCAGTGTAAGGTTAAGGAAAATATAAAAATAGAGATACCTGAAGAATTGTTCAATGTAAAAGAATATACAGCAGTTGTAGAAGAAATTGAAGATGTAACTTCAGTTATTAAAAGATTAAAGCTTAAACTTCCAGAAGGCGAAGAAATAAACTTTAAACCAGGTCAGTACATCCAGTTAAAGGCTCCAAAATATGAAGGAAATGATGAGGAGGTTTATAGGGCTTATTCCATAGCATCATCTCCTTTTGATAAAAACCACATTGAATTGTTTATTGGATATGTACCTAATGGGATATGTACTACTTATGTTCACAAGTATTTAAAAGTCGGAGATACTGTAGAGATAAATGGACCTTATGGGGAATTTTACTTCCATGAAGATAATGATAGAGAAGTTGTACTTGTTGCTGCAGGTACGGGTATAGCACCAATATTATCAATACTTAGGTATATGAAGGAGAAGAATATTAAGAGAAAAGCGATATTTTTCTATGGTGCAAGGACTCCAGATGATTTAGTGTTGCCTGATTATCTAAAAGAATTAGAAAATATAATGTATGACTTTAAATATATTCCTACTTTAAGTAGGGTGACAGAAGAGCATAATTGGAAAGGCGAGAGGGGAAGAGTAAACGTAGCCATAGAAAAATATTTGGAAAATGGAGAAAATAAAGAAGCATATCTTTGCGGAAACAAAGCCATGATAGAGACAATGATACAAGCATTGACAAAAAAAGGTATACCTGAAGAATTAATTTATTACGACAAGTTTGACTAGAGAAATTTCACTTTCTCTAGTCTTTTTCTTTTTAGCAAAAGCTTTTTAATAATATTATTACTTTATTTATGATATAATTTAAATGAGGTCATATTCATTTTATTTTAGGGGGATGAAGATGAAACTAGAACTATTCGACTTTATAGATGAAACCTTAGAACTCATTGAACAGAGGAAAGAAAGCATAAACAAAGTAGCAGCAGAATTAAAGAAGTTTTTTACAGATAGTTTTTTTATTAATGACCATTTCTTAAATGTTAGCTATAGAATCAAGTCTCCTGAAAGTTTGAGGGAAAAAATACTTAGACATAATCTTTATTTAAAATATAAGACACCAGAAAATCTATTAAATAATTTGTCTGACTTGATTGGATTTAGAATTGAATGCAGATTTATTGAAGATGAGAAGAAAATTTATGAAGATATAGTGAAATTGTTTAATATTGAATTAGAAGATGGATATTTCACAAATCCCATAAATTCCAGCATAATGTTAGACCTAAGGACTAAACAACCTCAAAAACAGAAAAATGGCTTTGAAATATATAAAATTGATGGTAAATATGTAAAGGACAGCATTTCTCTAAATTTTGAACTTCAAATTAAATCATTAGTTAATATATTCTGGGGTGAAATAGACCACAGGATTTTATATAAAAACTATAATTATATGCTGACTGAAGACTTCTTTAGGGACATAATGTGTTCAATCAAGGATAGTTTGTCAATGATTGATAGACAATTGATGCTTGTATACAACCACTTGAGAGGAATGGACTCAAGTAATTCTGTTAATAAAAAAGCTCAATTGCAAGGATTATTATCCAAGATAATTCATGATATCTATATTGTGAAATTAAAGAAAGAATTGGGCTTTGTAATTGATTTCAAGAAATCTACTGATGTAATTGTAGATTATATATTCATGAAAGGTGGCCCTGAAGAAACAGAGAATTACAGTGCCAATTTCATAAGGATATTGAACAGATTAAATGAAATCGGGAAAAGCGAAATATCCTTTAATAAGTATATTGACTTTGAAAGGCCAATTTCTTTTAACGACTGTTTTACAAGAAAAGTAGGAAACAGCATTTTAGAAATTCTCAACAAGGACTTTAGGTGGAATTTGTTCTTTAAGATAATATTTGAAATAGAAGGCGGAAATAAGGCCGACGATTTTGAAGGATTTATCATATTTATTAGATATAAGTTTTTTGAAGGTATAAAAACAATTATAGAAGGTAAAAGCTTCAGTGATGATGAAAAGGAAGAAATACTTGACTATTTAATGGATGCAATAGCATTAAGCTTTTCTAATCATGTAGATGTGGATTTTTTGAGTGAATGCAGTGTTAAAACATTGGTCAATAATATAAATGATGCCTTCAAAAAAATAGATTCTTATGATGATTGGATAGAAAATAAGGAAAATATAAATAATATAATTCAAAATCACACTTTCTAAAATAAAGAAAAAGGAGAAAACTTATGGGACTGTTAAATAGAGTAAAGTTAACGGTATTAAATATTAAAAATAGTTTGAAAAGGTTTCCGATAACAATTGGTATATCTTCATTGTTAGCGTTTCTATTAATATATCTTATTGAAGCTCAGCCTACTGGTGATATAAAGGAAACCTTGGAGAAAATTGCTCTTACACTGGGATTGGGAATCCTTGTATCTCTTTGTATTGTATTATTGATAGAAAAATTTTTCCAAAATAACAGGCTATATTCTATATTACTTTACTTTGCTGGAGGATTATTCTTAGTATTATATTATTTTGTCTTCTTAGACGATTTGGGGAATGCTGCTGCTTATAGATATGTAGGAACTGTTTTATTCCTAGTACTGGCTTTTTTATTCATTCCTAGGATTAAAAATAGCAAAGATTATGAATACTATATCCTTGATGTTCTACAGGGCTTTGCTATAACATTTATTTATTCTTTTGTTTTGTATGCGGGCATATCTGTAATTTTACTTACAATAAACCAACTTTTTGAAATTGATATTAAAAGTGAACTATATCTATATACATTTATAATTGTAGTATTTATATTTGCAGTATCATTATTTTTATCTAAATTGCCTTCAATAGAGAAGGAGTATAATAATGTAATATATAATAAATCATTAAAGGTTTTATTGACTTATATTGTCATACCATTAATAAGCATATATACAATTATACTGTATTTGTATTTTGCAAAGATAATAATAACTGGAATATGGCCAAGAGGGCTGGTATCCCATTTGGTTTTGTGGTATTCTACTTTATCAGTAGGAGTAATATTTTTACTAACTCCAATAATGGAAGAAAATAGAGTAGCCAAATTGTTTTATAAGGTTTTTCCAAAGGTAATTTTGCCAATTTTATTGATGATGTTTTTATCAATATATCAGAGGGTAGCCCAGTATGGAATCACAGAAAACAGATATTTTATAATAGTACTAGGCCTTTGGGTATTGGGGATAATGATATATTTTTCCTTGAAGAAATCTTTAAGGAATATAATTATTCCAATTAGTTTAGCAATAGTAGTACTAATTTCTGTTTATGGGCCACTAAGCAGCTTTTCAATTGCAAAATTCAGCCAAAATAGGAGATTTGAAAAAATATTAAAGGCAAACAATATGTTAATAGACGACAAGATAGTTCCTAATGAAAAGGTTTCTAAGGAAGACCAAAGGGAAATAAGCAATATTATCAGTTATTTCAGCAGAAACCACAGTATAAGCGATATTAAATATCTTCCTGTTGATTTTACCGTTGGAGATATGGAAAGTATTATGGGATTTGAATATAATCCATATTTTGTACTACCAGTCGATAAATTCAGGTATTTTTATTACGCAATTAATTCAGAAGAACCAATTAATGTAGGGGAATTTGAGTATTTAGTCAACATTAATTCTTGGCAGGAAAATGAAATTGAATTAGGAGAGTTGATTGTAAAATACAATAGGCAGAATAATCTATTAACTATTAAAATGGGAGATGCAGTATTGCTACAGCAAGACATGTTGGTATTTACAAATGATATATACAACAGAATGTCATCTGAAGCAAATGATGTTAAAAACTTAATTAGTATGAAAGATATGACCTATGATGTCATACCTAATGATGCAAATAATTATTATTTTAGGTTTATTATTAGAAGTGTTAGTGGGAGAGTTGATGAAGGCGATAAAGTAGAGATGGATAGCATAGAGTTTATATTATTGGTAGGACATGGGTATTAGTAATTTATAAAATATATTCTAAAATGTCAGGAGGGTAATCTATGAAAGAAATCTATTTTGCAGGTGGATGTTTTTGGGGCGTTGAAGAATATATGTCTAGAATTAAAGGCGTAATAGATACAGAAGTAGGATATGCCAATGGTACTAAAGAAAATCCAACATATCAAGAAGTATGCACAGGTACTACAGGCCATGCAGAAACAGTACAGGTTAAATATGATGAAAATGTAATTTCTTTAGAGGAACTACTTAATAAGTTTTGGAATATCATAGACCCAACTTTGTTAAATAGGCAGGGAGCTGACATAGGGAATCAATATAGGACAGGCATATATTATGTCGATGAAGAAGATTTAGAAGTTATCAATAAGACTTTAGAAGAGCAAAAGAAAAAATATACAAAGCCTATAGTAACAGAAATCATGCCATTAAAATGTTTTTATAGGGCAGAAGAATATCATCAAGATTATTTAAAGAAAAACCCTGGAGGATATTGCCATATTGATTTGAGCAAATAATAAATCCCCTTTTGGGGATTTATTATTTTGTGTTTAATTTATTAAGAAAAATTAATTATTATACAAATTGACACAATATCTAGTAGCTTGATATAATAAAGTATCTATATATGGTGTAATAGAGGGGTGATAACATGATTACAAAGATTAGAAAAAGAGATGGGAGAGAAGTGCCTTTTAATATTGAAAAAATCGCAAATGCCATATTTAAGGCAGCCCAAGCAGTGGGAGGGCAAGACTATAATACTAGCATGGCACTGGCTGAAAAAGTTACTCATATATTAAATGAAAAGTTCCATGGTACAATACCAGGAGTAGAGGATATTCAGGATATTGTTGAAAAGGTCTTAATAGAATCTGGGCATGCCAAAACAGCAAAGGAGTACATATTATATAGGGCTGAAAGAAACAGAGTTAGAGAGATGAATACAAGGCTCATGAAAGTCCTTGAAGATTTGACATTTAAAGAGTCTAAGGATTTAGATTTAAAAAGGGAGAATGCAAATATAAATTGCGATACAGCCATGGGGACTATGTTGAAATACGGTTCTGAAGCTGCAAAACAGTTTAATGATTTATATGTACTAAATCCAGACCATGCTAGAGCCCATAGAAATGGAGACATCCACATACATGATCTGGACTTTCTTACTTTGACAACTACATGCTGTCAAATTGATATAATTAAGTTATTTAAAGGTGGGTTTAGCACTGGCCATGGGTATATAAGGGAGCCAAACGATATAATGTCTTATGCTGCATTAGCTTGCATTGCTATTCAGTCAAATCAAAATGACCAGCATGGTGGCCAATCAATACCAAATTTTGATTATGGAATGGCAATAGGAGTTAGGAAGACTTATAAAAAGCTATATAGGGAAAACTTGAAAAAAGCTGTAGAATTAATGGTGGGAGGTATTAATTTAGAGGAAAACTTAGATAATGTGTTCAATGTGTTGGAAGAGGAATATAATATTGTTCCTACAATGGATAACAACATTCAATATAAAAATAAGGAAAGGGAATATTTAAAGGAACTAATAAATGATGAAAACCTAATTGATAAAATTCAAGGATTTGCTGCGAAAAATGCCCTTAGGGATACAGAAAAAAGAACTTATCAAGCAATGGAAGCTTTAATACACAATTTAAATACTATGCACTCAAGGGCTGGTGCGCAAGTACCTTTTAGCACAATTAACTATGGAACAGATACCTCCCCAGAAGGAAGAATGGTAATAAAAAATATCTTACTTGCTACTGAAAAGGGATTGGGAAATGGGGAAACACCAATATTCCCTATACAGATTTTTAAGGTAAAAGAAGGCATTAATTTTAACAAGGATGATATAAACTATGATTTATTTCAGTTGGCATGCAGGGTAAGTGCAAAGAGATTGTTTCCGAATTTTGCCTTTATAGATGCACCATTTAATATAAAGTACTATAAAGAAGGCCATCCTGAAACAGAGGTTGTATATATGGGTTGTAGAACTAGGGTTATTGGTAATGTCTTTGATCCAACAAGAGAAATAGTTTATGGTAGAGGTAATTTAAGCTTTACAACCATAAACTTACCAAGGCTTGGAATTGAAAATAGAGGCAATATTGAAAGATTTTACAAAAAATTGGATGAAACAATGAATTTGGTTATAGAGCAGTTAATTGAGAGATTTGAAATCCAAGCGAGAAAGAAAGTAAAGAATTTTCCATTCCTAATGGGACAAGGAGTCTGGATAGATTCTGAAAAGCTATCTCCTGAAGATGAAATTAGGGAAGTGCTAAAACATGGTACTCTATCCATTGGATTTATTGGTCTTGCAGAGTGTCTAAAAGCTTTGATAGGGAAGCATCATGGTGAAAGCCAAGAAGCACAAGCACTTGGACTGGAAATAGTAAGGTATATGAGAAACAAGGTAGATGATGTTAGCAGACAGTATAAAATGAATTTTACACTACTTGCAACTCCAGCAGAGGGTATTGCTGGAAGGTTTGTAAAAATTGATAGGGAAAGATATGGGGTTATAGAAGGCATAACAGATAGAGAATATTATACAAACAGTTTCCATATTCCAGTTTATTATAAGATAAAGGCTTATGACAAAATAAGGTTAGAAGCACCATATCATGAATTAACTAATGCAGGCCACATTACTTATGTTGAATTGGATGGGGATCCATCTAAAAATCTGGAAGCCTTTGAAAAGATAATAAGGGCTATGAAGGAACTTGGAATAGGATACGGTTCAATAAACCATCCAGTAGATCGGGATCCTGTATGCGGATACAATGGAATAATAGGAGATGTATGTCCTAAATGTGGGAGAGAAGAAGGAGACATTAAGTTTGAAAGAATTCGCAGAATTACAGGATATTTAGTAGGTACACTAGACAGGTTCAATGATGCTAAAAAGGCAGAAGTCAGAGACCGCGTGCCACACTTATAATTAAAGGGGTAGTTAAAGATGAAGTTGCGGATTGCAGGAATTGTGGAAGAGTCAATTGTAGATGGTCCTGGAATTAGGCTAGTAGTATTTACACAAGGCTGTAAGCATAATTGTGTGGGATGTCATAATCCAGAGACCCATTCCTTTACTGGAGGGAAATTAGTGGACATTGATTCTATTGTTGAAATGGTAAAATCTAACCCATTATTAGACGGAATTACCTTAAGCGGTGGAGAACCCTTTGAACAGGTTAAAGAGTGTACTTATTTAGCTAAAAAAATTAAGGAATTAGGTTTAAGTGTAGTGACTTATACAGGATATACTTTTGAAGAGATTTTAAAAGATGAAAGATTAAGAGAGCTACTTTTATATACTGATATATTGATTGATGGTAAATTTGATATTACAAAGAAATCCTTAGATTTACAATTTAGAGGTTCATCTAACCAAAGAATAATCGATGTCAAGAAGTATTTAGGACATTAATAAAGCTTTTGCCACTGAGGTAAAAGCTTTATTTTTTAACTATAAATCCATAATTATAAATAATAATTTAAAGAATCACAATTATGTCAAATTCAAAAAAAAAATGTGCTATAATATAAAAATCAATTATAAAGTATAGTTTGAAATATGTATATTTCATTGATGTTATAATATGTTCTCATCTACCATATATTAATACAAAGGGGGCACAATTATATGCTTTCTAGAAAAGGTTTACCAATTACTAGAAAGCAAATAAAAAGAATTGCATTAACCATCATATCTGTTATATTAATCATAATTGCTGTAGAACGAACCTATAACATGAATCCTGAATTTCATGTCGACGCCCAAGATGCATCTTATTATGGGATAGTAGAAGCAAAATTAACAACAAGTGAGAAACTAGAGGATTTTAAATATTTATATGAGGTATTAGAGGAAAATTATCCTTTCTTTGAAGTGAACAAAAGGCTGCATAATGTTGATTGGTTAGGAAACAGAGATAAATATAAAAGAATTATTAGAAATACTAAAAATGATGCAGAGTTTTATGCAGCTTTAGATAAAATATTGAATGACTTGAACAATGGACATGTAAATGTATTTGATGGAAGAGTTTATAAAATGTTTTATAAAAGTTATTATCTCTATTTTGCTAATAATTCTACTAATCCATACAAATACTTATCACAATATGATGTTTTTTCAAGTCCAGAAGTGATGTATAGATATAAATTTAATGGAACACAAGAGGAATTAGAAAATGTGGAAGTACTAGGTGGGGATACTAAGTTAGAAACAAAAATACTAATTCCAGGTAAAGTTGCATATATGAAATTTCAAAAGATGGGCCATTATTATACTTCAAAAGAGGACCGAAAAAGGATAAAAGAATTTCTAAAGGAAGTTGAAGATTATGAAAAAATCATTTTAGATATAAGAGGAAATACCGGTGGCTATGACACTTACTGGGAATATATAGTTTCTTTATTGGCAAATAAACCTCTATCTTATAGTTATTATTCGTTTTTTAAAGATAGTCATATTAATACTTATAAATATGGTACATTTAGGATTACTGGCCTTAGGTCTATTAATTTGTTGGATAAAGAGACCTTATCTAAAATTCCTGATGAAGTAAAGAATGATTTTGATTATTTTAAGAGATATACAATTAGCATTAATCCTTGGTCAGAAAATATCAATTCAGAAGATTATATAGATTTTAAGGGGAAAGTTTACCTATTGGTGGATAGGAATGTTTTTTCATCAGCAGAAAGATTTGCATTCTTTGCTAAAGATTCGGGTTTTGCGACATTAATAGGTGAGCCTACAGGTGGCGATGGGCCCTTTGAAGCAATTCCATTTATTTACTTGGCTAACAGCAAATTTGTAATAAGATTCAGTAGGGAGCTTGGGATAAACAGCGATGGAACAATAAATATGGAAGCAAAGACAACTCCTCATATTCTAGTTGACCCAACACCTAATGAAGACTTTACAAAAGATGCATGTATTCAAGCTGCAATCAATGATTGAATTAATAAGGATTGTAATTGGTATACCTCTAAGTAGACAGTTTAATCATTCAAGATTAGATTATCTATTTAGAGGTATTTTATTGATTATTTTACCATTTCTCATTGTAAGAAAATGAAATATTTGGTATGATAGGGTAAATAAGACATTTGAGGTGGTAGGATGTTTAAACTTGATAAGGTTAAGGACATGACAAATGAGGAAAGGTTAAAGTATATGCTAATTCTTGTAAAAAGCCAGTTAAGTTCAGAAAAGGACGATTTAGCCAATATCTCAAATGTAACAGGTATAATAATGGCCTGTGTTGAAAATTTAAATTGGGCAGGTTTTTATATTTTAAGGGATGATGAATTGGTATTGGGACCATTCCAAGGATTACCTGCATGTAACAGAATAGCCATAGGTAAGGGTGTCTGCGGTACTGCTGTAAAAACAAGAGAAGTACAATTGGTACCTGATGTTCATCAATTTCCTGGGCACATTGCCTGTGATGAAGCATCTAACTCTGAGTTAGTAGTACCTATTATAAAAGAAGGAAAAATATACGGAGTATTGGATTTAGATAGCCCAATTAAAAATAGATTTACTGAGTTGGAAAAAGAATATTTTGTAAAACTTGTAGACATTTTAAATGAATATATAAATTGGGAGAATATTTAAATTAAAGATATTTAAATTACCTAGTAGGTTAGAAATTGGAATTTATAAGAGTAATAATAGTCAAAAAATATTATGGGTATGCTGAATTATTATTAAAGATACTTTTACTTATATAAAATCAATATATTTAATAATATTAGAGGTGATAATTTTGGCAGTTTTAGAGGGCATTAAACCTGAAAGGGTAATGTATTATTTTGAAGAAATAACCAAAATACCTCGTTGTTCTAAACATGAAGAAAAAATAAGTAATTTTTTAGTTGATGTGGGAAAAAGATTAGGATTAGAGGTTATTCAAGATAAAGCATTAAATGTCATTATAAAAAAACCAGGAACAAAGGGTTATGAAAACAGCCCTACTGTAATATTACAAGGCCACATGGATATGGTATGCGAAAAGGTACAAGGCTCAAATCATGATTTTTCAATGGACCCAATAAAATTTGAAGTGGAAGGCGATTATATAGTTGCAAAGGAAACAACCCTTGGTGCTGATGATGGCATAGCCATTGCTATGATATTAGCCATACTGGAATCAAAGGATATTCCTCATCCACCGATAGAAGCACTTTTTACTACCGATGAAGAGTCTGGAATGACAGGGGCTAAGGAATTGGAACCTAAAAATTTAAAAGGGAAAATATTGATAAATCTTGATTCAGAAGAAGAAGGCATTATTTTGGTAAGCTGTGCAGGTGGAGAAAGAAATATAATATCTATTCCAATTGAATGGAAAGAACCTTCAGAAGGGAAAGAATGTTTCGAATTAGCAGTTACTGGATTAATGGGCGGCCATTCAGGTATGGAAATAGATAAAGGAAGAGGCAATTCCAACAAATTGATGGGAAGAGTATTAAATAGGTTAAATAGAGAAATAGATTATGACCTATACTACATAGAAGGCGGTTCAAAGCCAAATGCTATACCAAGATTTACTAAAGCTAAAATTTTGATTCTAAAGGAACAATATGAAAAAGCTAATGAAGTTATATCAAAATTGAATGAAGAATTTAGAAATGAACTTATCCATTCTGATAAAGATGTTAAAGTTGAATTTTATAAAGTGGAAGACGATGTACACAATGTTTTCTGTGATAACACTAAAGAAAAATTAATTGCAGCAATTAATCTTATACCAAATGGAATCCAAAGTATGAGCATGGCCATAAAGGGATTAGTTGAAAGTTCAAATAACCTTGGAGTTATAAATACAGTAGATAATTTCATAACTTTGGAATCATCTATTAGGTCATCTGTGGGAACCTTAAAGCAATATATATCTGACACAATTGAATTAATTGCAAAAACAATTGGAGCAAGATTTGAAAGGACTTCTTCATATCCTGCATGGCAATATAAGGAAAATTCGTATATAAGGGAATTAGTAAAGGAAACTTATAAGGAACTTTACAATAAGGATGTTGTTGTTTCTGCTATTCATGCAGGCTTAGAATGTGGAATATTTGATGAAAAGTTAGAAAATATGGATATGATATCCTTGGGACCTAATATGTACGGTGTTCATGCACCAGGTGAAAGAATTAGTATTTCTTCCATTGAAAGGACTTTTAATTTATTGCTAAAAGTTTTGGAAAAAATAAAATAAAATAAAATTAATAAAAAAATGTATACTTCTTAGGATAAATGGTGTATCATATACCATATAACAAAATTTTTATAAAGGAGAATTGGTATGGATAAGAAAAACAAGGAAGTTTTTGAATTCAACGATGAATACTGCGGTGGCTGTGGTTGTGGTGTAGATTGCAATCACGAACACGAAGATGATTTTGAAGATATTGATTTTGGTGATTTCAATTTAGATGAAGACATCATAATTTTAACTTTGGAAGATGACACAGAATTGCAATGCCTCATCTTAGGCATCTTTGATGTTGATGAAAATGAATACATTGCATTGCAACCTATTGGAGAAGAAGAAGTCCTATTATATAGATACAATGAAATAGGCGATGAAGATTTTGAATTGTTACCTATTGAAAATCAAGATGAATTTGATAGGGTTGCAGAAGTCTTTGATTCATTATACCTTGATGAGGACGGAGATTTTATTGAATTTGATGATGATTTAGACGACTAGCTCGATTAAAGCACTTTGCATTATGCAGGGTGCTTTAAAAATAATTGGGGTGAGATAGTTGTATCGATTAATAGCAATAGACTTAGATGGTACGCTGCTTGATGATAATAAAAAGATTCCCAAAGAGAATTTAGAAGTTATAAATAAATTGATTAAGGAAGGTTATGAAATAGTTATAGCAACAGGAAGGAGATATTGGTCTGCCAAAGAACTTACACGGGAAATAGATGGTCCAATTACTATAATGGCTAATAATGGCAACATAGTAAGAAATACCCTAGATGATAAGGTGATAGCTGCAAAATATTTAAATTTTGAAGATTATAAACGTGTTATAGAAGAAGGGTTGAAAAGGAATTTACATCCAATTATACACATAGATGATTATGAAAATGGTATCGATATAATTGTTGAAGCTGACAGAGAATATGATGATTATGTGAAGCAGGCAAATAGATATTTAAAGGTAAAAAGCTGCTTAGATGTTAACAGGCATAATATATTAGTTATTGTCTTTACTGATTCAAAAGAAAATCTATATCCTTTTTATGAGTTTATTAAAGAAAATTATCCAGATAATTATAACATACATATTATGGAAAACCTTAAGAGGTTTGAATCAATGCTAGAAATCATGAGCCCTTTAGGTAGCAAATGGATTACATTGAATGAATATGCTGAAAGCTTAAATATAAAACCAGAGGAAATAATAGCTATAGGAGACGATAACAATGATATTGAAATGGTTAAAAATGCTGGCTTTGGTATTGCAATGAAAAATGGGAGTGAAGGTGTAAAGAAAGTAGCTAAATTAGTTACAGATAAGGACAACAATAATTCGGGAGTTGCCTATGCATTAAAGAAAGTGCTAAATGTATGAGGAAGGAGGACAAGTTTGAACGAAATAACAGTATATAATACTTATTCTAGGTATTTAAAGGAAAAATACAAAGAAAAGGTTTATAAGCTTCCTATCAGCCTGCCTTTAACTTGTCCTAATAGGGATGGAACCTTAGGCTATGGCGGATGTATTTTCTGCGGGGCAGAAGGTGGGTCCTTTGAAAATTTGCCAGCATCACTCTCAGTGAAGGAACAGCTGAGAAAAAATAGAGAATACATTGGAGAAAAATATAAAGCAAAGAAATTCATTGCATATTTTCAAAATTTCACGAATACCTATATGCCTATTGATTACTTTAAATCAGTTATAAATGAAACATTGGAAGAGGACATAGTAGGTATATCAATTTCCACAAGGCCAGATTGCATTAGCGATGAACATCTAGAATATCTTTCTTTTATAAAAGAAAAGTATAATAAGGAGATTACTTTGGAAGTAGGTTTACAAACAGTTAACTATCATTCACTAATTAAGATTAACAGAGGTCATACCTTAGGTGAATATATTGATGCAGCATTAAAATTAAAAAAGTATGGTTTGAGAAATTGTACTCATTTAATTTTGAATCTTCCATGGGATGATGAAATTGATGTAATTGAAAATGCAAAAATAATTTCTGCTTTAGGGGTAGAAGAGGTTAAACTCCATGCTTTATACATAGTAGATAGAACTGTTTTAGGTGAAATGTATAAGAGAGGAGAAATATCATTAATCTCAAAAGATGAGTATGTAGAAAGGGTAATTACATTTTTAGAATATCTTGATCCAAAAATAATTGTGCAAAGAGTAATCGGAAGGGCTCCTGAAGAAAATCTGTTATTTGTTAACTGGAATGAATCTTGGTGGAAAATAAGAGATGAAATAGTATCTATAATGGAACAGAAAAATACTAAACAGGGTGCAAAGTTTGATTATCTTAGTGGCAAGGCATTAAAAAGGTTTAATTAAGGTTAAATTAATGATAAAATAAAAATAAAAAGGTAGGGGTGGTTATCCATGGTGAAATTTATTTTAGGAGAAAAGGGCTCTGGAAAAACAAAATGGCTTATTGACAATGCCAATAGGGATATAAGGGAGGGTAATGGCAACATAGCTTTTATTGATGTTGATCACAACCATATTTTTACATTGAATCATAATGTAAGGTTGATTAATGCCATGGAGTTCAATATATTCAATATTGAATCTTTCTATGGCTTTTTGTGTGGTATTATTGGAAGGGATTATGATATAGAAAAAGTATATGTAGATGGAATATACAAAATATTTGATTTAAGTATAGAAAATTTAGAATGGTTGTTAAATAGGCTATCAGTAATAAGTGAAAAATTTGGTACTGACTTCTATATAAATGTAGAGTATACTATGGATGATATGCCTGAACATTTGAAAGAGAATTGTATTGAAATGGTATTGGGATGTGAAGCATAATAAAAGGCAGGTTTGCTCCTGCCTTTTTAAAACTATCTGAGATTATTTGGTTCGAATGTTGCACAGTCTGTTTCATCAGATGATTTAGCATTTCTTGGCCTTATTTCAATTTTGCCAGCTGCACAGCGGTCTCCTTCTTTATAGTATGCACAAGTATTAACAACACACTTTACACCTTCAGTTATTCTTTCTTCAGCCATAAATATCTCCTTTCTCTAAAATGTTTACAATATATAGTCTTGCAAAATTATGTGGAATTATTCAATGAAAATATTGAAATTATATATAAATAAAGGTGATATTATGAGTAAACATGAGCGATTAGATAAAGTTCTTGCTAATATGGGATATGGAAGTAGAAAAGATGTGAAAAAAATAATTAAAGATGGTAGAGTTAAAGTCAACGATGAAGTTGTTTTAAATGTAGAATTTAAAGTAAACCCAGTTGAAGATGAAATTTTCATTGACGATGAAAAACTTATCTACAGAGAGTTTATTTATCTAATGATGAATAAACCACAAGGAGTAGTTTCTTCAACAGATGACCCTGCTTCAGCAACAGTACTGGATATTTTAGATGAAGAGTATCTTATATATAATCCTTTTCCTGTAGGAAGGCTTGATAAGGATACTGAGGGACTTCTTTTAATTACAAATGATGGGAAGCTAGCTCACGAGCTTTTATCACCTAAGAAAAAGGTAAATAAAAAATATTATGTGGAAGTAGAAGGATGCGTTGAAGAAAAGCATAAAAAAGTATTTGAAAGAGGAATTAGGCTAGATGATGGATACAAGACATTGCCATCCAACTTGGAAATAATAGATTCTGGAGATATTTCTAAAGTCTATCTAACTATTCAAGAAGGAAAATTTCATCAAGTTAAGCGTATGTTTCAAGCTATTGGGATGAAAGTAATTTATTTGAAGAGGATTTCTATGGGCAATTTGGTTTTGGATGAAAACCTAGCACCTGGTGAATACAGAGAATTGACCGAAGATGAAATTTCTTTATTAAAAAATCAATAGATATGATATAATGTAATAAAATAATATTAGATAGGGTGCGTATTTTGGAGTCTTGCAAAACATTAGGAAGACAGTTTAAATATTTTTTTGATAAAAGATCTTTTTTGATAGTTGAATATGAAAAGGGGAATATGACAAAGAGGGAATTCCTCGAATCTAATTATTACTTAGTAATGAATATGAATATTAAGCCTTTCCTAAGAATCGACAGCTTTGAAATGGGAATGTACAATTATCAATATTATAATGCTTTAGCAAAATATTTTACAATGTTAGCAAAGGATGTAAGGCATTCAAAAAAGAAGCAGAAATATTATAAATATTATTTAAATAAGGGCAATAATTACTACCATGAAAAGGATAAAGCTGTTTTGGATTTACTTAATTTTTTAGATTTTAAAGGAGTAGAAGCATACTATATTGATGTGAACTCCAAAAACTTGAATAATAAATTATATGAAATAGTTCTCTTGGATTATAAGGATGCCATATTTCACTCAAAGGCCTCTTGGCTTCTAAATATATTAAAGGAAAAGGGAGTTTTTAAAGAGATTAAGAGAAAATCTTTAATTGATGATTATATTAATGAAACATATTAAAAGTCTTCCAAATAGGAAGACTTTTATTTTGCAATTGTTTTAATTATTTCTTCTAAAGAGCTGTTGGTTTTAATCTGAAAAGTTCCAGATTTTAATTTAGTATCAAGCTTCATTTCTTGGGTTTTTCGTATAAACTCTAATCTATCTGTTATAAGATTATGTTCTTCCAATATACTTGCGATTTTAGAAGGAAGTGAGCCTGGCGGTATCACTACTGTAACTACTTTTTGGTTTTCTTGGCTATTTTGATTTTCGTTATTATCAACGATATGGGTTTCATTTTCATTTATTTCATTATCATTATTATCTAAATTATTATTATCTTCCAATTCATTATTCTCTTCAGGCTTTGTAGTATCTGTATAATCATTTTTATCAGGCTCTTCTGACTTATAATCATTATGGTTAATATCTTCTGGATTTTCTGCTATAATTTCTTTAGAGGGTAAATCAGAAGCATCTTTAGCAAATAGCAAATCTAATCTCCACCCTATTATAAAAACAACAGCAGCTATTATTCCAATTATCATTATGTAATCTATGGCATCGTACAATATATCTTTTAGCCATTCAAAGAACTTTTTCATATCTTCACCTCTTTTAGGAGAAATGAGTTTTATAAGCCTAATTGTATATAATATAATTATAACATAAACTTTCGGAAAAGGTGTGAAAAGATTGAAAGAAATTATTATTAGCAAAAATGAAAGTGACCAAAGACTTGATAGGTTCTTAAAAAAATATTTGTCTAAAGCTCCGCAAAGCTTCATATATAAGATGATTAGAAAGAAAAATATAAAAGTTAATGGGAAAAGAGCGTATCCAGAAACTACCATTTTTGAAGGAGATATAATCCAGCTATTTCTATCTGATGAAACAATAGAAAAGTTTATTGAGAAAAAGGAAATTAAGTCTAATTTGATACCTAATATTATTTACGAAGATGAGAATATAATTTTGATTAATAAGCCTGTTGGGATTTTATCTCACAGCACAGGGGAAAAGTACGAAGAGAACATAGTTGACAGCATGGTTAATTATTTAATTCAGAAGGGTGAATATATTCCTAGAATTGAGAAAACCTTCACTCCCTCAATATGCAATAGGTTAGACAGAAATACTTCAGGTATTATTATTGGGGCAAAAAACTATGAGGCATTAAAATCAATAAATGAAGCCATAAGAAAAGGAAAGATTAAGAAGTTCTATAAAACAATAGTTAAAGGGGTTATAGAAAAAGAGTTTAGGGCTGATGCTTATCTAGTAAAAAATGAAGAGAAAAATAAAGTGCAAATTAAGAGAAATGATTCTATGGGTTCAAAAAAAATAACTACTGTTTTTAAGCCAATAAAATCAAAAAATGGGTATACATTATTAGAAGTGAATTTAATCACTGGCAGAACCCATCAGATAAGGGCTCATTTATCTTCATTAGGATATCCAGTAATAGGCGATAGAAAATATGGCAATGAAAAGATTAATAAGATTTTTGAAGATAAATACGGTTTAAATAATCAGTGGCTTCATGCATATAAAATAGAATTTAATGGCTTTGATGATGAGCTGGAATATTTAAATGGAAGGGTTTTTATCAGTGAGGTAAAGGGAATATATGCTGAAATAGAAAGGGATCTATTTAGTTAGTGAGGTGAATTGTATGGAATTAAAAGTATTTGTTGAGGGAGTGGGAGAAGTTTTAGTTGATGAAGGTGCAAAATTAGTTGATGTTGCAATGAAAGCTTTTGGCAGCAATTATAGGAGATATTTAGGAGCTAGAATAAGAAACGAAATATATAATTTAAACAAAGAAGTAGAAAACCACATGTACATTAAGTTTCTAGACATTACAGATGTAGACGGGTACAGGATTTATACTAAGACAATATCAGCAGTATTCATCATGGCATGCAGAGAATTGTATCCAGATAGAGATGTGAGAATTGAGCATTTTATTGGGGAAGGATTATATGTAGAATTTGAGGGAAATTATTCCTTTACTTTTAAGGATATAGAAAAAATAGAGGAAAAAATGAGAGAAATAGTTGATAGGGATTATCCGATTGTAAGGCAAAAAGTTTCCAAAGATAAAGCATTGGAATTATTTAAAAAATATAATTATGATGATAAAATTAGGCTTTTTAACTCTTTGGACAGGGATGAAATTGATATATACATTATAGGTGACCACATAGATACATATCATGGATATTTGGCACCTTCTACAGGTTATGTAAATGTTTTTAAGCTTAATTACTATTTTCCTGGGGTTCTTATCTTGTTTCCAAATAGGGAATCAGTAAATAAGCTTCCAAAGTTCAAGGAATTAAAGAAATTGTCAAAGGTATTCAAAGAAGCCAGCGACTGGGCTGAAATACTTGATTTAGCTTATGTAGGCTCTCTAAATGAAAAAATCTTAAATGGGGATATTGGTGAAGTAATCAGAGTATCTGAAGCTCTCCATGAAAAGAAAATCGCAAATATTGCAGATATAATATGTGAGGATGATGACATACATCTTATACTAATTGCAGGGCCTACAGCTTCTGGAAAAACTACTTTTTCCAAAAGACTTGCTGTTCAATTGAAGGTAAATGGGAAAAGACCAG
Organism: Tissierellaceae bacterium; assembly: GCA_036562765.1. Taxonomy (GTDB): domain Bacteria; phylum Bacillota; class Clostridia; order Tissierellales; family Tissierellaceae; genus JAAYFT01. The sequence goes on along the minus strand of DATCJO010000063.1, from coordinate 51,420 downwards.
TATCAATATCTGTAGATGACTATTTTGTTGATAGAGAAAAAACACCTTTAAATGAAGATGGGACATACGATTTTGAAAGCATTGATGCAATAGATTTGGAAAAGCTAAATGAAGATTTGATTATACTATTAGAAGGAGGAGAAGTTGAACTACCAAAATTTAACTTTGTAACAGGCAAGAGAGAAAGGTCAGGTAAGGTCATAAAGGTAGACAAGAATCAGCCAATTATATTAGAAGGCATTCACAGCCTAAATCCTAAAATGACCAGCCTTATACCAGAAAAGAATAAATACAAAATCTACGTATCTGCACTAACTCAGTTGAATATAGATGCTCACAATAGAATTCCTACTACAGATACAAGGCTCATAAGAAGGATGGTTAGAGACATTAAATATAGAGGAAACAATGCCCTTAGAACTTTCGATTTATGGACAGGAGTAAGAAGAGGAGAAGAGAGATATATATTTCCTTTCCAAGAAGAAGCAGATATTATGTTTGATTCAGCACTAGTGTATGAATTAGCTGTTTTAAAGAAATATGTTGTACCTCTATTGGAAGACATAGATAATAGCAGCGTACATTATGGCGAAGCAAAAAGGCTATTAAGATTTTTACAATATTTTAGAGATATTGAAAATGAAGATATTATTCCACCTAATTCTATTTTAAGGGAGTTTATAGGAAAAACTTATTTTGACATTCATTAATTAGCAATAAATGGGGAGATTTCTCTCCATTTATTGGCTTTTTATTTGGGGAAAATATAACTAAATAAATATGCAAAGGATGAGGAAGATGAATGGCAATAAAGCATTATTAATGTTACTAATGCTTGTTTTATTGGTTGGATGTAATAGGATGTTGCCAGAGAATGATGAAATTAACAAAATACCTAATGATGGCGATGATTTGACTAATGAAGAAGTTAGGGAAGAACCGATAGATCCTATAGAGGAAATATTAAGTAAGTTGTCCATGGATGAAAAAATAGGGCAACTGATAATTGCAGGCTTTGAAGGAACTGAATTAAATGATGAAGTTGTTAAGCTCGTTGATGAATATAAAGTTGGAGGATTTATATTATTTTCAAGGAATATTTTAGACGAGAATCAAACTATCAAGTTGCTTAATGATATTAAGGACTTAAATTCAAAAAATAACATTCCATTGTTTTTATCTATTGATGAAGAAGGTGGGAGAGTAAGCAGGCTTCCAAAATCATATGTAAAACTGCCAGAAGCAGCAGTATTTGGGAAAAAGAATAATAAGGCTCTTTCTTATGAACTAGGGAAAATATTAGGTGAAAGGGTAAAGGCATTAGGCTTTAATATGAACTTTAGTCCAGTATTAGATATAAATTCAAATCCAAAAAACCCTGTTATAGGGAATAGGGCATTTGGCTCCAATGTTGAAACTGTAGTAGAAAATGGAATTGAAGCTATGTTAGGCATTAAAGAAACAAATGTAATTTCAGTTGTGAAGCATTTTCCGGGCCATGGGGATACGAGTATTGATTCCCATGTTAATCTGCCTATGGTAGATAAAACAAAGGATGAGTTGAAATCCTTTGAACTTGTTCCTTTTATCAATGCCATAGAAAATGATGCTGATGCAATAATGATTGCCCATATATTATATCCAAAAATTGACAGCAACCCTGCGACCATGTCATCTAAGATAATTGATGATTTATTGAGAAATGAATTAGGCTTTAATGGAATAGTTATTTCTGATGATATGACTATGGGAGCGATAGTTGAAAACTATACATTAGAAGAAGCTGTGTTGTCCTTTTTAAAAGGCGGTGGAGATATTGCATTGATTTGTCATGGTTATGAAAATATATTAAAGGCTGTCGAATCTATTAAGGAAGCAGTGAGAACTGGAGAATTACCTGAAGAAAAAATAAATGAAAAGGTCTACAGAATTTTAAGCATAAAAGAAAAATATAACCTAAAAGATGAGCCTATAGAAGATATTGATTTAACTGACATAAATAATAGAACATTGGAGTTAATTAATAAAGTTAAAAATTAGGGGGAAGATTATGGCAGAAAGAATAATATATTTTGGACCATTTAACAATGAGAAGAAAAAAGAACTGTTTAATATGTCCTTGAGTTATTTAAAAGAAGGTTATGGGAATAAATTTTACTATGTTTTGCCCCATGGTGGCTTACTTAAGGACTACAGAAAAAGATTTATATATGAAACTGGAAAAACATTTGAAATTAATCTTTTTACTTTTGATGATATTGTAAACAACATTTTGAAGGACGAAGTTTTATTTATCATTAACGATTCAATGAAGGATTTAATAATAAAGAAATCAGTTATGAATTTAATTGATGAAGGTAAGCTTAGTTATTACAAGAATATAACTTCATCAAAGGGATTTATAGAAAGTTTGAATTATATTATAGGAGAAATAAAAAGGTCTTTAGTTTATCCTCAAGAATATCTATCAAATTGCCCCGCTAATCCATATTTTAAAGAAATTGGGCTTATCTATGATGAATATGAAAAGTTGCTTAAGTCTTGTGGATTAACAGATAGAGAAGGGGCTTACTTTAAAGCAATTGATATTTTAGATGAGAACTTACATAATTTTGATAGACTTGATTTTATCATCATAGATGAGTTTTATGATTTTAGGCCTGTTGAAATGGAGATATTAAAAAAACTCTCAAAAACTAATGCAGACATATATATAAACATTCCTTTTGAAATGAAGACAAGGATGCCAATTATAGAGAATACTTTAAAAATGTTGAAAGATTTAGGATTTGAAGTAAAACATGTAAATAAAACAGAAAGAAACATTTTTGAGACAATTGGATACAACTTCTTTAATGAAGGTTTTGAAAAACTTGATTATACAGATAACATTAGATTAATTAAATCGCCAAATATAAAATTGGAACTTAAGAAGGTATTTGAAGAGATAAAAAGGCATTATAAAAATGGATGTAAATTAGAAGATATGGCAATAATTTTGCTTAGCGACGAATATAAAGATTCCTTGATAAAAATATCTTCAGAAGAAAAAGTTCCTCTAAATATAAGAAATGAAATTCCATTAATTCAAGTACCTTTAATAAAGGAATTTCTAAACTTAATTGAAACAAGAATAAACAAGGGAGAAAAACAAAGACTAATTAGCAGGTTAAAATCCTATTATTTCAACATAGTAGATGAAGAACATATAGATGCTGTAGAGCTGATATTGAGAAGGATGAATTTCAGCAGTTTAGAAGAATTAGTAGATATATTAAATAAAGGGAACTATTCTAACAGCTATAAAGAATATATGGAACTGATTGGCAATACAGTTAATAAACTAAAAGATGAAATAGATTTGATTTCTAATTATGATTTAGTTGAAAACTACAATAAAGTTTTTAAAGAAATTATTAAAAATTATGATATTAGGAATAAAATCTTCAACAGGTATAAAAAAGATGAAAATTATCAGTTGTTATATAGGGATATGCAAGCATTGGACAAGCTTTTAGATATAATTGAAAAAATGTTAGGGTTATCCATGATAGAAAAAGGTATAAGAATAGAAGATTATTTTGATGCTTTATTAAAAGCTGTGAAAAATGAAAGTATTTTACAGGAAGATGCCAACAATAATGGCGTTAAAGTCCTCAATCCTATTAACAGCAGGGGATTTAACCATGAAATTTTGTTTATAGTTGGATTATCACAAAGCTATTATCCAGTTTTAAATAATAATAACTTCTTTATAAACGATGCCAACTCTAAATATTTAAGGGATATAGGTCTTGATTATAAGAACTATTACTACAGGTTAAATAATGAAGTAATAAAATTTGCTTCTATAATAGCTTCATGTAAAAATGTGCTTTATTTATCGTTAAGCGAAGGGACAGAGGAAAATAGCGTTTTTTCAATGTTTTTAGATGAGCTTTTAAATATGTTTAAAGGAGAAAATATTGAGGAAAAGGTAAAAATTATAAGTTTAGGAATAGATTATCAGATAAAAAATAATATCAGTGATATAACAACTTTGAATGAGCTTTCATATTACTTAATATCAAATCTCAATAACTTAACCGAAGAATTGAAGCCATATTATTGGTATCACAATACTGAGTTAAATGACAAATTTAAAGATATAAATGCAAAAAATTATTGTGAATATAAGAGGTCACAACCAGATTTTAATGAGTATAATGGCCTAATATCCAATGAAAATATAAAAAAGGATTTGGAAGAAATTCATAGAAATAAGGTTTATTCGAATACTTATTTGGAAGCATACAGTAAATGTCCTTATTATTTTTTATTAAATAATATCCTAAAAGTTGAAGAAATGGGAAGATATTTTCAAGAATATAGGCCAATAGATATTGGCAGCATCTACCATGAGGTTTTAAAAGAGTATTATAATACATTTAGAAATGACCTTGAAGATTGCATAAAAAATAATAAAGCCTTTAATGTGGATGATACAAGGGATTACATTAGAGGGCTTGTAGAGAAATATGCAGTACAATTTGGATACGATAAAGATAATAGATTGAATCAATTAGTCATAGAAAATGTATATAACAGGCTGATTAAGTTAATAGAAAATGATATAGATAGGATATCAAATTCAGAAGATAAATTGATACCCTTTGCATTTGAAGTTGAATTTGGCAGCGATGATGATTTTTCAGTTGAAATTGATGGAGAAGAAGTAAAATTAAGAGGAAAAATTGATAGAATTGATAAGATTTTAAATGAAGATAAATATGTAATTGTTGATTATAAAAGCAGTTCCTATGGTGTATATGACATAGATGACATGTCAAAAGGTCTATCCTTGCAGCTGCCAATATATGTTTTATCCCAAAAAGATAAGGATGTAGTTGCTGGCGTATATGGTGTTATATCTAATGGAGAATTTCAAGTTAAACTAGGAATATTAGGAGAAACTAAATTGGTTTCTCCACTGCATAGGAAGGCTGCTGTTAGTAGAGATGTTTGGGACAAGCTTATGGAAGATACAAAAGCCAATATTAAAAATATTTTAGCAGGTATATTAAATGGCAATTTCTCCGTGAATCCAATGGAATGTTCAAAATACTGTATATACAGAAATGTTTGCAGATATGAAAAGCTATCGGAGGTGGAATAATGGGATTAAATGAAGCTCAAAAAAAAGCTGTAGAAGAAATTAAAAAAAATGTAATCGTAAATGCAGGCGCAGGAACTGGAAAGACTAGTGTTTTAACAAAGAGATATATTCAGATATTAGAAAAAGGGAATTTAGAAGAAGGAAAAGAAATTGAATCTATAGTGGCTATAACCTTTACCGAAAAAGCTACTCAGGAGATGATTGATAGAATTAGAAAAGCCATTAGGGAAAATTTCAGCAACGGCAGTAAATGGAGGAATTTATACAGGGATTTGGAAAAGGCCAATATATCAACTATACACAGCTTTTGTGCTCGAATTCTTAGGGAATGTCCAATAGAGGCAAATGTTGACCCAAATTTTAAGGTACTGGAAAAATATCAGTCTGAAAGATTATTAAAGGAATCTATAAAAGAAGTTTTAATAAAAGGTGTAAATGAAGATGAAAGGGTTTATAAACTCCTTTTAGCTTTTGGAAAAGATGATATTAATTCGTTAGTAAAAGATTTATTATCAGTTTACGATAAGATAAGAACTGTTGGCATTGGTTTTCGTGAATTAAAAGATAAAGTCATCAATCAATTAAATGATTTCAAATTATGTAATGATGATTTGACAAAGATAAAGGACGATATGCAATATTTAATGGACAATATCAGGGGAAGAAGTAAGATTTCAAGTTTGAAAAATAATGAAATTTGGGCAAAATTTAAAGAAGATAAATACGCTGAAGAAGAACTGCCAGATATTTTAAAAATCCTCTATGACAATTTAGGCATCAGCAAAAAAGAACAAGAAAAAATTGATTCCCTAAAGGAAACAATAATCAAAGTATTGCTTTGTTTTGAAAAAAATAATCTTGAAATTTATGAAACAGTTTTAGATTTACTGATCGATATAGATGGCATTTATGAAGCTAAGAAAAAAGAATTAGGGGCATTAGATTTTGAAGATTTACAGCTTAAGGTTTCTAAGCTATTAGATAATGAAATAATAAGAAAGAGATATCAGGATAAATTTAAATATATAATGATTGATGAGTTTCAAGATGTTAATGAATTACAAAAAGATATTTTTTACAAGTTAACTTCTGTTAATGAAAAATTAGATAAATCGAACCTATTTGTCGTTGGAGACCCAAAACAATCTATTTATGGCTTTAGAGGTGCTGACTTGGATGTTTTTTATGATGTAATGGATGATATTGAAAAGGCCTTTGGAGAATCAATTACACTTGACAAGAATTATAGAACAGTCAATACCATATTGGAATTTATTAATGATATTTTTAGCAAGTTGATGGATAACTACATAAAGTTGTCTTATGATAAAATCTCGGAAAATGACATAGATATAGAAATACTTGAAAATGATGAACTAGAAGTGCCTGAAGGAGAGTATAAAAGCCAGTATAATAGGATTTATGAAAGTGAACTGATAGCTAAAAGGATAAAAGAATTAGTTTCATTAGGCAGATTTAATTATGGTGATTTTGCAATATTATTTAGGGCATCAACAAGGGACAATATATATGAAGAAGCATTAATAAAATATGGAATACCATTCTATAATTTTGGAGGAAAAGGCTTTTATGAGCAAAGGGAAATAATAGATTTAATTAATGCATTGAAAGCAATTAGCAATCCCTTTGATGCAATATCTACCATAGGTTTTTTGAGGTCTCCAATGATTGGCCTTTCTGATGAAACTATATACTGGATTTTAAGATTAAGGGATGAAAATACAGTTTTTGAATCAATGAAAAAAGTGATAGACAATAGCATGATAAGTAGTGAAGAAAATGAAAAATTGAAAAAAGCAATAGATTTAATTGAATATTTTTATGAAATAAAACACCTTTATGGGTTAGAATATCTGGTTAATGAATTAATATCTAAGACTTTTTTCATTGAATCATTGTTGTTAAAGCAAGGCGGGAGACAAGCAGTAGCTAATGTATATAAGTTTTTAGATATTGTAAAGAAATTTGATAATGATGGAGTACAATCCCTAGAAGACCTAATTGATTATCTTGAAGATGTGAAGGATACTGATGAATCACAGGAAAAAATTTATACTGAAGATGCAAATGTAGTAAAGATACTTACTATCCATAAATCTAAAGGATTGCAGTTTCCAGTGGTTATAATTCCAGAAATGTGTAGTTCTTCAAATAGCAAATTCCCTAAAATAACATTTTCTAAAGAACTTGGCATTGGCATTGATATAGACAGTTGTGAATACCTTTATAGTAAAATAAAAGATGAATTAATTGAAAAGGAAAAGGAAGAAATGAAAAGAATTCTCTATGTTGCAATGACTAGGGCTGAAAAATTGCTTATTCTAGGCTTTCAAGGCGCAAATAAAGGATACAAGGCATTAATAAAAGATTTAATTGATTATTCTAAGTGCAGAAAAATATCAAATATTGATATAGAAGCTGAAGAAAATAAACCAATAAATCTAATTGAAGATGAATTATTAAAAGATGAATATGTTAACATAGAACTGCCATTATTATTTGAAATACAAGAATTTAATAAAAGGAAAATTGAAAAGTTTAGCATTTCACAGTATTTAGTCTTTAGAGAATGTAAAAGAAAGTTTTATTTGGATTATTATAAAAAATTAACATCAATAGAAGATGAAGATAATATCGATTTAACGGACGATAGGGCGTTAGATGGCCTAGAGAAGGGCAATATTGTCCATAAATTCTGCCAACATTATAAGAAAGGTGCAGACATAAATAGTTTCCTTGAAAAAATCACAAGGTCCTTTGGGATTCCTTATACAGAAAAAGTATACAATGAAATAAAAGTATATATAGATAATTTCATTAAGCTATACAATGATGACTATGATGAAACATTTGTAGAAAGACCATTTTATTTGAAAGTTAATGATTATTATATAACTGGAGTAATTGACAGGATAAATATTCGAAATGGGAAAGCAGAAATATTAGATTATAAAACAAATAAAATAGATGATTTAGATTATCTAGTTCACAAATACACACCTCAATTACAGCTTTATGCCTATATAGTAAAAGAAATAATGAAACTGGAAATAGAAAGGGCAAGGTTAGTATTTCTTGAAAACGGTGAAGTAGTGGACGTACCAGTGGATGATGAAAGCTTAAGGAAAAATATTGAGAATATAGAAGAATTCATGAATTTCGTATCATCTAATTCAAATTTAGCTGATTATTCTAAAAATAATAACTGCACTCTTTATTGCAAACATAAATCATTTTGCAATTTAGAACAGGAGGTTTTACATTGATAATTGGCTTACTGTTTATATTTGTTAGTGCATTCATCTATATATTTGAAAATTATGATTTAGAAATAGAACATGGCCTAAAAGTCCTTAAAAAGAAGGAAAATGTTGTAAAGGACAGGTTTTATAGATATAAAATTTTAGTTTCAATTTTAGCACTGATCCTGGGGATTTTTAGGATAATAAGCTGGATTATATACTAAGGTGATATTATGAAGCGAATGGTAATTATATTGTTAATACTTTTGTTAATATTTATTAAGCCAAATTTTATATGGGCTGAAGAAAAAGATACAATCATAGTTTTAGTTGATAAACTGTCTTTTGATTTAATCAAGGATTTATCTTTAGAAAAATATGCAATAGGATTAGTAAATTGTAAAACAAGGACTCAAAACAGCAAAGAAAACCTATTGTTATCTTTAAATACAGGAAGAAAACTGTCACAAGATGAATTTAAAGAAAACAGTTGGAAAATAGATTATTTAGGAGATGTTTTTAGCAACGAAAAAACATCCTACATCGGTGTTGATAATGATAAATTACTGATTTCTAATAGAATGGGAGAAGTTGATTATGAAATAGATGATATTAACTATGATTATGACTGGCTTGTAAAGAATACTGATTTTCTATTGGAGAAATCAAGCTTGTTATTATTATCGTATGATTTCAATAGAGATTATAGAAGGGTAGATTTATTAAAAAGATATATAATGCATTACAGCGATAAAACTTTCATGATTTTACCAAAAGAGGCATCTAAAGATGACAGAGTGTTATTTAACAAATTTTTTATTCCAGTTATTTATGTTAATAGTGTAGATACTGGAATTTTAACTAGTAAGTCTACTAAAAGGGAAGGATTTATAGCAATAGAAGATATATCAGCTCAAATTAAAAGTATTTATGGAAAAGATAGTAAAAGCAATGTAGGTAAGCCTTTTGAAATAATTGAAGAAGGAAGTCCTTTAGCAAAGGTTAAGGATATATATACACAGTCTGCAAACCTATTGATAATAACCACATTTTTTCATGGGTTAATTTATTTTACACAGTTCTTGTTTGGAATTAAGTATTTAAGAGGCAAAAAAATAGATGAATGGTTATTGCAACTATACTGTACTTCGTTAGTTACCATACCTTTATCATTAGTATTAGGAATATCGCAACTTAACAGAAATGTGCCATTATATATTATTTTGTGTCTATTGCTTTCTTATGGCATAGCCAAGATTTTAAGGGAAACCATACTTGATTTTATTAAAACCATTAGCTTTACGACATATTCTTTAATAGTGTTGGGCATGCTGGTTTATCCAAAAGCCATATATAATTCCTTTATTGGTTTCAACAATTTATTTTACGGTGCAAGATATTATGGATTAAATAATGGAATAATGGGAGTATTGCTTGTATCTTCAATTTTGATGTATTTTAGTTTTACTAAAGATTTAAATGATGAATGGATTAAAAGAATACTTGGATTATTTATTTTTGCCTTGAATATGCTTGTATTATCTGCAAGATTTGGGGCAAATACTGGAGGATTTATAACTTCAGTAGTATTATTTGCGTTGATGCTATCAAGTATTTTTTCATTTTCAATAAATAAGAAAAACATAACACGAATAGTAGTATTACTTGTGTTAGGTGTTGGAATATTTGCATTTAATATGTTGCTTGACTACAATAACGATTCCAAATCCCATGCAATTGAATTCCTCTATAGGATTGTTAACAATGGATTCTGGGAATTTATTACTATGGCATCTTTTAAAGCAAAGGAATTACTGAGGTTAATTATTATTCCTCCATTTTCCATAATTTTGATTACCCAAATACTAATTCTAAGAAGGATGAAATCGTTAATAAAGGATAATCCTTATTTTAAAAAAGAATTCAACATTGTACTCATCACTTCAATTGTAGGGATGCTTATAAACGATACCGGTTCAATCGCATTCATATTTATGATGTTTTTCTATATTCTACATTTAATCTTTAATGTTGAAAATATGGAAAATATAAGCCTAAGGTGATTGAAATACCTCATTAAATAATATATAATATTCGTGACCCGAAATGTTTTTAAGGAGGTATTGATAATTGCTAAAAAGATTTATTGCATACTATAAACCTCATAAAAAATTGTTTTTTTTAGATATGTTTTGTGCTTTAATTGTTGCAGCTGCAGATTTAATTTTTCCAATTTTTTCTAGGAAGATTATAAATGAAATTATACCTGCTGGCAGAATGGATTTACTACTTAGATGGACTATTGCTATGTGTGTAATACTTGTTATTAGATATATTAGCAATTATATCGTTTCGTATTGGGGCCACGTATTAGGATGTAGGATAGAGTTTGATATGAGAAGAGATATTTTTACACACTTGCAAAGCCTATCCTTTAGTTATTTTGATAATAATAAGACTGGACATATTATGTCAAGGATAGTTAACGATTTGAGGGATATTACAGAACTTGCACACCATGGCCCAGAAGATATATTTATATCTACATTAATGTTATTAGGTTCATTCATAATTTTATTGAATATAGAATGGAGACTTACTTTAATTCTCTTCATCATGATTCCAGTGATGATTCTTTATGTTGCAAAGAAAAGGTATAAGATGTCTAGTGCTTTCAGGGAAGTTAGAAAGAAAATCGCCAATGTCAATGCCCAGCTTGAAAACAGCATTTCAGGTATAAGGGTAGCAAAATCCTTCACTAATGAAGATTATGAAATTGAAAAGTTTAATGAAGGCAACACACAATTCAGCTTGGCTAGACAGGAATCCTTTAAGGTTTTAGCAGAATTTTCATCCAGCATTGGGATTTTATCTAGCATACTAAATTTGTTAGTTATAAGTTGTGGCGGATATTTTGTATATAAAGGGATTATTAATATAGGAGATTTGCTTTCTTTTACTTTATATGTAAACTATTTCATGCAGCCAATTAGAAGGTTAACAGATTTATCTCAACAATTACAAGAAGGTTTAACTGGATTTGAAAGGTTTATTGAGATAATGGATATTGAACCAGATATTGTTGATAAAGAAGATGCCATTGAATTAAAAGATGTAAAGGGAAAGATTGAATTTAAAGATGTGTCATTTAGCTATAATAACGGTGAGAATACTGTACTATCTAATATTAATCTAACTATAGAGCCAGGTAAAAAAGTTGCCATAGTAGGCCCATCCGGTGCAGGGAAGACAACATTGTGCCATTTGATACCAAGGTTTTATGATATAAATGAAGGTCAGATTCTGCTTGATGGAATAGATATTAGAGATATAAAATTAAAGTCATTGAGAAAGAAAATAGGTATTGTGCAACAGGACGTATTTCTATTTACTGGAACTGTATATGAAAACATAGTATATGGGAAGCCAGATGCTAGTGAAGAAGAAGTAATCGAGGCAGCTAAAAAAGCAAAAATTCACGACTTCATAATGACTTTACCTGATGGATATAATACTTATATTGGTGAAAAGGGAGTAAAATTATCGGGTGGACAAAAACAAAGGATTTCAATTGCAAGGTTATTTTTAAAGAATCCGCCAATTTTAATTCTAGATGAGGCGACATCTGCACTAGATAATGAGACCGAAATTATGATTCAAAAATCTTTAGATGAGCTGGCTAAAGGTAGAACTACTTTAGTTATAGCTCATAGATTGTCGACTATAAAGAATGCAGATGAGATAATTGTTTTAACTTCCGAGGGAATAGTTGAACGAGGTACTCATGAAGAGTTATTAGCTGCAAATAAAATCTATGCAAGGTTATATAAATCTCAATTTAAAGAAGTGGCTGTTTAAAAGTATCAAAAGCACCTTTCCTAACATATTATATAAAGAGATATGTTAGGGGAGGTGCTTTTATGAACTTTGATTATCCAGAACTGTATTATAGAGTATATCCAAAAGTTATGGCAGAAATAGAAAGTAATTTAGATGAAAACTATTCTATTGAAAACATAACTAAAGAACAGATGGAAAAGATGGTTGACAATATTTACATCAAGATGGTAAAAGAATGCCCTGAAATACATGAGGATCCCTATGAAAGAAGGTATAGGAGAGTTAGAGGGGAGCAAAGGATTTTTTATGGAAGAAGCCAAATCATAAGGGATTTAATAACTATTTTATTGATATCAGAATTATTTAGAAGAAGGCAGAGTTTTTATCCATTATAATAAATAGGCTGATACCAGCCTATTTTAATTGATTAAAGGAATGTAAGAACTTTGTAACCAATTGTTAAATTATTTGTAACCAATAGAATATTAATATGTTATATGCTAAAATTAATTTAAAGGTATGAGGTTAATAAAATGGCATCTGGTGGAGGAAGGGCTATGAATAAAAAATTAATTATTGTTCTTGCAATTATATTTTTTTTAATAGGGGGCATTTCTGCAAAGATATTATCCAGTTCTTTTGCATCAAATCATGTTTCATCAATTAATGTAGAGGAAACAATTGATTATATGACTGTGAACAACCCTGTAAAAATTATGTTGGAAGCGAAAGTAAATGAAATTGAAATGAAGAAAGCAGAGGAAGAGGAGAAAAGAAGATTAGAAGAAGCTAAGTTAGAGGAAAAAAGAAGGTTAGAAGAAAAAAGGTTGGAAGAAGAAAAAAAGTTGGAAGAAGCTAAAAGACAAGAAGAAAAGAAAGCACAAGAAAAAGAACAACTAGAAAAAAGGGATTTAAAAGTTGCTTACCTAACATTTGATGATGGCCCTTCTAAAACCGTGACTCCAAAGATATTAGATATTCTTGCAGAATATGATATAAAAGCTACGTTTTTTGTAATAGGAAAAATGGTAGATGTTAACCCAGACATATTAAAAAGGATTTATGAAGAAGGCCATTCCATAGGCAACCATTCGTACAGCCATAATTATTCTAAAGTATATAAAGATATGGACAGCTTTTTAGGAGAATTGATTTCAGCTGATAATGCTATAAAAAGAGTATTAGGTGAAGATTTTGAAACAAAGTTACTGAGATTTCCAGGCGGTTCTCACGCAGAATATAAGAAAAAATTTGTAAAAAAAGCAGAAGAGTTAGGCTATAAAATTTATGACTGGAATGCTTTAAATGGCGATGCGGAAGGCCAATTATTAAGTAAGGACAAGTTGATTCAAAGACTTAAATCTACGATAAAAGGGCAGAAGAAATTAATAATATTAATGCATGACACAGACGCAAAAACTACTACTGTAGATGCTTTGCCTGAAATTATCGATTATCTTAAAAGTGAAGGATATTCTTTTGAAAAATTAGAATAATGATAAGGGTGATAATGGTATGGAGAAAACTGTATTGATTGTTGAAGATGAATCATCTATTAGAAAATTCGTTAAGATTAACCTTGAAAATAATGGATTTAAAGTCTTTGAAGCTGAAACAGGAGAAGAGGGATTATCTATTGCTAGAAATGAAAAAATAGATATTGCAATTTTAGACATTATGCTTCCTGGAATAGATGGATTTCAAGTATGTAAAATATTGAGAGATGAGTTTCCCAAAATTGGAATCATAATGTTAACCGCAAAATCTCAAGATATTGACAAGATTATGGGGCTAGAATATGGTACTGACGATTATATGACCAAACCGTTTAATCCAACTGAACTGGTTTTAAGGGTAAAATCACTAGCAAGAAGAGTAGATGTGTCTAATGAACAGAAAAAGGACAATTTGCTTGTTTGCGAACCATTTAAAATAGATACATATTCTCGAAAATTCTACAAAAATGATATAGAAATAGAATTGACCCCAACTGAATATGCAATTGCAAAGCTGTTTATGGAACAACCAGGACGTGCTTTTAAAAGGGATGAAATATTGAATTTGGTATGGGGTTACGATTTTATCGGTGATTCAAAAATAGTAGATGTAAATATTAGAAGGCTTAGGGCAAAAATCGAAGATGATCCTAGTAAACCAGTTTATATTGAAACTGTATGGGGAATAGGTTATAGATGGAAGAAAAATGATTAATCTTAGGTGAATTATAAATGAAAAGAAGTATTAAGACCAGATTAGTAATAAACTTTATGCTTATTATTGTTATAACTGTAATTATATTTGAAATAGTTCTTATTAATGGTATTAAGCAGTATTATTATAAAAATGTTGAAAACATACTAGTAAATGAAGTTGAGCTATCAATTGATTATTATTTAAGATATTTCTCATCTGAAGCTCTTGAAGATATTGTAATAGATGATATAGATGTCTTTTGGCAGCATACAGAGGCTCAAGTACAAATTTTAGACCCTAATGGAAAGCTGTTAATGGATTCATTGGGAGTAAAAAACGATGATTCAAATTTATACCCAGATATACAAATGGCAATTGCTGGGCAAAATGGCAGTTGGATAGGAAATGTTGATTACTATGATGGCCTTGTCATGTCAGTTTCAGCACCCATTAAATATGAAAATAGGATAATTGGCATAATAAGGTTTATATCGTCTTTAAAAGAAGTCAATAAGACGATTTTTACTCTAACTATGATTTTACTTGGTATGGGATTTATGGTTATTGTAATTTCAGGTGTGGTAAGTATATTTCTTGCCAATTCAATTGTTAGACCACTTAAGGAAGTAACTAAAGTTGCTGAGAAGATGGCAAATGGGCAGTTGAAAGTTAGAAGTAATGTTAAGCTTAAAGATGAAATTGGAAAACTTTCAGATACTCTTAATTATATGGCAGAAGAGCTGATTAAAAAGGAACAAATTAAAAACGATTTTATTTCATCAATATCTCATGAGTTGAGAACTCCTTTAACATCAATAAAGGGATGGGCTGTTACTCTAAAATCTTTAGGAATTGAGGACAAAGAAGTAATATTAGATGGCTTAGATATAATAGAAAAAGAAAGTGATAGATTAACAGCCATGGTAGAGGAACTCTTAGACTTTTCTAGATTTGTCTCTGGAAGGATAAAGCTTGAGAAGGATGAGTTTGATATTAAAAATACCATAGAGATGATAGGTAAGCAGCTAAAACCAAGGGCAGTTAACAATAATATTGATTTCAATGTAAATGTTGAAAATGATATTGGTACATTTATTGGTGATGAAAATAGGATTAAACAGGTACTTATAAATTTATTGGACAACGCTTTTAAATTTACACCTGAAGGTGGAAAAGTAGAATTAAATGCATATAAGGATAGTGATACATTGATTTTAGAAGTAAAAGATACTGGCATAGGTATTCCTGAGGAAGATTTGTCTAGGGTTAAGGAAAAATTCTATAAAGGGAAAAATAGCAAGTCCCACAGCGGAATTGGCTTATCAATTTGCGATGAAATAGTGAAGCTTCACAATGGAACCCTAGATATATATTCAGCTTTAAATGAAGGGACTCGAGTAGTAGTAAGGCTTCCCATAAAGGAGGACAACATATGAAAAAAATTTATATAATTATTTTTTTAATTTTACCATTAGTCTTAACTTCCTGCAGTGATGGGAAGTTTCAAATAAGGGCAAATATTGTGGCGCCAGAAAATCAAGTACCTCCAATATCTGGGAAATGGGCAGTTGAGAAATCAGTAGATGTCCCTTATAGAAGGGGTGTGTCAGATGATGGAGATTCATTGATAGGTAGTGAAGTATTGTTTCATGATTCAGCGGTAGTTGTAGATAAGGATTATGTGCTGGAACCAAGTTTTAAATATAAAAATGTAAAAATTTCAGATTATCTATTGTATAAGTATAAAATAAGCCCTGAATATTTAAATTTAGAAGACAAGGAAGTTGAAGTGATTTCCATTTCAAGCAACAATCAGTTTTTTTATGAATTTGTAAAATATAGCGAAGATGAGATGTTTTTTTTTAATGAAGACAAGTTTTATTTCTTAAAAAAGACAGTAGATAAGATTAGCAAAGAAGAAATAGACAGGTATATTACTGTTGAACAAAATATTATGAGAATATCCAATATAGAAGAAATAGATACTTTACGTTCTGGGGTTTTGCTAGGAATAAAATCTTATGTATATGATGAAATAAATGGAGAAGACAACTGGACCTATAAGACTATTTGGATAAGAACCAACAATAGAACTTTGTCGTCAATTTATGAAATGGATAATTTACTTGTACCTAGAAGAAAAGGATTTTGGATGATAAATGTTGAAAGAAGCAGTAATGGAAGCATAATTGATAAAATAAATGCTGTAGAAAAAAGAAAATATCCAGAAGAGTATATGGAAGATGTTAAATTATTTTCTTTAAATTTTAATTCAGAGATTAATTTTGGCTCCGTAGAACCATCAATTATAAAAAATATACTATATGTAGGCAATGATTATATTTCAGTGGAAGAAATTAATTTAAACAACAATATAAGAAAACTGAAGACTTATCCTATAGATTATTTAGATAATGGGAAAGCTGTAAAAATATCAGATATATTAGGCAATGAAGGAATCAAAACTTTTGAAGATGGTGCCAGAAGCATTATGAAATCTGATCCAAACATGTTTCTAGATGAAGAAAACTTTGGGCTCTTTAGGAGAAACGGATACTGGATAATGAAAGGAAGAATTAATTATACTTCTAATGAAGACCAATTATATAAGGACTTTAATATAAAAGTAATACCGCCTAAAGATTTGGTAAATTATGATGAGCTTTTAATTTCATGGAACAAGATTAAATCAAAAATCCCAGAAGCTATAGATGCATTTACTTCTCCGAATGAAGATATTCTTATTGTTGTAACGAGAAACAGTTTGCAAATTTATGCTATAGAAAATAAGGAAATCTTGCCAAAAGAATTGGGGAGGATAAAATTAAACAACTCCGATAGTATAATAATGGCAGAATGGTCATTGGGAAGATATACTACTCTTTGGGAGGAAGAAGTTATCCAAAGTGGTGGCACAAAGATAAAATAAATTCCTTTAAAATAAATTATCCGTAATAGTTAACTATTACGGATAATTTTATTATATTTAGCTATAACAATTCCTTCAATACTTTAGATATCACATCATAGGAATATCCTTTTCTTTGCAAGAAGTTATTTAGCTTTCTATATTTAGCATCTTTAGAATCATCACGATAGAGCCTTAGTCTTTTTTTCCCTAATTCAAGGGCCATTTCATACTGTTCATCCCGATTAATTCGTAATACACGATTTATTATATCATCAGAGATGCCTTTTAGTTTCAACTCATATTTTATTCTTTCAGGTCCATATTTTGAAAAATTTATCTTGTCTCTAATAAAAGTTTCTGCAAATTCGCGGTCATTTATATAATCTTTTTCTTTACACAAATTTATAGTATTTTCTATTATGTTTTCATTGTAACCTCTTCGTTTAAGGGCATCCCGTATTTCCTTTTCAGAACGAGGTCTGATTGAAAGGAGTCTTAATGCGTAATTTATGGCTTTTTTTTCTTCTTCAGCTATAAGTATTTTTTCTATAAAATCATCATCAATTTCCATATCTAACTCCAATTTATATTTGTAGGCAACTTCATCGTCTAAGCTTAATGCAAATTTATCATCTATAAAAATATTTAGCCTATTTTTGTTTTTTTGAGGTTCTATTTTAGTTATCCTCATAAAATCCCTCTTTCTATCTATCACGTTGGTTAAAGATTATATAAAATCCCAATATGATTAATAAAACTGGCCAGTAGTTCCAAAGGTTTCTTAATCTAATATTAAACCATGGAAATATCTTATTGGCTAAGGATATACTTCCCCATATAATCAAAGCTAATCCAATAAAAATAGGGGTATTTTTTCTAATCTTTTCATATTTATCATAGTCATCATCATAAATTACACCATCGTCTTCTGGAATAATAAAACTGCAGATAATATATATTAGTAAAGATGCACCAAAGGATTGTAATGATAATAACACCCATATAATGCGGACTACAGTTGGATCTATGTTAAAATATTCTCCAATTCCTCCGCAGACACCTGCAAAAATCCTATCTTTCGTTGACCTTCTTAATTTCCCCAATTATATCACCTCTGCATTTTTAATTTAATTTTATCAAAAATCTTCTATACTTTAAATATATATAAAAATTTTTATTAGGGTTTAAAAGAATTCACAATGGGAAAAGTTTGTGGTAACATAGTTTAATATAGAAAGGTGGAGGTTAGGCGATGTATAATATTCTTGCGTTATTATTTAAATATATTTTTATCATAATTATATACCTATTTATTTTTAGCATTATAAGATTGATTTACTTAGATATTAGCGGAATGAAGTATCAGTCCCTAGACGACAAGGCATACTTAAAACTTATAAACAGAAAGGATTCTCTTCCTTTTAAAATTGAAGAATATTATATTATAGATAAGGAACTGACATTTGGCAGACATGGAGACAATGATATCGTAGTGAAGGATCCTTATGTTTCTAAGAAGCATTTTAAAATTGTTGAGGATGAAGATGAATATTATTTAGAAGACTTGGGAAGCTCTAATGGAACATATTTAAATGGGGATAAAATATATGATATAGTAAAACTAAATGATGGTGATATTATTAAGGCAGGACAGATTGAATTTTTATTTGTAAATAGAAAGTAGGAAGATATTATGAAAAGATTACTAAGTCAATCTCCACGAAATTTATTATTTTTATTTCAAGTTTTAGGGATAACACTATTGTTAATTAATAAAGGAAGAGCAACTGATAGGTTAACTCTTGGAATTGTAGCGGGATTAATATTGGTAATATATTTGTCAAACTATATCTTGACAAAAATCTCAAAGGGCGACAATTACATTTTTTTAATAACGACTATGTTAGCATCCATTGGGATTATAATGATATACAGGATAAATGAAGGTTTAGGCATAAAGCAGCTAGTATGGATATCTATGGGGATTATATTGTTCTTTTTTACATACTTTATAGTTAAAAAGATTAGGATATGGGAAAAACTTTCATATATCTACTTAATCGGTGCATATTTTTTATTTTTAATTACTTTTATCTTTGGTGATAAAAGACATGGTGCTATTAACTGGGTTAATATAGGCAACTTTTCATTTCAGCCATCTGAAATAATAAAAGTGTTATTGATTTTTATTTTAAGCTCTTATTATTCAAATAAAGAAAGATGGAAAGAGTTTAATAAATATTCTTCATATTATTTAATGGGGATTGTTTATTCTTTCATAGCCTTGTTGTTTTTACAAAGGGATTTAGGAACAGCCATGTTATTTTATATTATATTTGCAGCAATTCAATTTATATATGAAGATGACAGAAAACTTATTTTTATCAATATAGCATTAATTGTTGTTTTTGGGATACTAGGCTATTTACTTTTCGATCATGTTAAGATTAGGTTTCAGGCGTGGATAAACCCATGGAGATACATTGAAAGGCAGGGCTATCAAATAACCCAGTCACTATTCGCCATAGCAGAAGGAGGTTTCTTTGGGAAAGGCCTTGGATTAGGGCATCCAGACTTTATACCAGTTGTATATACAGATTTTATATTTTCTGCTATATGTGAAGAAATGGGAATATTTACTGGTATTGGAATTATAATGTTGTTTATGATTTTCGTATATAGGGGATTTAAAATTGCTATAGCACAGAGAAATGAGTTTTACAGGATTTTGGCTCTAGGAATAAGCATATTATTTGGAGCCCAATCTTTCATAATTTTAGGCGGAGTAATAAAGATGATACCTCTTACTGGACTGACTTTGCCATTTATTAGTTATGGTGGAAGCTCAATATTATCAAGTTTCACAGCACTAGGGATACTACAGGTATGCTCCGAAGAAATTAAGTCGAAGGAGGAATTAGATGAAGCAGGAGATTAAAAGAATAATCATAGTCCTTGCTGGATTTTGCCTTGCCTTCATAAGTTTAATCGTGTATTTAAGTTATTTTCAAGTATTTAAAGCTTCAACTGTAAAAAACAACAGCTATAATAAGCGGTTGTGGATTAATGAAGCATCAATTCTTAGAGGTTCATTTTTGGATAGAAATGGTAAAATATTAGTGTATAGTGAAAATAAAGATGGTACTTATATTAGAAATTATTTATATGGAAGATTATACAGCCATATAATTGGATACAGCTATAGGGAATATGGAAAGACAGGATTAGAGCTCCAATATAATAATGCACTACTAAATATAAGCGAAAATGCAACATTGAATGAATTAAAAAATTTAGTCTTACCTTCAACTGTAGGGAATAACATTAAGTTGACTATAAGCCATGATTTACAATCAAAAGCTAGAGAGCTCTTGAAAGGTAAAAAGGGCTCTATTGTTGCTATGAATCCTATAAGTGGCGAAGTGTATGCTATGGTTAGCATGCCAGATTTTGATGTTAATACATTAAAGGAGGATTGGAAAGCAATTACAGAGAATCCAGACAGTCCGCTGATAAATAGGGCTACACAGGGTTTATATGTTCCTGGTTCTGTTTTTAAGGTTATTACTGCAACAGCATTTTTAGAAAAAGAAAACCTTGATATGAATTATGAGTGTACAGGTACTGCCAATGTAGGTGGGTACGAATTTAGCGATTATAATAAAAAAGCTCATGGAGAAATAGATTTAGAAGGAGCCTTGGTCAACTCCTGCAACACTTATTTTACAACTAAATCAGTGGAAGTTGGGAAGGATTTAATATTAAATATTGCAGAAAGGTTTTTATTAAATAATGAAATACCTTTTGATTTGCCAGTTAAAAGCTCCCAGTTCCCATATAAAGGCTTTATTGATAAGACTGAGTTAGCTGCAGCTTCCATTGGACAAGGGAAAGTATTAGTAACTCCACTAAACATGGCATTGGTAGCCTCAGGTATTGCAAATGGCGGACAAATTGTTAAACCTATCCTTGTTAAGGAAATTATATCAAATGATGGAAAGGTTATAAGGTCCAATAAAACAGAAATATTATCTACTGTAACAGATCCAGTCAAAGCAAATTTAATTAAAGAGATGATGGTAGAAGTTGTTAATTCAGGTACTGGCACTAAGGCAAGAATAAAAAATATAAAAGTTGCAGGGAAAACAGGTACTGCAGAAACATCTTCAGGGAAATCCCATGCATGGTTTATTGGTTTTGCCCCAGCAGATAGCCCTAAGGTAGCAGTAGCTGTAGTACTGGAAGAAGAGTCTGCAACTGGTGGTAGTTCAGCAGCTCCCATTGCAAGGGAGATAATGCTTTATGCAATAAATAATATAAAAGAATAAGGAGGAGATATTATGCCTAATAAAAATGAAGTACTAGAAAGGAAGGATATTCCAGAAAAGTATAAATGGGATTTGGAATCAATGTACAGTTCCCTAGATGAATGGGAGAAGGAATATAATAAAGCCAAGGAAATGGCAAAAGACTTTGAAAAGTATAAGGGAAAAGTAACATCAAGCAGCGAAACCTTATTCAATGTATTAGAAGATATGTGTAATCTTTATAGACTAGTAGAAAACTTATATACTTATGCACATATGAAATTAGATGAAGATACAAGGGTAGGCAAGTCTCAAGAACTATCAGATAAAGGTTTAAGCTTGGCTGTAGAAGTTGATGAAAAGACATCCTTTGTTACACCTGAAATCCTAACATTAGATAAAGAAACACTAGACAAGTATTTTGAAGAAAAAGCAGAATTAAAGCTATATAAACAATATTTGGACAATCTAATGAGGCAAAAGGAACATGTGTTATCAGCTAGAGAAGAAGCAATTTTAGCACAAGTGGGAGAAATAGGTTCTGCACCACAAAAGATTTTCTCAATGCTAAATAATGCAGATATTAAATTCCCTACCATAAAAGATGAAGAAGGAAAAGATGTAGAAATTACTCATGGTAATTTCATTCCTTTGATGGAATCAAAGAATAGGGAAGTAAGGAAGAATGCTTTCAAAGCCCTATATGAAACATATAAAGGGTTTAAAAATACTTTTGCAGCTTCATTAAATGGAGAACTCAAAAAGAATATCTTTTTTGCTAAGATGAGGAATTATAAAACTAGTAGAGAAGCTTCATTAGATAGAAATAATATTTCTGTATCAGTATATGATAACTTAATCAATTCAGTTCACAATAATTTGGAAAGCATGTATAAGTATATGTCTATTAGAAAGAGGGCATTGGAAGTAGACGAACTACACATGTATGATTTATACACTCCAATAGTTAAAGATGTTGAATACAACATAGCTTATGATGAAGCTGTGGAAATAGTTAAGAAGGGACTTCAACCTCTTGGAGAAGAATATATGGCAATAGTTGAAGAAGGTTTCAGTACAAGATGGATAGATGTATTTGAAAATAGGGGAAAGAGGTCTGGAGCTTATTCAAGTGGTTCTTACGATTCAAAGCCATATATACTCTTAAATTATCACAATACTTTGGATAATGTATTTACAATAGCCCATGAAATGGGACACTCTGTTCACAGCTATCTAACTAGAAAATATCAACCATATATTTATGGGAATTATTCGATTTTCCTTGCAGAAATAGCATCTACACTAAATGAATGCTTACTTCTTGATTACTTGTTAAAGAATGCAAAAGATGACAATGAAAGGGCATATTTAATAAATCACTATCTAGAAAGCTTTAGGACTACAGTTTATAGGCAAACAATGTTTGCAGAATTTGAAAAGATTATTAGCGAATACTTAGAAAATGGTGGGGCAATAACAGCTGATTATCTATGTGAAACATACAAAAAATTAAATGAATTATATTATGGACCAAATATTGTAGTTGATGATGAAATCGCAATGGAATGGGCAAGAATTCCACACTTCTACTATAATTTCTATGTATTCCAATATGCTACAGGGTTCTCTGCTGCAGTTGATTTATCACAAAAGATTCTAAAAGAAGGAAAACCAGCTGTTGAAAGATATTTATCATTCCTAAAGAGTGGCAGTTCAGATTATCCATTAGAAGTATTGAAGAAGGCAGGAGTAGATATGACAACAGGAGAACCTGTTAATAACGCATTGAAGTTATTTGGAGAATTAGTAGAAGAAATGGATAAATTAATATAAAACTGGCTTAAGTTTTCTTAAGCCAGTTTTATAAAATTTATAGGAATTTACTTTTTAAATTATTCCAGTACATATTTTTATCAAAATTCAATCTCTTAATGGTTTTATCTGACATTTTCAAATTAATAGTTTCAATGTTGTTATATTTTAATTCAACACCATCATTTACAATTATGATAGAATTCTCGTATTTTAATTCTGGTTTTATAGTTATTACCATATTTCCAGGTATTATTGCACTATTTAATAGGGATCTGTATGCTTTTGAACTAATAGGGGATAATGGCGTAAGCTGTAGTGTCTTTAGGGAAGGATATATTATGCTTCCGCCACAGGAAAAGTTGTATGCTGTACTTCCTACTGGTGTTGAGATTATAACTCCATCCCCGCTGAATCTTTCTAAATGGTTTCCGTCTATGTAGATTTCTAGATGGATAACTTTTGATTTGTTGCCTTTTACAACAATTTCATTTACAGCTGTTAAATAAAAACAGTTTTGTTTTGTACAAATCTCACAATCGACTAAAGAAATTTCTTCCACATTGTAGTCATTATTTAAATATTTTTCAATAAAGTCATCTATGTTATCAGGAAGGATTTCTTGAAAAAAACCAAGATGTCCTGTATTTATGCCAACAAAAGGAATAGACGAGAAGCTGCTTCGATGGACTGCTCTTAAAAAAGCGCCATCTCCACCTATGCAAATGTTTAATTCTGCTTCTTTGTCATATTTTTCTGAAACCAAGAAGCCTTTATCCTTTAATTTTTGAGCTAAGAGTTTTGCTATTCTCCTTGATTCAGGATTAAAATTTGAAATAATATTAATAGTTCTTTTTCCATTACCCATATTATTACCCCCTATTAGTCGTATGGAAGTTGCTTGCTGTGTTAATCTTATTATATTATATAATTAAAGAAAATTAAACTGGAGGATATTATGGACTTGTTTAAAGAAAGTGAAAGCGTAATTAATTTTACAGTGGATAAAGATAATTTGAATTTAAAGGAATTTCTTTATAATCATGATTTATCCAGCAGGTTATTTTCTAAATTATATAGGAGTAAAAACATTTTTGTTAATGGAAAATTTCAAAGAAAAGACCTTCCACTTAAAAAAGGGGATATTGTAACAATTTATATGGAAGATGAAGAGCATAATATTGAACCGGAAGATATGGAATTAGATATTATATATGAGGACTATGATTTGCTGGTATTGAATAAGGGACCAAATATGGTGGTTCATTTAACAAGGTCGCACTTAAATAATACCCTATCCAATGGAATAGCTAAATATTTCATGGAAAAGGGAATAAAGAAAAAGATAAGGTTTGTAAATAGATTAGATATGGATACTACTGGTGTTCTGATAGTTGCAAAAAATCCCTTTGCTCATCAGCAGCTTTCATTACAGTTGGAAAAAAACAGTGTTGAAAAAAGGTATATGGCAGTAGTATCAGGAGTCGTAAAAAAGGATTCTGATTACATAGATATTCCTATAGGAAGAGATGAAGAGGAAGGAAGCATAAGAAAAATAGTTACTGAAAATGGCCAAAGGGCAATAACAAAGTATTCTGTAATAGAAAGATATAAAGATGCAACATTATTAGATGTTCAGATATTTACTGGGAGAACGCATCAAATTCGTGTTCATTTAAACTATATTGGCCATCCTATTATAGGAGATGTTTTATATAATGAAAGAAGTCAATATATAAGCAGGCAAGCATTGCACTCATATTATTTAAAAATTCAGCACCCTAGGTCAAAAGAAATGATTGAATTTAATGCTCCACTTCCACAGGATATGAAAGAATTAATCAACCACTTGAAGAGCAATATTTAATTATCCTTCAAGTGGTCTTCATTTTTTTCAGGCAGTTTACCTGCTACTCTATTTGTTGAAGAATCCTTTTTTGCGTTTAAAACTTTAATGATTTCCATCATTTTATTGATATCCTTTAGTTTTTCTTTATCCTTCACATCAATTCCCAATGCAGGCCCCAATAAGTTAATTAATTGAGATGGCTCCTTTATATCTTCTTGTGATTTCAAGGAGTTAAACATTGAAATAAAATTTTTATATTTGTCCATGTTAACAATTAAATCCAACATCATTCCTAAATTATTATAATCATTTTTGGATAATTCCTTTTGTACTATATTGAAGATTTTACTTATCCTTTCTCTGTTATCTTTAATAGGCAGTGCTTCTTTTATATATTGTTCATCATTTTTCATAAAGCTGACTAGTTCATTAAATTTTATCATTCTCTCAGTAAATAATATTGCTCTGTTTATTGTAGGTATGTATTCTTCAGGAAAGTATGGCCCAATTTTCTTTAAAAGCTTTATTTTTTCTAATGTATATTTTGGTTCTATTCTTATGGACCTAATGTAATACGAAAATGATTTTAATCCATTGAATTCATTTATTCTTTGGCTGTATAGTAGCATAAATATAAATATCAATAATAAATTGTTATCCAATTCTAACCCTCCATTTAACCATGATATTCATTATATGCACCATTTATATATTAGTTGCAAAAATAACAGTAATATTGCATATCTTGTAATCATAAACTGTTATAGACAGGGGGGATAGAATGGAAAATAAAAATATCGATGAAATCATGGATTTAATGAAGGATTATAAACCATCAGAGGAAGAGATGGAGAAATTTGAAAATCTAGTTGATGAATATAAAGATAAATCGGAGAAGGACCTTTTTATTGAAATAATCAAAGTAAACGAATCTCTGGAAAAAAATTTAAGTGAAGAAGAATATAGGGAAATATTTGAGAAGATAGAAAGTATTAGACCTCTACTAAGTGAAGAACAAAATAAAAAGCTTGATGAGATATTAAAAATTTTGAAAAAGAAATAGGCATCATTGCGATGCCTTTTATTTATTTTTAACAAAAGTAGGAAGTGGACTTTAAGAAAGATGGGTGTTATAATAAAATATATTATGTAAACCAAAGGAGGATCTTAATGAGTTTTAAAAAAATTAAGATTGCCTTAGCTGTTATAGCGATTGCAGCCCTATTATTTACAGGGTTTTTATTTTTGAAAAATGCAAGAAATATTGAAGAGATACCTTATAATTTATTTTTATCCCACATAGATAATGGCTTAGTAGAGGAAGTAGAATTATCAGATGATGATATGATTAAGGTAAAGCTAAAGAATGGAAATGTATTTTTTACAGATAACCCTAGAAAAGAAAATTTCAAGGAAGAGTTGCTGTTAAAAGATATTAAGGTAACAGAAAAAGATGAATCAGTAAGTCAAACTATACCAATGTTAATTGCATTTTCTGTTATGGGATTTTTAATGTTTTATATAAGTAGAAACATGTCAACACAAGCAGCAAAGGAGATATCACAAATATCAAAAATTGATACGGAAAACAATTCTAAAAGGTTAACATTTTCTGATGTAGCAGGGAATGAAGAAGCAAAAGAAGCTTTAATGGACATGGTAGATTTTATTAAAAATCCAGAGAACTACAGTAAGCTAGGTGCAAAGCTACCTAGGGGAGTACTGCTTTATGGTCCTCCTGGTACAGGGAAGACATTATTAGCTAAAGCGATGGCTGGAGAAGCTGGAGTTCCATTTTTCCCAGTTTCAGGTTCAGATTTTGTGCAAGTTTACGCTGGTTTAGGTGCAAGCAGAATTAGAGAACTATTTAAAAAGGCAAAGGAAGCAGGTAAGTCAGTAATATTTATTGATGAAATAGACTGTTTAGGCAAGAAAAGGCAAGGAAATAGCTTTTCAGGCAGTGAAGAAGGAGATAGGACATTAAATGCATTGTTAACTGAAATGTCTGGTTTTAATGATAATGAAGGTATTGTAGTTGTAGCTGCTACAAATAGGATAGATATTTTAGACGAAGCATTGTTAAGGCCTGGTAGGTTTGACCGCCAAATAGAAGTTAATCTGCCAGATGTCAGTGGAAGATATAAAATATTAAAACTCCACAGCAGAAACAAGCCACTGTCAAAAGATGTTGACCTGAAAAAACTTGCAATGGATACAGTATATTTCAGTGGAGCCAAACTAGAAAGCCTTATGAATGAAGCTGCAATTTATGCTGCAAAGGAAAAAGCTAATGAAATTACTTTAGAGCATATTAACAAGGCTTATTATAAAGTTCTTGTAGGAGAAGAAAAAAAGGACAGAACAGCAATTAATTTAAAGGATAAAGAGATTACTGCATATCATGAAGCAGGACATGCATTAATCACTAAATTGGTAGCGAAAGAAAACAGGGTTTCTAAAGTAAGCATAATTCCTAGTACAAAAGGAATGGGAGGTTTTAGCATTAATTTACCTCCTGATAAAATGTATCAAAGCAAAAAAGATATATTATCAAATATAATGATTGCTTTAGGTGGCAGAGCTAGTGAAGAAATAATTTTTGGAAAAGAATTTGTAACTACAGGGGCTTCCTCTGACTTGGAAAAAGCTACGGAAATGGCTTTATCGATGATTGCATTATTAGGTATGGATGATGAAATAGGGCTTGTAAATTATAATGTCATAGGTAATAGGAGTTTAGACAATGAAATATTATTAAATAGGGTGAAAGAGATTTTAGATAGTCTTTATGCAGAAACGAAAAAATTACTTATGGACAATATAGAAACTCTTAAAAACCTAACAGCAAATCTTATAGAAAAAGAAGTTTTAAATGAAGAAGAAATTAACCAAATTATATCAAATATAGCATAGTTATCAGCTATTGCCAGAATGTTATGTTGAAAAAATTCAGTAATCATAGTATAATGAAAATAAGCAAGATTTCTGCAATGTTCGTTGGCCTTGTTAATTCAACCGGCAGAAGTAATAAGGGAGTCTGGAGTTTACCACTGTATAACAAGCCACCTTTGAGTGGAAGTTAGAAAGTGGTAACAGGACACCCACCTTTGAGAGAAGGCGGGTGTGAATTAAAAGGCTGACGGCATTGTGGTAAAGCCCTCTAAAGCTTATGCTTTAGAGGGCTTTTATATTATTATATTAGGCTTTCTTTATATTGAAGTTTATATAGATTATAATAAATGCCTTCTTTAGCTAGTAATTCTTGATGAGTTCCCATTTCTCTTATGACACCTTTATGGAGAACAATAATTTTGTCTGCATTCTGAATAGTAGAAAGCCTATGTGCAATTGCTATAGTGGTCCTTCCTTTAATTAATTTCCCTAAGGCATCTTGTATCAAAGCTTCTGTTTCTGTATCAATGTTAGAAGTGGCTTCATCTAAAATCAATATTTTTGGGTCAAAGGCCAAGGTCCTAGCAAAAGCTAGCAGTTGCCTTTCACCAGACGATAATGTTGAACCTCTTTCCATAACAGGTTCATCATATTTATTAGGCAATTTATTTATAAAGTGGTCTGCATTTACAAATTTTGCTACTTCAACTATTTTTTCATGGCTAATATCTTTCTTGTTTAATCTGATATTATCCTCAATTGTTCCTGTAAAGAGGAATACATCCTGTAATACAACTCCAATATTTTTTCTTAGTTCATATTTATCATAATTTTTAATATTAACACCATCTATGAGTATTTCGCCTTTTTGAGGATCATAGAATCTTGTAATTAAGTTTATGATAGTAGATTTTCCAGCCCCTGTAGCTCCTACAAATGCTACAGTTTCTCCAGGATTTATTGTGAAGCTAACATCTTTTAGTACCCAGTTATCTTTTTCATAGGCAAACCAAACATTTTTAAATTCTATTCTACCTTTAAGATTTTCAATTTTAACAGGATTATTAGTGTTTTCAATAACTGTATTATCGTCTAAGACTGAGAAAATCCTTTCACTGGAAGCCATTGCTGCTTGTAGTATGTTGTATTTTTCAGTTAAATCTAGTATTGGTTGGAAGAATCTTTGTAAATAGTTTATAAATGCATATAGAACCCCGAATTCAATTGAATTGGAAATTACTTGTCCTCCTCCATAATAAATAATAAATGCAATTCCTAAGGATTTAATCACTTCAATTGTTGGCCTGAAAATAGCAAATAACTTAATTTCTTTTTTTGCTGTTTGCAGATATTCTCTATTTATGTTGTCAAATTGAGAAGAAATTTTATTTTCTTTTTTAAAGATTTGTATAACCCTCATTCCTGTAATGTTTTCATTTAAAGTAGAATTGATTTTAGCTAGCTGTGCTCTTCCAATTCTGTAAATAACCCTGATTTTTCTTCTAAATATTATTGCTGCAATTAAAATAAATGGCATCAATGAGAAAGATACTATTGCTAATTTTAGGTTGAGTTTAATCATTACTATTACTATTCCAATGATTATAAATATGTCATTAAAGAGATTTACTAAAACTGAGGTATACATCTCATTTAATGTTTCAGTGTCATTAGTTACCCTTGTCACTAATCTACCTATAGGATTCTTATCAAAATATGAAATTGATAAGCTTTGAATATGCGAAAAGATTTCTTGCCTAATATTAAATATTATCTTTTGAGAAGTATAGTTTAACAGCAATTCTTGTGAATAGCTAAGTGTGAATGTAAAAATAATTGCCAATAAGAAAATCAATGAAATTCTATTAATACCTTTGATGTCAAATTCTCTAAATTTCAAATAATCTTCACTGTTTAATTTTATTCTGTTATTAATATCATCTTCTAATCTGCCAATATAGTAGTTATTGTTTTTTTCTACTATATCGACTATTGGATAAGATTTATCTAGGGTAATGTTTTTCTTTTCAAAATAATCTACTTTTACATATTTTTTATTATTGAATATAACTCCATCATAAGGGCTATCTATTTCCATTTCATACATAGGTTTTTTATATCCGTTAATATAGTCATCTATAGTTATTTTTAAAAGATAAGGCCTTAAGAGTTCTAATCCTGTTATGATAATCATAATTATAATTGCTATTAAAAAGTAATGCCAATATGGTTTTGCATATTTCAATAGCCTTCTCATCAATCGGCTATCGTAAGCTTTACCAATTATATCATCATCGTTATATGTATTGCTCATTTATGGGCCTCCTAATCATTGATAATTTTTTCCTCAAGCTGTTGTTTTTCGTAAATTTCATAATATATTCCATTTTGGGCTAGCAATTCATCGTGTGTTCCTCTTTCTACAATTTCGCCTTCGTCGATGACTATAATTTCATCACAGTTTTTTACAGTAGAAATTCTGTGGCTGATGAATATTGTTGTCCTCTCTTTCATAAAATCTTTCAAGTTATTTAGTATTTTTTCCTCTGTATCTGTGTCTACGCTGGATAAGCTATCATCTAAAATTAATATGGAAGGATTTTTAATAAGTGCCCTAGCAATTGAAGTTCTTTGTTTTTGACCTCCTGAAATAGTTACTCCTCTTTCACCTAATACAGTGTCGAAACCATCTGGGAAGCTCATGATGTTATCGTATATTTCTGCCAATTTGGCAGCTTTTATTACTTTTTCTTTATCTAAATTCCCCTCAAAAGCAAACCCAATATTTTCTTCAATGGTAGTTGAAAATAGGAAATTGTCTTGAGGCACATATCCTATATTTTCGCGTAAGGATTTTAGAGTAATTTTTTTAATTGGAATATCGTCTATACATATTTCTCCTTCTTCAATATCAAAAAGCCTTAAAAGCAAGTTAACTATCGTTGTCTTACCGCTGCCTGTTCTACCTACGATTGCTAAGGATTTACCTGGTTCAACTGTAAAATTAATATTTTTTAATGCATAATTATTGCTTCCAGGGTATTTAAAGCTGACATTTTTAAATTCAATCTTTCCCTTAATATTGTTCAACTCAATGGCATCTTCAGAATCCTTAATATCTGGTTTTTCATTTAATATTGCGTTTATCCTTTCCATGGAAGCTGCTCCTCTTTGCAATAGGTTTATAACCCATCCTAGAGCCATCATAGGCCATACTAATAACCCAATATATGAGTTAAATGCAACAAAATCTCCCAGAGAAATTCGATTTAGAATTACTTCTTTACCTCCATAAAAGATTAATAATAAGAAACTGAGAGCAGAAATAAAATTAATAAATGGATGGAAAATGCCTGAAACCAAAACTAATTTTAAATTTTTCCTTAAATTATCTTCATTAACCTTTGTAAAATTTTCTAATACTAAATCTTCTTGTACGAAAGATTTAATTACTCTAATTCCAGAAAAGCTTTCTTGAGTTATGTCAGTTAACTTAGAAAATGCCTCTTGAACAGCTTTAAACCTTTTATGTATTATTTTCCCAAATCTATTAACGAATATAATGATAAAGGGCAATGTAAAAAGCGAAATTGCAGTTAACCTTAAATTAGTTGTCTTAATCATCATGATTAAGGTTAATATAATCATAAATCCTGAGTCTACTATCATAATAGTTCCTTGCCCTACAGCCATTCTTACAGCATTTATATCGTTTGTTGCATGGGCCATTAAGTCTCCTGTCTTGTGAGTATTAAAGTAGTTAGTAGAAAGGGTTAAAAGATGGTTAAACAATTTTTTCCTTAAATAGTACTCCAGTTCACGAGATGTTCCAAGAATATATATTCTCCAGAAATATCTGCCTATTCCTATGATTAACCCAGTTATAATTATTAAAGATACATATTTGAGAATTCCATTTATGTCTATTAACCCTTCTTTTAAACTATCTGTAAAACTTCCTAAGATTTGTGGTACTAAAAGCTGTATAAAGTCAATTATCATTAACCAAGAAACTCCTATAATATAATTCCACTTATGTTTTTTTAAGAAATCCTTTAATGTAATAAATGCTGTCATTTTTCTACCCCTTTTATAAAAATGTTTCGATACTCAAAATAAATCACTTAATAATAATTATATAAGATTTAAGAATATTTTAAAGAGTTATGTAAAAAAAATGTTTTAAAAGTATAAAAAAAGTTTTGCGAGGCAAATTATTTGTATAAAATAAAAATAGGGAGGTATTATTGTGGAATTAACAACTAAGGAAATCTTAAAGAAAATGATTCTAGATGCACAAGAGATGGTAAGGGATTATGAAGTTTATTCAAAGAAGGTCGATGACGAAGAAGTTGCAAATTTATTTAAAAAATATGCTGAAGAATGCGGATATCAAGCAGCAGAATTAAAAAAGATATTAGAAGAGAAGTTTTAATTTCAACATTTTTAACTTATTTTTTATGAATAATGTAGATTAATGAAGAGCTTTTTGGGTATTTAAATTGACATAAATAAAACTTACAATGAGGGGGGCATATAAGTGAATAGATATTTGCATGAAATGAAAAAAAGAGCAAAAAGAGAAGAAAATTTGAAAAAAGCCAAAAATATTGCAATTGGTACTGCAATTGGGACTGTTATTGGAGCTATAGCAGGGATTTTGTTTGCACCAAAATCTGGTGAAGAAACTAGAGATGAACTTGTTAACAAAAGCAAAGAAGTTAGAGATAATATCAAAGAAACTGTAAATGAACAAATGAAAGCTGTTAAAGAAATTAAGGAAAAAGTAAAAGGTGAAGTAAAGAAAGCATTGACTGAAATGAAGGAAAAGGATGATAATTTAGAAGAAGATGCAGTTAACAATGAAGATGTCATAGAAGAAGAAAATATGATTGTTGTTGAAGAAGATACAGCTGAAGGGGATGATGTAGCGGAAGAATCAGAAGAAAAAACAGAAGAATAAGGTTTAAAAATAAGGGGGAATTAATTTGGGTGCTACTCTTACGGTACAAGATTTGTTTAAATTAGTTCTTTTTATTCTTGGAATTGGCGTATTGTCATATTTAATAATAGTATTTAAAAATTTAAATAAAATATTACTTAAAGTTAATTCTTTCATTGAAGCAAATGAAAAGGATATAAATGCTGTAGTTAAACATTTACCTGAAATAAGTGAAAATGTTAATTCAATAACTAAAAAAGCAAATTCAACATTAGAAGAAATTTCTCCTGATATAAAAGAATTAATCAACAATGTAAATGATATTACTGAAAAAATAGATTCCATTGCAGATTCTATAGATAATACAACATACAAAATTTCTGAAACAATGGATATTGTAACAGATACTGTGGCAGATACTGCTTATTCATTACAAGACAATATAAAGAATTTTGATTCCTATATAAAATTAATACTTGAAGTTATTGAGGCAATAAAAGGATATTTAAAGAAAAAATAAGAACTCGGACGAGTTCTTATTTTTTATTACAATTTCTAGCTATCATTTATCTTTAATTAACTTAAAATAATTGGTATAATAGAATAAACAATAATAAAATGAGAAAATAATTAATATTTAGAACTTTTATTTGGAAAGGTAGGTTTTTGTGAAGAAAGTTAAAATAATACATAATCCTTCTTCTGGAAGGCAAATAATAGACAGAAGATTAAATAGACTTTGTCAATTGCTGATTGATGATGGCTATACATTAAATAAATTTATTACTTCTAAAAAAGATGATGCCTTGAAGGAAACCATAAAAACATGTAGTGAAGACTGGGATATCATAGTTGTTTCTGGTGGAGATGGTACAGTAAATGAAGTAGCAAAAGGCATAGCTATAAGTGGCAGAAAAATTCCCGTGGCAATATTATCATCAGGTACAGTAAATGATTTTGCTAATTATTTAGGTCTTCCAAAGAATATAAATGATTTTTATAAGATGATTAAAAGGGAAAAGACAATAGATGTAGATTTGGGGAAAGTAAATGATGAATATTTTGTTAATGTCGCAGCAGGAGGACTTTTATCTAACGTAGGATATCAAGTTCCAGCTGAACAGAAGATGTTGTTGGGAAGGCTTGCATATTATTTAAGTGGATTAAAAGAAATAACATTACAGAATTTTGAACCAATTAAGGTAAAGATTCAGTCTGCAGAATATACTAGCGAAGAAGATATATTATTGTTTTTGGTTTCAAACAGTTCATCTATTGGAGGATTTAAAAAGCTTGCCCCAAATGCATCGGTATCCGATGGATTATTAGATGTAGTTATTATAAAGAAAACAGATGTACAGAACTTAGCAAATATTTTTATTAATATATTTAGTGGAGAACATGTAAATCATCCTAGTGTAAAATATTTTAAGACGAATAAATTAACTTTAGAATCAGACAGATTAGTAGAACTTGATATAGATGGCGAGTATGGTGGGAAACTTCCAGCAACATTTGAAGTTATTCCAAAGTCGTTTAGGGTTATTGTTTAGTTTATTTTGGTTTGGTTAAAAGGAGGAAACTGATGAGAGAGTTAGATCAAAAATCCAAAGTGGAAGATATTGAAAAATATTTGCGAAAGGTAGATTATATCATAAGAAGAAAAGGTAGGGAAATTTTATCTGATTTTAATATTACAATACCTCAATTTAATGCTTTACAGATATTGATAAATAAGGGGGATATGACCATAGGAGAATTAAGTAAAAGTATGGCATTAGCTTGCAGCACTATAACGGATTTGGTCGATAGAATGGAAAAAGCAGAACTTGTAATTAGAAAAAAAGATGAAAAGGATAAAAGGGTAGTTAGAATTGAAGTTTTGCCTAAGGGATATGAAATTTTGGACAAAGTGTTAAATAGAAGAAGAGAGTTTTTAGCAAGTAAATTAGCTGATTTTACTACAGAAGAAATAGAAGGGTTAAATTCTGGTTTAAAGGCACTTTATGATGCAGTGAAGGATGAATTAGAATAGATAAGAGGGGATAAAATGAAAATCATCGATAATAGATATAAAATCGAGAGAAAAATTGCAGATAATTTTCATTCTGAAATTTACTTGGTTTCGGACTTATGGGGATATGAAAGAAAAAAAGTGATGAAGCTTTACAATTATGATGAACATAAAAGAATTATTGATTATTTTATAGATAATTTTATTCATTTATCAAATATTAAATATAAGAATCTTTTGTCAAGTGAAAGATTTAATATAGTTAAATATATCGATACTAAAAAGATCAATATGCTTTTATATTATTCAGTTTCTGAATATATTAAAGCTCCAAAACTTAATGATATAGTTGAGAACTTAAGTTTTAATGATAGATTGAGAATTTTATTGGATATTATTGTTACAATTGATTACTTACATTTTAGAGGTTATGTTTATCAAATATTAAGCCCATCAGAGATTTATGTATTAGATGATAAAAGCATAAAATTAACTGATCTTATTACTATTGCTGAAAAAAGAGA
This sequence comes from Tissierellaceae bacterium, assembly GCA_036562765.1. Classification (GTDB taxonomy): domain Bacteria; phylum Bacillota; class Clostridia; order Tissierellales; family Tissierellaceae; genus JAAYFT01. The sequence goes on along the minus strand of DATCJO010000063.1, from coordinate 15,715 downwards.
GAAATTTTATATCGATGATTTTAATAAGTACTTTTTATCCCCTGAGATTTTAATAGATAAAGATTTTAATGATAAAAGGTCCGATTATTACTCTATTGGAGTAATAATGAAATATCTTTTGTTGAAAGACTTTCTTGTTGATGATGTAAGTAAATTCAGTTACATTTACGAAAATATAAGCGAAGAGCAAAGGGAATTATTAAATAACATAATATTAAAATTGACAAGAAGGGATTTCATATCTAGAGATGCAAATTTAATAGAATTAGCAGATAAGATAAATGAAGCTTTTGATTTGGGTTATACATATGACTTAGTAAGTTCCAGAAACACTTTGTTTTTTAACAACAAAATAGTTGGCCGAGAAAAAGAAATTGAAGAAATATTAAAGATTGACAGTAACATTACTACTGGCAATTACAAATACAAAGGAATAATCATTAACGGAGAATTTGGAGTTGGAAAAACCAGATTGCTTAATGAAATGTGTCATCAATTAAAGATGAGAGGAAGAGATGTTTACTATATCCAATTAGAATTAGATAAAAGTAATGATTTATCAGATTTAGCCAATATATTAAAACAATCATTAAAGGATACGCCAGCTGAATTAATGGAAAAGTATAGGGGTGAATTGTCTAAGATACTCCCAGAGTTACGATTATATGCAAATGAGGAGATGGAAACAGATTTAAGTTTAAACTGGGAATTATTTAGATTGTTTAACAGGATATCTAATTACTTTTCTGAGCTATCAAGGGGAAATACCATTTATCTAGTTATAGATGATTTGCAGTATGCCAATTTAAATTTAATAACAATGATTGATTATCTATTAAAAAACATAAAAAGTAACAATATGTTTTTTATATTCTCCTATGATAAAAATGCGACAGTAGATGAGTTTTCCATAAATAATAAAATAGAAGAATGGGTTGTAAATAATTACTTAAACAGTCTAGAATTATCAAGATTAACTTCTGAAGAAGTCGGTTTGATGGTCCAAAATATTCTTGGCATATCTTATGTTCCAAATAAGTTGGCAGGTGTGTTATATAAAGAAAGTCATGGCAATCCAAGATATATTGAATATTTAATTAAACATCTTTACGCTACTGGAGAATTATACATGAATCCAGTAGGAAGCTGGTATTTAAAAGTTGATAGTTATTCTGATTTATATTTTCCATCGGATATTAATGAAGCTATTGAAAAACAGCTAAATTTAATAAGAGATAACTATTTTGATGTATTTAAGATTTTATCCATATTTGATGGGCCACTATATAAAAAGATTTTATTAAAAATGATTGATATAGATGAACAGGAAGTAGAAAGACAGTTAGAACAGTTAAAAACTTTAGGGATTATAGATGAAAAATTAGGGAATTATGGTTATAACTATAACATAAAAAGTATTGAAATAAAAAGGATGATATATAACAGGATTTCTGAAGAAGAACGAATTAGACTTCATAATAGGGCCTCTGAAATCCTAATCGATTTAGAAAAAGATAATGAAGATATTGCATTGGAAGAACTATTATATCATCTAATTAAATCACATCAAACAAATAGGGCAATTAATATAATTTTAGAAAAATATAATCAAATAGATAATAAATATAGCCCTCAAAGCAGATTTTTGCTTGAAAAGGCTTACAATATAGTTGGTGAGGAGTCCTCAACAATTAAACTTGAAATTTTAGAAAAATTAGTTGATATCTATTTCATTAAAGGTGAATTAGAAAAAAGCAGGACATATCTAAATGAATATAAAAAAGTAGCTCAAGATTTGAATGACTTTAATCATGTTATAAAAAGCAAAATGTTTTTAGTCGACCTATACTTCTTAAGAGTGGAATTGGAAAAGGCTTTGAAGGAAATTGAGGAGATTGAATTAATATCAGAAAAATATTGTATTCCGAAAGGAAATATAATTGCATTAATATCTAGAGCAAGAATGCATATAGAAAATGGCAATTTTAATGACGCAGAAAAATATTTACAAAAAGCAGTTGAACTCTCTAAGATTCATAATATTGATGATTATTTAGGGACAATTTATAATCGCTTAGGCATAATAAGATATTTAAATGGCAACATGGAAGAAGCAATAAAATATTATGATAAAAGCATAAAATATTGCCAGCAAACAGGTAACATGGCTGAAGCAACTAAGCCAATAAACAATATAGGAGGAATATATTTAGATTATTTTGAAAATCCTATAAAAGCAATGGAATACTTTGAAAAAGGCAAAGAAATTGCTACAAATATAGGTATTCTTCCAGTGGAAATAGTATTTTTAAACAATATATCAGAAATATATATTGATAATTATGAATTTGAAAAGGCATTAGAATATTTGAAAGAAGTTAAAAAGGCAGCATTAGATTTACAAGATATAAACATGCTTTTATTAGCTAATATCAATTTAGGTAAAATTTATTTGTCTATTACTCAATTTGATAAAGCTTTTGAGTGTGTTAGATTTTTGAATGATATTTTCTCATCAAATCAAATTACTTATGTAGAAATTTTATCTCAGTATTATGACTTTTTAGGTAATTTTTATGGAATTTTGGGAGATTGGGATAAAGCCATTGAATATTCAAAACTAGCATGTGATACTTGTAAGGATTTCAATCGAAGAGCTTATTTAGTTTCTAAATCAAGGATAATAGTATATGAAATTTTGAAAAATAACTCCTTTAAGAAGGATGAAATAGAAAAAATCAGGCAATTATATGCTAATAAAAATGTTTCTGTTTATAGAAGAAGATTTCTTTTACAATTTGCCATACTTAGCGCAGCCTTTAATGAGTTTGAATATGCTATGAATATTCTAGAAGAAGATTCTAATTTAATGAAAGATCTTCCAATAGAATATCTAGATAGGATTAATGAAGGATTATTGGCGTATATCGAAGCTAATGAGAAATCTATTAAGGAGCTAATAAATAGAGAAGAAAAGCAGCTAAAAAAAGGTGCATATTTAGAAAGGTTTTATCTTTTAATGGCTATTGGATATAGACTAATAGATTTGGGACAATATAAGCAATCATTAAAATATCTTTTTGAGGCGTTGAATATTGTATACAAAATTGTACAAAAAATACCTTCTAAAGAATTAAAATTTAGCTTTATCAAGAGCAATAACATTGATGATTTAAAAAGAAAAATTGTAATAGCTATTAAAGAGGTGTTTGGTTACGATATAAAATACATTTCAATAGATGAAGTAAATTATGAAAATTTAGATGTATATTTTGATATTTCAATATTAATCAATTTAATTGGCGTAGATGAATTCATAAATATAACTCAATTTGATTATTATGACGAAGCAGTTAAAATAAATACTGTGGAAGAATTAATTTCTAAATTTGTAGATGATTGTAATTATAATCTTGATTTGATATTGAAATATCTCAGCAAAATAACTTTTGCTAATAAAGGATATATATTAGGTTATGATGAACAAAATCGCAATTTTTATCCTATAGTGTCATTAGATAATAGCTCAGAATATGAAATTAATGAAAGGTTTTTAAATCTAGCTGCTAGTTCTGTTAATGGGATTTTAATCAATAAAAATTATACAGATTTCTATGCTAGCAGTTATATGGAATTTTTAAAAGAAGATGTAAAGGGAATAATATGCGTACCAATATTTTCTTTTAATAAGATGCAGGAAATCGAGAATGAAGGAAGAAAGAAAACTTGGAATAAATATGATATTACAGGCTTCGTATACTTAGAAACAGATAATGTATTTAACAGATTTGATTATGAAAGGTTGAAGGTAATTAAGAGCTTGTCATATCTAGTTTTCGTAAATTTGGAAAACAACAAATTGCGCTTAATGGCTACAACTGATAAGTTAACTAATGTTTTAACAAGAAAGTATTTTGAAAAGGTTTTTGATGAGATAATTGATTTTTCAAAATCTACTAATAGACAGTTTTCTGTATTGATGTTGGATATAGATAGGTTTAAACGAGTTAATGATATTTATGGACATAGAAAAGGAGATGAGGTACTTTCAATAATTGGCAATACTATTAAATCTACAATACGCAGTACAGATGTGGTAGGAAGATATGGTGGTGAAGAATTTTTAGTTATTTTAAAAGATACATCTGAAGAAGACGCTTATAAAGTTGCAGAGAAAATTAGAAAAAAAATAGAAAAATTAGATATAAAAGGCTTAGACAGTCCTGTAACAGTAAGCATTGGCATTTCTATGTTCCCTCATCACAGTAGTTTTAGAGATGATTTGGTTGAAAAAGCTGACCAAGCATTGTATTATGCTAAGGAATTAGGAAGGAATAAAGTATTTATTTGGAACTCCGAAATGAAAAATACATTAAATAGGGTAGATAAATTGGCAGGTATAGTTACTGGAGATTTAGACTCTGATAACAGAAATGTCCTTGCTTTAATAGATGTTATTGAACTAATAAAAGATGACTGCAATATAGAAACTAAGACATTTGAATTTTTGGGTAGAGTATTAGAAGCTATAGATGGTGAATATGGAACAGTGATGTTTGTAGAAAATGATATAGTTGTAAAAAGATTAACACGTGGTAGATTTAGTAAATCTTGGGTTAACACTCATCATATAAATGAGAATAAAATTTCAAATGCGATAAAATCTAAGATAGGAGAATTTTTTGTCGATTGGGAAAACATTATGAATGTAGATCCAATTTCTGGTTTGCCAAATTGGCAATCAGTAATAGTATTGCCTCTGATTAAGAATAATATAGTTAAAGGGGTATTGTATATTACAACTTCCTTAAGGAAGAAGGAATTTGATTTTAATTCATTTAATTTAGCAAAATATTTAGCTAATATTTTTGCAGCACTGCTATAGAAATATATTTGAAATATATTGATAGGCGAAATAATCTTATGTATAATAATAAAAAAAGTATTTGAGGGTTGTAAAATGAAATTAGCAGAAATGTTTTTAAAGAAAATTTTAAATAAAACCACAGATATCATCTGTGGTTTTTTTGCGTGCTTTAATTTAATAATGTAATATAGTATTTTGGTAAAAAGGAGGTATTATACAGGAAATGATCCTAATAGATGGTAACAGCCTGACTATAGAGGAATTTATTCAGATAACTAGGGGGAGAAAGAAAATTGCACTATCAGAAGAAGCTATAAAGCGTGTAAATGAATCTAGGGCTCTGGTAGATAAATTAGTTGATGAAAATAAGGTAGTTTACGGTATAACTACGGGTTTTGGGAAATTCAGCGATGTTGTAATAACTGGAGATGAAACTAGGGAATTGCAACGAAATTTGATAGTTAGCCATGCATGTGGAGTTGGTGAGCCATTACCTGAGGATATCGTAAGAGGCATAATGCTTTTAAGAATAAATGCTCTAGCAAAAGGCTATTCTGGTATAAGAATTTCAACATTAAATACATTAATTGAGATGTTAAATAAAGGTGTGCATCCTATAATTCCTGAAAAGGGTTCATTAGGTTCCAGTGGAGATTTAGCTCCATTAGCTCACATGGTACTTGTGATGTTAGGCGAAGGGGAAGCAATTTTCAAAGGAAAGAGAATGTCTGGGAAAGAAGCATTAGAAAAGGCAAATATAAAACCTGTAGAACTAACATCAAAAGAAGGCCTTGCATTAATAAATGGGACTCAAGTTATGACATCAGTTGGTGCCCATGTTATTTATGATTCTATTATCTTAAGTAAAACAGCAGATATAGCTGCTTCTTTAACCATAGAAGCGTTGAATGGCATTATAGACGCTTTTGATATGAGAATACAAAAGGTAAGGCCTCATAAAGGTCAAATTGATACAAGTAAAAATCTGCTTAAGCTTTTAGAAAATAGCTCAATGGTATCTCATCAGGGAGAAATAAGAGTGCAAGATGCCTATGCTTTAAGATGTATACCTCAAGTTCATGGTGCAAGTAAAGACTGCTTTAATTATGTTAAAGAAAAAGTTGAAATAGAGATGAATTCAGCTACTGATAATCCCTTAATTTTTTATGAAGATGGAGAAGTAATTTCTGGTGGGAATTTTCATGGGCAACCTATGGCATTAGCTTTTGATTTTTTAGGCATAGGCTTATCTGAATTGGGGAATATTTCAGAAAGAAGATTAGAAAGGTTAGTAAACCCATCATTGAGCAATGGTTTACCAGCATTTTTAATTAAAAAAGGTGGTTTAAATTCAGGATTTATGATTGTTCAGTATTCTGCAGCTTCCTTAGTATCTGAAAATAAGATATTGGCTCATCCAGCAAGTGTTGATTCAATACCATCTTCTGCTAATCAAGAAGATCATGTATCAATGGGGACAATTGCCAGCAGAAAGGCAATGGAGATATTGAAAAATGTAAGAAAAGTTTTAAGTATGGAAATATTAGCAGCTTGCCAAGGAATTGATTTAAGAGGAAACAAAGGCTTGGGTGTTGGAACTAATATAGTTTATAATATAATTAGGGAAAACATTGATTTTCTTGATGAAGATAGGCCAATGTATGAAGATATAAATAAATGTGAAAATATAGTTAAAAGTGGAGAATTGGTTAAAAAGGTAGAAGAAAAAGTTGGGAAATTATATTAGGGGGGAATTTTTATGATAAATAATTTTGACATTGCTAATGCAATGACAATTAAATTAGACGAGGAGCTGCCACCATATCCGACTTTTGAACCTGGAATAAGGAGGGCTCCTAAGAGAGAGTTGAATTTAACAAAAACAGAAATGGAATTGGCGCTTAAAAACGCTCTAAGGTACATTCCAGAAAGCTTACATGAAGTTTTGGCACCTGAATTTTTAGATGAATTAATAACAAGAGGAAGAATTTATGGATATAGATACAGACCTCAAGGCAATATTAAAGCTAAACCAATAGATGAATATAAAGGTAAATGCATAGAAGGTAAAGCATTCCAAGTAATGATCGATAACAACTTAGATTTTGATGTTGCATTGTATCCATATGAATTAGTTACCTATGGTGAAACTGGTCAAGTTTGCCAAAACTGGATGCAATATAGGCTAATTAAGAAGTATCTTGAAGAACTAACAAAAGAACAAACTCTAGTAGTAGCTTCAGGACATCCTATGGGATTGTTTAGGTCTTCACCAATGAGCCCAAGGGTAATAATAACAAATGCACTTATGGTAGGGGCATTTGATAATCATGAAAATTGGGTAAAAGCCCAAGCAATGGGTGTTGCAAATTATGGGCAAATGACAGCTGGAGGATGGATGTATATAGGACCTCAAGGAATAGTCCATGGTACTTATAACACTATATTAAATGCTGGTAGAATTAAATTGGGATTAAAGCCTGATGAAAACCTTAAAGGAGTGATATTTGTAAGTTCTGGTCTTGGCGGAATGAGTGGAGCTCAAGGAAAGGCAGCCAAAATAGCAGGCGCAGTTGGAGTTATTGCAGAAGTTGATTATTCAAGGATTAAGACAAGAATGGATCAAGGTTGGATAGATAAATGTTTTGATAACCTTGATGAATTATTTGCTTATGCTACCAGATTAGCTTCAAAAGGGGAACCAGCAGCATTGGCTTATTATGGAAATGTAGTTGATATGTTAGAATACATTTTAGCTAAGGATATAAAGATAGATTTATTATCTGACCAAACTTCATGCCACGAACCTTATGATGGAGGATACTGCCCACAAGGATTAACCTATGAAGAAAGAACAGAATTGCTAAGAACTGACAAAGAAAAATTTGTTGAATTAGTAAATAAATCATTGATTCATCATTTCCATTTAATTAAAGCATTAGTAGAAAAGGGAGTATATTTCTTTGACTATGGAAACAGCTTCATGAAGGCAGTATTTGATGCAGGGGCTAAAGAAATAGCTAGAAATGGGCATGACACTTCAGAAGGATTTATTTTCCCATCCTATGTTGAAGATATTATGGGGCCAATGCTATTTGACTATGGCTATGGGCCATTTAGATGGGTATGCTTAAGTGGCAAGGAAGAAGATTTAATAAAGACAGATAAAGCTGCTATGGAATGCATTGATAAAGATAGAAGACCACAAGATAGAGACAATTATATCTGGATTAGAGATGCTCAAAAGAATAACCTAGTTGTAGGTACTAAAGCTAGAATCCTATATCAGGATGCAGAAGGACGAATGAAGATTGCTTTGAAGTTTAACGAATTAGTTAGAAAAGGCGAAATAGGTCCTGTAATGATAGGAAGAGACCATCATGATACAGGTGGTACTGATTCTCCATTTAGAGAAACATCTAATATAAGAGATGGCAGCAATATTATGGCTGATATGGCAACACATTGCTTTGCTGGTAATGCTGCTAGAGGAATGAGTTTGGTTGCACTTCACAATGGTGGTGGAGTTGGAATTGGTAAAGCTATTAATGGTGGATTTGGATTAGTGTTAGATGGAAGTGAACGCGTCGATGAAATAATAAAATCAGCAATACCTTGGGATGTAATGGGGGGTGTTGCTAGGAGAGCATGGGCAAGAAATGAAAACTCTATTGCTACATGCATAGAATATAACAAAAAATATAAAGCTACAGACCATATAACATTACCATATATTGCAAATGATGATTTAGTTAAAGGATTGGTAGAAGAAGCATACAGTAAGCTACAAAAATAAGGGGGATTAAAATGGCAAGGCTCATAGAATGTGTTCCCAATTTTAGCGAAGGAAGGAATAAGGAAATAGTAGAAAAGATAGTAGATGAAATTAGAAAAGTCGATGAAGTAAAGCTTTTGGATTATTCTATGGATAAGGACCATAATCGTTCAGTTGTTACTTTTATAGGGGAGCCTGAAAAGGTAATAGAAGCAGCATTTAATGCCTGCAAGGTGGCATCTGAACTAATAGATATGAGATATCATACAGGAGAACATCCTAGGATGGGTGCGACTGATGTAATACCTCTAATTCCAATTTCAGATGTAACTATGGAAGAATGCGTAGAACTTTCTAAAATGCTAGGAAAAAGAATTGGAGAGGAATTAGGAATATCTGTATACTTGTATGAAAAATCAGCAACAAAACCATACAGGGAGAATTTGGCTGATATTAGAAGAGGGCAATATGAGGGAATGCCGGAAAAATTGAAACAAGAAGGTTGGGAACCTGATTATGGCCCTAGAGAATTAAATGTAAAAGCAGGTGTTACAGCAGTAGGTGCAAGGATGCCTCTAGTTGCTTTTAATGTTAATTTAGGTACAAACGACATCAATATAGCAAAAAAAATAGCTAAAGCAGTTAGGGCTAGCAGCGGAGGTTTTATGTATTGTAAAGCTTTAGGAATAGAAATTAAAGAGAGAAATATAGTGCAAGTATCTATGAACATGGTTGACTACACCAAGACACCATTATATAGAGTTTTTGATGTGATTGAACGTGAAGCTAAAAGATACGGAGTAAATGTTATTGGAAGTGAAATAGTTGGATTAGTGCCTATGGCAGCATTGATAGATGTGGCAGATTATTATTTAAGATTAGAAAATTTTGATTATAGTCAAGTTCTTGAAAGAAGAATGATGGAATAGGTGATATTATGAAAGCCACTTTAATTATAAAAGACATAGATAATTTAATAACCCTTAGAGGTAAGAATAAAGCTAGAGTAAAAGATGAATTAAGGGATATTGGAGTAATTCACAATGGAATAATTGCATTAGCTGATGATAAAATAATATATGTGGGAGATGGTAATCTCCCACATAATATTGCTTTTGATGAAGATACTGTTATCATTAGCGGTAAAGGGAAAACTGTTACTCCGGGGTTAATTGATTCCCATACTCATTTAGTACATGGCGGTTCTCGTGAGCATGAATTAGCAATGAAACTTAAAGGTATATCATATTTAGATATACTAGCTGCAGGTGGAGGTATACATTCTACTGTTAAAGCCACTAGAGAAGCAACTTTTGAAGAGCTATACAGCAAAGCTAAAAAGAGTTTAGATATAATGCTTTCTTATGGAGTGACAACAGTAGAAGCAAAAAGTGGTTACGGAATAGATGATTTTGAAACTGAATTAAAGCAGTTAGAAGTAGCAAAAAAATTAAATGAAGACCATCCCGTAGACATTGTATCGACTTTCATGGCTGCTCATGCTGTTCCTAGTAAATACTGTGATGATCCTGACAAATTTGTCGATATAATTATAGAGGATATGATTCCAAAGGTAGCTGAGAAGAAACTAGCAAAATTCTGTGATGTATTTTGTGAAAGAGGAGTATTTTCTATTGAACAATCAAGAAGGATTTTACTAGCAGCTAAAGAGTTTGGAATGGGATTGAAACTTCATGCAGATGAAATTGAGCCATTAGGGGGAGCGGAGCTGGCTGCAGAATTGGGCTGTATCACTGCAGATCATCTAGTTGCTGCTTCAGATAATGGAATTAGAGAAATGGCAAAAAGAGGAGTAATAGCAAACCTATTGCCAGGAACAAGCTTTAATTTGCAAACCGGGAAATTTGCAAAAGCAAAGAAGATAATTGAAGAAGGAGTTCCTATAGCAATTTCTACAGATTACAATCCAGGAAGCTGTCCAACTGAAAACTTACAGTTAATAATGAGCTTAGCATCTTTAATTATGAAGTTGACACCTGAGGAAGTTATTTCTGCAGTAACTATTAATGGTGCTGCTGCATTGGGGGTAGAAGAAAAAGTTGGGAGCTTAGAAGTTGGTAAGCAAGGAGATATTGTAATATTTGATGCACCAAACTTGGAATACATTATATATCATTTTGGAATAAATCATGTAGATAAAGTGATAAAGAATGGTAAAATAGTGTATGAAAAAGATGTGACACTATAAATTTAATATTCTTTTTTTAGGCTTTTAGCCTTTGAAGGCTAAAAGTCTTTTAAATTGGAAAGGATGGATGCACATGTTAAAAGAGATGTTAAAAGCATTTTTTTTGATTTTTGTAGCAGAGATGGGTGATAAGACTCAAATTATTGCTATGACTTTTGCAACTCAGTATTTAGTTAAAGATGTTTTATTAGGAGTTGTTTTCGGAATTTTATTAAATCATGGTATAGCTATAGCATTAGGGAATTTTTTGGCAAAGGTCATACCAATGAATGTAATTCAAATAATTGCGGGTGTAATTTTTGTTGTATTTGGGATAATGTCTTTAAGCGATGGTACAGCTGAAGAAGTTGAAGATAAAAAGATAATGAATCCAATATTAACAGTTGCATTAACATTTTTTATTGGTGAGTTAGGAGATAAGACTCAGCTTACTGCCATGACTTTAGCGTCAGAAAGCAGTTATCCGTCATTTGTACTGATAGGTACAACATTGGGAATGGTTGCAACTTCTGCTATAGGAATATTTATAGGAAGTAAAATAGGGGATAAGATACCTGATTTAGCTATTAAAATTGTATCTTCTATAGTCTTTATATTGTTTGGTACCATTAAACTATTTGATACTATACCTAAGGAGTTTATAACAACAATTAATATTTTATTGTATTTTATTGGGATTTTGGGAATAGAAATATTTTTAATTACTAGATTGATAAGTCAGAGGAAATTTGGCAATTCTCCTATTAAACAAGCTGCATCAGCTTTATATGAGCAAACTAAAAATCTAAAAGAAATATTGGACGACATATGTCTTGGTGAAAATCAATGTGGCCATTGTGAAGGAATTGGCTGCCTTATTGGATATACTAGGTCTATTTTAGAAAAAGCTAGAAACAGTGATAATTACTATATTAACGACACAGTTGATATAGAATCTTTAGACAAAAAAAGTTATAATAATAATAAAGTAGTACAAGCCTTGAGCATAATAATAGTAGATTCAATTAAGAATAATTGGGACAAAAATGAGAATTTTGTCATTAATAAAGTAAGAACATCCCTTGAATTAGTTCTTTTTGGGGAGAAAGTTGACGCAAGTAGGGGACTAAAAGAGTATTTATATGATGCAAAAATGAAAAATAAAGTAAATGGTCTTTTGTTAGAAAAAGCAGTACTGAATTTATTAGAAAGATAATTTATTTTATTTTTTAATTTTAAAAAGGAGGTATTATTTTATGGCTGAAAGTCAATATGTTGTATTTAAATTAGGGAAAAGTGAATTTGGTATTGACATAATGAATGTTAAAGAAATTGGAACTTATGTAGAAGCTGTTTCTTTACCTAATACTCCAAGTTTTATAGAAGGTGTTATTAATTACAGGGGAAAAGTAATACCTGTAATAAATCTAAAAAAACGATTTAACTTAGGTGATTGGGGAGTAACTAAAGATACTAGAATAATCGTAATTACATTGAATGAAAAAGAAGTAGGATTCATAGTTGATGAAGCATCTCAAACTATAAGGCTTAATGATGAACAAATAGATCCTGCTCCATCTTTTGTAGGAGGAATAGATAAAAGGTATATTACTGGTGTAGGTAAATTGGATGATAATAGATTATTAATATTAATTGATCTAGAGAAAGTTCTAAACGATGATGAAATTGAGGAAATAGAAAGGTTAGAGGTATAGAGAAATGGGAAATAAGCAGTTGTCTATTGAAAGGCTGAATGAAATATTACAAAATACTGTCAATGCCATTTTGAAAAGCAAAGATGAAATTTATGAAATAGTAACTTATTCTAGACAAGAATGTAATAAATTAGAGGAAGAACTAAAAAGCTTAAATTTTAAAATAAATGATGTGATAAATCAGATTGAAAGGCTTGAAGAGTACAGCAAAAAGTGCAGGAAGGAGCTTTCTGAAAAGAGTAAAAATTTTAATATATATTCTGAAGATGACATTAAAAAGGCCTATGATTTAGCCAATGAAGTTAGGATAAGTCTTATACTAAAAAGAAAAGAAGAGAAAAATTTATATGAAAGAAGAAAAGAACTAGAATTAAGATTAAAGAATGCAACAGAAGTCTTAAGAAAGGCTGAAAATCTAAATAAGCAAATTAGTGTAGCCACTGAATATTTGTTAGGGAATGCTGAAAATATAGTTGGTGCAGTTGATGAGTTAAGTAAGAAGCATTTATTAGGAATTAAAATTATAGAAGCTCAAGAAGATGAAAGGTTGAGACTTGCGAGGGATATTCATGATGGCCCTGCGCAATCGCTTGCTAATGTTATAGTTAAAGCTGAACTATGCGAAAGACTAATTGAATTAGATAAGGACAGAGCTAAAACAGAATTGAATAATTTAAAGGATATAATTAGGTTAACATTAAAGGATGTAAGAAAAATAATATATGATCTAAGACCTATGTCACTAGATGATTTAGGACTTATTCCAACATTAGAGCGATACATATCAATATTCCAAGATGACACAGGGATAAAAATAGATTTTAAAACCTATGGTTCATTTAGTAATATTGAGTCAGCTATTCAGATAGCATTATTTAGAATTGCGCAGGAAGCTTTAAGCAATATAAGAAAACATTCAAAGGCAACTGCTGCTTCGATTATATTGGAAAGATCATTGGAACGAATCAATTTGGTAATTTGCGATGATGGAATTGGATTTAATGTAGAAGAAGTAATGAAAAAGAATAATTCCATTAATAGTGGTTTTGGACTTATGAATATGAAAGAAAGAGTAGAGTTGTTAAATGGGAGTTTTCACGTTACTTCATCTAACAAAATAGGGACTAAAATAACTTTGTCTATACCATTAAGCGAGGGGAGAAATGATGAAAAATAAAATGATAACAGTCTTAATAGCTGATGACCATGCGTTAATAAGAGAAGGCATCAAGCAGATTTTAGAACTAGAAGAGGATATTTCTGTAGTTGGACAAGCCAATGATGGAGAAGAAGCATTTGAATTAGCAGAAAAGCTAAATCCGGATATTATATTATTAGATATAAATATGCCTAAACTAAATGGCATAGAGACATTGAGAAGATTTAAGGACATGGGGATAAAATCAAAAGTAATTATTCTTACTATTCATGAAGACAAAGAATATATTTTAAAAACTTTAAAATTAGGAGCAAACGGTTATTTATTAAAAGATTCCAGTGCTAATACCTTAATTGAGGGAATTAGAAAAGTAGCAAAGGGAGAAAATTATATTCAACCAAGTGTTGCAGATTTAGTAAATTCAACAAATAATGATGTTGATAATAAAATAATTGAAAAAATAAATTCTTTAACAAATAGAGAATATGAAGTATTAGTTCTTATAGCAGAAGGTTTAAACAATAAGGATATTGCAGAAAGATTGTATATAAGTGAAAAAACTGTAAAGAATCATGTATCGAACATATTTAAGAAATTGGATTTAAATGACAGAGTTCAAGCTGCGATTTTTGCATATAAAAATAATATAAAAAAATTATAGACCAAGAAATTTAGATATCTTGGTCTTTTATGTATTTCAACATAAAGTCTTTGAATTTTTCACTTAATGGAGATAGTTGTCTATTTTTATGATAAACAAAATAGAATTTCCTTGTAAAACTTAAGTCTTTTATATAAAAAGCTTTATATCTTTTTAATTCCAGATCATTTTTTATTGCTATTTTGGATAAAAAGCTAACTCCAACACCTAATGAAACAAGTTCTTTTATTGTATTAGTATCTTCTACATAGGCAATAATATTAATTTTTTCAATTGAAATTTTAGATTTCTGTAAAACCTCTTCTACTAAGGCCCTAGTGCCAGAACCTTCTTCTCTCATGATAAATTTTTCTTTAAATAAGACATCTTTATCTATGTAAGAAAAGTTTTCATAAGGAAATTTATCATTATATGGAGTAATTAGAACTATTTCATCATCCAATAGATTCAAATATTTTAAATTATTTGAAGGATATTTTGCACCTAAAATACCAAAATCAGTTTCTCCATCTAATATGCTGTTGATAACTTTTTTAGAATCGCCATCTCCAATGGTAAAAGTTACATCTGGATATATTTTTAAAAAACTATTAATTATCAGTGGTAAAAGATAGTTTCTTGGTACAGAGCTAGTGTATATATTTATATGACCTTCTATCTTTCCTTTATATGTAGCAAGGTCGAATTTAGCCTTATCGCAAGTATTTAAAATATTAATTGCATATTGAAAAAGTATATTACCTGCCTCTGTTAAAGTAATAGTTTTTCCCAATCTATTAATTAAAATCGTACCTAACTCGTTTTCTAAATTTTGAATGTGATTTGTAACTGTTGGCTGAGTTATATAAAGCTTTTCCGCAGCTTTTGAAAAGCTTTTTAATTTTGCTACTTCTACAAAAGTTTCTAGTTGCCGTAAATCCATTAAAAACACCCCTTAATATATCAGTGTAAATGGGAATATAATTCTAAAAATGAGTATTGAATAAGATAAAAAACATCTAAAATTAAACAATTTATATGTTTCAGTTAATTTACTAATAAATTATATCAAAATAAATATATTTTTCAAATAAAAAGATATTGACAAAAAACGAAAAAGAGTGTATATTTTTAAAATGTCAGCACAAAATCTGATATATAGTGTGAAAGAAATTAAATTTCAAGATTGAAAAAATAGTGTTGACAAAGAGCCAGAAAGATGGTATATTAATTAAGTGACCTCACGAGTGAGGTCCAAATGAATGGTTTAAATGAACCAAGACAACTGAACAGTGTGAGACTTTGAGTTTCAATAAAAGAGCTAAGGAAAACTTTCTTATGAGAGTTTGATCCTGGCTCAGGACGAACGCT
>DATCJO010000153.1:0-1718 GCA_036562765.1 Tissierellaceae bacterium | reverse complement strand
AAAAAAAATACTAACTTCCTAGCTAGTACTTATCTAACTCATTCGAGGTTTACTCAACCACATCGCCAATTTCTTTAAATTCATGCATGCAAAAATAAGCGTAACGTCTGCTTCAACTTTTTTACGCCCTCTTTTACGTGTATATCTTAAACCATGATTTTCTTTTCCATCAGCAAACACTCGCTCGATGGTTTCTTTTCGTTTATTATATATTTCATTAAAGTACGTCTTATATCTTGTTTCATCTACTTCTTCAACATAATTAGCCCATACATGTCTAGTAACAGTTTTTATATTATTCTTATTGTTTGTACATTTAAATCTTAACGGACATGCCGCACAATCTTCTGGATTTGATTCATATAATCTATATCCTTTTCTATCCGTTGTCTTATATTTTAGTACCTTATTATTTGGACATAAATAACAATCATAAAACTCATCATATACATATTCGTATTTCTTAAAGTATTCTTTTTTGGTCATTGGTCGTTTATATGGTAATACTGGTATATAACCATCATCGATTAGTTTCTTACATATCGCTGGTGTTTTATATGCACTGTCCATTACCCAATACCATATTTCTTGACTATATGGCTTCTCTTTCATTCTATTATACAATGGGAAAAATGATATACTATCATGTACATTCCCAGCTTCAACATGACAATCTAACACAAATCCATTTCTATCACATACTGTTGTAACTGTATAGGCAAAACACTGTTCTTTTTCACCTTTATGAAAATACCCACTTTCTGGATCTGTTGTACTTTGTTTTATCTCTTTCTTTTTTTCTTCGGTATTATTACTTCCTACTTCTAGATTCTCTCTATTTTCGTTATTATCTATAGTCTCTGGGTTCTCAGTATTATTATTACCATTATCATCTTTATCTTTTAATGGCTCTAAACCATGTTTAATTCTATCTTGATTAATAGCTTCCATTAACTCTTGTTCATATTCTCTGTATACTTTATTGATATAAGCTTTGACATATTTCCTCTTATTCGCATTGGCTTTTACTGGTGTTGAATCTGCAAATACTTCTTCTAGTTTTATTAATCTATGGTTAATAGCTTGACTCAGAATTTTAGCAAATATCTTCTTTTCAATTTCTTTCTCATGAAACTTCCTTCTATGATAATTAGTAGATATAGTACTAAAATGTGGCACTTTACCAGTTAATCCTATCCGTAAAAACCATCTATAAGCAATATTTACTTCTATCTCTTTTATTGTCTTACGTATGGAGTTGATTCCAAATACCTTACTTATAATGATTATCTTATATAAAACTACTGGATCAATACTTGGTCTACCATTATTTTCGCAATATAAGTCCTTTACTAAATCTCTAATGAAAGAAAAATCAATTACTTTATCTATTTTTCTAACTAGATGTTCTTCTGGAACTAGTTCTTCTATAGTCACAACATACATCTCTTGTTGAACTTTATCATTAACGGACATCATCTTAGATCACTCCAAAACATGATTTGTGTAAATATATCTTACTAATCCTCTTTTATTATACCATATCTTTGTATGAAAATAAATAAAAAAGTGTATACCCCCACCCCCGGTATGGGGAGGGTTTGTATACACTCTGAGACCGGGAAACCGGTCTTTTATCATTTCAAATTAGTTTTAAATAATGTAGGAATTTATTGTGGATTGATACTGAAGTAAGGCTTTTTGCGCTTCTTCAATAT
>DATCJO010000151.1:0-4235 GCA_036562765.1 Tissierellaceae bacterium | reverse complement strand
CAAAACAGGCTTGAACATACCATAAGGAATTTGGACAATACTGCAGAAAACCTAACTGCTTCCAAGTCTAGAATAGAAGATGCAGATATGGCAGAAGAAATGAGTGAATTTACTAAGTTAGATATCTTACAACAAGCAAGTACAGCTATGTTAAGCCATGCAAATCAGTTGCCACAAACAGTATTGCAGCTATTACAAAGATAGGAGTGACAATTAATGGATAAAACCACCTTGGAAAGAAGAGTATTATCTTCAAATGAATGGGGACTTATAGCAATACTTCATGAAGGATTAATGGAAAGATTTGAAGAAGCAGCTGGGGCAGTAGAAAAAAATGACTTTGAAGAGTTAAATAAAATTACAAACAATTGTAGAGATATATTAGCAGAATTGTTGATAACTTTTAGGGGAAAAGATGAGTTATCCACAAATTTGAGGTCCTTGTACTTATTTACAAATGAATTAATAACTGAAGGAGAAATAAAAAAAGACAGTTCATGCTTTAAAAAGGCAATAAACATAATAAACCCTCTATATAGTGGATTTAAAGCATTAGAAAATAAGGAAAAGCCAAATATAGTATCTGGATTGGTTTATGGGAAAAATGACGTGGAAGACTTTCAAAATTCAGAAAAGGTTTTTAAAGGATAATTGAAACTGTGATTATTATGCTTTACCTTCAGTTTGACAGGTTATTGAGCTAGAGCTCAGTGACCTGTTTTTTATGGTATTTTCATTATTAAAAAACAAAATTGGGATGTATTTTACATCCCAATTTTATTAAAAGGCTTATTTTCAAATATGTAACCGTGCACCTAGCTTCGACATCCTATTCCAAGCGTTACCCAGGTAGTTAACTCAGATCAGGCGCCCCTACGGCACACGGGAATAATCACTTACCGCTGCTTCCTTCCGGACCTGACGGGGTTCATGAGTTCCCGTTGCGCAGGACCCAATCGTCACCGCCACTTGCCTAGGTCAGACCTTACAATAGAGATGCCTCCACTAGGAATTCAACCCTGCTATAGCGGATTGCAGGTTACAGGGCACCGCTACCTCCCCGTCTAGCACGGCATAATTTTCTAATGGCGGAGAGAGAGGGATTCGAACCCTCGAGGCGCTCACCACGCCTACACGATTTCCAGTCGTGCGCCTTCGACCAACTCAGCCATCTCTCCATGGTCGATTTTATGTTTCCTTATAATATCTCGCAGATTTATATTATATCTCAAATATAGATAAATGTCAACGCTTAGTTTAAACTTTAGAATAATATAGGTGTAATGTTGCTATTATTCTGATATAATATAATATATTAAATAAGTGAAGGTGACAATATGTATCAAGCCTTATACAGACAGTACAGGCCAAAAACCTTTGATGAGGTATTGGGCCAAAAGCATATAACGAATATATTAAAAAATCAAATAATAAAGGGAAATATTGGCCATGCTTACCTTTTTTGTGGTACAAGAGGTACAGGCAAGACATCTACTGCTAAGATTTTTTCCAGGGCAGTTAATTGCTTAAATCCTCAAAATGGCAATCCATGTAATGAATGTGAAATATGCCGCGGAATACTGGATGAAACAATAATGGATGTCATTGAAATGGATGCAGCCAGCAATAGAAAGATAGATGATATAAGAGAATTAAAAGACAAGGTAATTTATCCTCCAGCTAGGACAAAATACAAGGTTTACATAATAGATGAAGTTCACATGTTGACTACTGAAGCTTTCAATGCCTTGTTAAAAACCTTAGAGGAACCTCCTAAGCACTTGATATTTATATTAGCCACTACAGAACCTCAAAAACTTCCTCAAACAATTTTATCCCGCTGCCAGAGATTTGATTTTAAAAGAATAACTACAAAAGATATTGTTGAAAATATGAGAAATATATGCAATAATCTAAAGATAGATATTGAAGAAGATGTTTTTAGGCTCATTGCAAGAAATACAGATGGAGCTATGAGGGACGCCCTAAGCTTATTAGAACAATGTATTTCCATTGGCGGGGAAAAAATAACCTATGAAGACGCCATAGAAATTTTAGGTATTGTAGATTCTCAAACCATATTTGATATTGTGGACAGCATAATAGATAAAAACATCGAAAAAGCCTTAGAATTAATCAATCAAGTCATTGAAAATGGCAAAGATATACAGCAATTTATTAAGGACTTAATATACCATTATAGGAACCTAATGATAATAAAAACAACTAAGAATCCTGGGGAATTGATAGAAGTCGAGGAAACCTTACTTAATAAATATATTGAGCAGAGCAATAAAGTAGATTTAGATTTCATAATTAAAAGTCTTGACATTCTAACTACTTCGGACGAAAAAGCTAAATGGTCGACACAGCCTAGGATAATATTAGAAATGGCAGCAATTCAATTAATTGAGCTGGAAAAAGAATTATCGCTGGAAGAGAGAATAAAAAGGCTTGAAATGGGAATAAAAGTTGAAGATAAAACTTCAACAATAAAAGAACCTGTTAAAAAGGATGTATCTTGTAAAGAAATTAAAGGTGATATTATAGTAGATAAAACCTCAAAACCATCTTCTGAAGTTTCAGATAAGATTTCAGAAGATTATATAAAGAAACAAGAAATGGAAAGTTCAGAAGCTTTTAAGGATGAAGGACCTGAAATAAGCTTTGACCAAATAAAAGATGATTGGGCAAAAATAATGCAGAATATTAAATCTATTATGCCAAGTACCCATGCCATTTTACTGGATGCAGAGCTTGTTGGATTTTCAAATAATGTTCTTACTTTAGGATATAAGGATGGATATGGAATTCATAAGGAATTGGCTAGCACACCTCAAAATAAAGGAGTAGTAGAAAAAGCAATTTCTGCATTTTATAGAAGGAATATTACAGTAAAGTTTACGATGATTAGCGAAAAACCTAGTATTAAAACTGAAAAAAAAAGTAAAGATGAAGCTATTAAAGAAGTCATAGACTTCTTTGGTGAAGATATAGTAGAAATAAAATAGAAAGGAGATTTAAATATGGCTAAAGGCGGATTTCCAGGAATGGGCGGAAATATGAATAATATGCTGAAACAAATGCAAAAGATGCAAAAGAAAATGGAAGAAATGCAAAAACAACTTCAAGAATCAGAATTAGAAGCCAGTGCTGGTGGCGGAGCTGTTGTTTGTAAAATAAATGGGAAAAAGGAAATTTTGGATATTACCATAGACAAAAGCGTAGTAGACCCAGAAGATGTAGAAATGTTGCAAGACTTAATAGTGGCAGCAGTAAATGAAGCTTTGAGGAAAGTTGACGAAATGATGGAAAATGAAATGAAAAAGCTCACTGGAGGGATAAACATTCCAGGATTGTTTTAATAGAAAGGAAGTAGACTGATGGAACAGTATCCAGTACCCATTGCAAATTTAATAGAGCAGCTGTCAAAATTGCCTGGCATAGGCAAAAAAACAGCTCAAAGGCTTGCTTTTTATATACTTGAAATGGATAAATTGGAAGTGGAAAAATTATCTAAAGCCATAATTGAAGCAAAGGAAAAAATTCGACTATGCAGCGTATGCTGTAACTTAACAGATGAAGATCCATGTTATATATGTAAAGATGAAAATAGGGACAGCTCTACAATTTGCGTAGTTGAAGGGCCTAAAGACATTATCGCCATGGAAAAGTCCAATGAATATAAAGGTAAATACCATGTACTTCATGGAGTCATTTCTCCTATAGATAATGTTGGTCCAGATGATATAAAGGTAAAAGAGCTTTTAGATAGGTTAAAAGATGGAACAGTACAGGAAGTTATCCTAGCCACAAATCCTACTGTTGAAGGCGAAGCAACAGCTATTTACCTATCAAAGCTAATAAAACCATTAGGCATAAAAGTTACAAGAATTGCCCATGGAATACCAGTTGGTGGAGATTTGGACTATTTTGATGAAGTAACTATTTCAAAAGCTATGGAAAATAGAAGGGAGTTATAGAAAAGAAACATTCATTTGTCTACATCAAATAAACTCCTTTCATTTTTCAAATGTTTGAGAAGGAGTAAATAAAGTTCTTTTAGGAAACATGGTTTATTAGGGAGAAGAAAAGCCCTGTAGGCCATGTTTTTTTATTAGGAATTTTAAGGTGAAAAGGAATAAGGGATAAGGTTTAAATTCAGTAAAATCAATGGATTGAGAGATTGAATGGAAGTAAAAATGGAGAGAAGAAATGGAAAGAATTCTCCTTAA
>DATCJO010000211.1:0-2754 GCA_036562765.1 Tissierellaceae bacterium | reverse complement strand
ACTTTGATTTATTGTATACTCTATAGGTCCTCCTACAGCATCAGAACTACCTGAAGGAATAATATTCTGCCTTCTTCTTAGTGCTAATGCTAGTTTAGGATCATATAAGTTTGGAATACCCTTAGACTTTGTATTTAGATTTTCCCAGAAAGAATTTACATAATTATCATATAATACATCAATATCATCCAAATCCTCACTTAAACCAGATTGTAAAATCCACTCTTCTTTAGATAGAGGACCTCCACCAGCCATTTGCTTGCCCATTTGCCCACCATATTTCATTACTAGAGCATTTATATCTCTTTCTAAATTATAGGCTTTAAATGCCTCCTGTGAATCTCGTAATCTACCAAGCATTCTTTTCTTAGTATCTATATCAATAGAATCAAATTCTCTTGGTGATTGTTTTTCTATTCCTTTAGAAGCATCTGCAAATGTTTTTCCAATATATTTCTTAGGTAGATTGAACTCCTTTGCTAATGTTTTATCTATTTTAAGCCTATCAGAAAATACATAGTCTTGGAAGCTAGTTTCTCCTTCTTCTACAGAGGCATTAAATCCATTTAACGGAATACCTCCATTAGGATTAGATTCATGTGTCCCACCTGTGTTATATTGATTTAATTTTCCTCCATAAGCCATTTCTCCAAGTTTTTCAGGATTAGGTAGATTCTTTCGTATTTCTTCTTCCCTATCTTTAATCCTTTTTTTCTCTAAAAAAGCACCTCCAAAAGGAGAAGCTACTAAAAGTCTTTCACCTAAGTTTAAACCATCTTCTGTAATAGCATCAGTGAAATTACCAATTGGATCCAATATTCCAGCAGCAGTGTTTACTAAATCACTTTTTCCTGTAACACCATATTCATCCTCTGGAGCTAGTGAACTAGCCAATTGACTACCAGCACTAAAAGCAGTTCCTAAGCCTGGTAATGCCATGTTCAATCCCATATAAGCTGCTGATTTAACTGCATCTTCAGGAAAACCACCATTAGCTAAAAGTTTAATTACTTGAGGATAGCTTGATGTAGTCCAATCTCTTTTATATTTATATTTATATTTCTTTTCCATTGTTATTTTGGTTGTAGTTTAACTGCTGTCATAAATCTCTCTAAATTCAATGTATAATTATTTTCATCATTGTTCCATAGGTATTTACAATTGAACCAATCTCCTCTAAATCTAGCTAATTGATTTACAGAGTTTATATCTCTAGGCATTTTAACTTGCCATTTTCTAAATCTGTTCTTTTGTCTTATGTCAATAAGTCCACTTTCTTGGTAGTCATTAGAGATAGCCATTTGGTCTAATCCTATATTATTCACATAGTTGTCACCATCCTTCAAAGATAGACTATATTCTTGATACATCAAAATCTTGTTCATTAAAGGATCCCCTGAAACAATAAATTCTACATAAGAAGGGTAATAAGTTCCTTCAAAGTGTCCTCTAATTCCTCTGTTGTATAAATATATTTTATTGTTAAACGAATTAAACAAATTATTTCTATCTGATAAATACAAGTCAGGTTTAGTTGTAAATACACCTTCAATCACTTTTCTTAGTTCATTATAAACTATTGTGATATCTCCTGTTTGTTTAAATTGTTCACTTCCAATATTAACTCCTTTTAGTGTAAAATATATTTCTTTATTCTCTTTATCCCAACCTAGTAAAGCTCCACTTCTATTTGATGAAGGACCAACTAATTTATCTCCACCTTCTTCTTTAGTTAAAAGTATACTACTATCTAAAGTAAGTTCTTTAATCCAACTATCTATTCCAGTTATATCTGAAATAGAAGTCATATTGCTATCAACTGCCTTAATACTTCTATTAATAGCGTCAAAGAAATATATTCCAATTTCTGTAGCTAATACTCCAAATTGATGTATAGAACCAGACTCTATTGACACATAATCAAATCTTTGTACACCTAATCCAGTACCAAGCTCTGTTGAAACTCCTTCTTCTGTTGTAACTGTAGCTACAGGGTCTACTGTAAAATATCCTACAGCCTTATCTTGGAAATAAAATAATGTGTCTTTAAATTTAATAAGCCTGTTAATAGGGCCATAAGCTCCTTCTACATCTATAAAATCTGAAGGATTTATTTTAGACCAACTATCAATATCTTCTCCTATAAGTTTTCTATTGGAATAATATGTTCTATAATCAAATACATTTTCTTCTATGAACTTAATAGGTTTTGTAAAGAATTTCCTAGAAAAAGAATTTTCACTATAAACATTGTTATATTGAAATATACTTCCATTAGCATTTCCATTTTCCTGGCTCCTATAGTAAAAACCTTGATAACCTCCTGTATTTCTAGTAAAACTTGTTCCAAAGTTTAGGTTTAAATTCATTATAGTTTCCACCGGAACCATAACCACTTCAAATCTACTTTTGTCTTCATCATCTCCCTCTTTAGTGGTATCCCAGAAGTTCTTCATAAACTCAAACCAAGCAATATATATATCACCAGAAAAAACTTGCTTAGGGGAATTATCTAAAGTCATGTATTCAGAACACTGTATCCATGAATTAAATGTTAATGCAGTTTCACCCACACCTCCATATTGATCTATTAAGTCTCTTACATAGTCAATATAGAAAGCTTTATTTCTGTAGCCTGAATATGGAGCAAAGGAACTTCCTCCTATAGTGTAATCAGAAAATAAGAAAGGGGAAGAATTTTCTGTACTAATTATTAAGCTAGTTCCATTAAAAGCACTAAAATCATTATTAACA
>DATCJO010000136.1:0-3050 GCA_036562765.1 Tissierellaceae bacterium | reverse complement strand
GAAAGAAATGGGAGGCAATGTAGATTTTTATATCCCTTCGCGGTTGGATGAGGGTTATGGACTTAATATAGAGGCTTTAGAAAAAATTGCACGATCAGGCACCACTTTGATAATTACTGTCGATAATGGGATATCATCGGAGGAAGAAGTTAGATATGCAAGGAAACTTGGTTTAGATATAATAATTACGGATCATCATGAACCACACGAAGTTGTTCCCGAGGCCGTAGCTGTGATTAATCCAAAACAGAAAGATTGCCCATATCCTTTTAAAGAGCTCGCAGGGGTAGGGGTGGCTCTAAAATTCGTTCAAGCACTTACAAATTGTAGCAGAGATGTCACGATTAAATATCTGGACCTTGCGGCTTTAGGTACAATAGCAGATATGGTTCCATTGGTGGATGAAAACAGGATAATAGCAAAGCAAGGTATTAGAGCTCTAAAAACTACTGATAAACAAGGACTGTTAGCTTTATTGATGCAGGCACACCTTGACCCGGAGGTGCTGGATGAAGAAAAAATAAGTTATATACTGGCACCAAGGCTAAATGCAGCTGGAAGAATCTCTGATGCTGCATTGGCGGTTCAACTTTTGCTCACCGATAACGATTCTGAAGCCAAAGAACTTGCCAAAAAACTAGAAATCCTTAATCGTGAAAGACAAACTATTGAAACAAAGATATATAACGAAGTAAAAGAGTACATAGAAAAAAATATGAAAACTTTTAACGATAGAGTTATAGTAGCATCTAGTGCAGATTGGCATCCGGGAGTTATAGGAATCGTAGCTTCAAAGCTGGCACAGAGTTACTGCATGCCTTGTATACTGATAGCTGAGGAAGGGGAGGAAGGGAGGGGATCGGCACGAAGTATTCCGGGATTTAACATTTTCAATGCTTTAAGCGAACTGTCATACATGCTTGATAAATTTGGGGGTCATGAACAGGCTGCGGGTTTTACTATTCGAGTAAAAGAAATTGAAAATTTTCGCTCGAAAATAAATGAGCTGGCTAGAAAAATTTCGCGGGATGAATGGGATTTAAAACTAAAAATAGATATGGAGTTAAGTTCTAATGAAATAACCCCTGAGTTGGCAGAGCAGCTAAAACTTTTAGAACCCTTTGGATTTGGCAATCCAAAACCCATTTTTGTATGTAAAAACTTATCCGTGGAAAATGTCAAAGCAGTAGGAGAAGGGGAAAAACATTTAAAAATTCAACTGAAGAAAAAAGAAAAAGAGTTTAGTGCAATAGGTTTTAATTTTGGATATTACAAAAATGAGCTAGAAATAGCTCCTTTTATAGATGTAGCTTTTTGGTTGGAGATAAATGAATGGGAAGGGATTAGAGAACTGCAACTTAATTTGAAGGATATCAAAATCCCCTACCTTCGCGACAAAATTATGATAAAACTCGAAGAAGAATATTATAAAAGATTTTTTAGCAAAAATACTTTACTCACAGCGAATTTATGTCTTTCTGAAAGCAATGCGAACACTCAAAAGAACTTTGATGACGGGGTAAAATTACTAAAAGTCAAAAACAAACGCCGGTATGTGAAAGACCTATTTGAATCTGGGAAAAGAACGATGGTTAAGGTTAATACCCCTTATCAAGCATGGCGATTGCTAGCATATTTAAGAAAATTCGATAACATAAAGTCAGATATGGGGGTCTTTTTTAATTTAAATAAGACCGATATTCAAAATAAGAAAAACATTGTTTTGATAAATCCAGGGCTAGATTTCCTTAAATTAGCAGCAGACCTTATGGAAGAAGTAGTTTTTTATGATCCACCTTTTAGCATAGAACTGATGAAAGCTCACGTTTTTAATATATCTCCTAAAAAGATGCATTTGATTTTCAACCGCGAAGATTTACGGTATAATTACATGGTGTGTGAAAAGCTGCTGCCCAAAAAGGAGTTTTTGGTTTCTGTTTTCAGCTTTATATACATGATGGTGAATAAAAGGAAATCCACCTTCACCATTAAAGAAATAATGGATTTTTTAAAAAAGCGAAACTTCAGAAAAGCGGATCGTATAGCGGTAATCAATACGCTAAACATTTTTGAAGAGATAGGAGTATTAAAGTATATCTTAGGTGGGGACGAAATAAAAGTTATTCAATTCAATACTAACGTGAAAAATTTAGATTACAGGCTTTCACCAACATATCAGAAGCTTTTACACTTGCGAGCTAAAGTAATAGAATTTTATAATAATTTTTATAAAATACAAGAATTACTTAAACAGGAGGAGTTTTAATGGATCTAAAAGAGAAAATTCGCGTAATAATGGATTTTCCCAAAAAGGGAATAAGTTTTAAAGATATTACTACCCTATTAAAGGATGGGGAAGCTTTTAAGACTGCAATTAAAAGCCTTGCAGACTTGGTACGGGAAAAAGATTTTGACCTTGTGGCAGGGCCTGAAGCTAGAGGTTTTATTATTGGAGCTCCTCTAGCGTATGAACTTGGAAAAGGGTTTGTCCCTGCAAGAAAAAAGGGAAAACTCCCTGGAGAAACCATAAAGGCCGAGTACCAACTCGAATATGGAACTGATGTGCTAGAAATGCATAAAGACGCCATTAAGAAAGGGCAAAAAGTGTTAGTGGTGGACGACCTTTTAGCTACTGGAGGAACTATTTTCTCTACCATTGAGCTGGTAGAAAAACTAGGTGGAATAGTTACTGCTGTTGCTTTTTTGATAGAATTGACTGAGTTAAAGGGAAGAGAGTCTTTATCCAAATACGAAGTGATTTCGCTCATCAAATATTAGGCGTTAAAAAAAAAGGGGTGGATCCTCTTGGTAACTCTTGATTCATTAGTTGAGCGCATAAAGTCGTATAATCCTTCGGCCAACTTGGAGTTGGTCAAACGGGCTTATGAATTTGCCAAAAAAGCCCATGATGGCCAACACCGAGTTTCCGGTGAGCTTTATATTTTCCACCCCTTAGGAGTTGCTATGATTTTGGCCGACCTTGAGTTGGATACTATTACCATTGCCGCTGGCCTCCTACATGATGTGGTAGAAGATACTAACTATACTCT
>DATCJO010000125.1:0-2110 GCA_036562765.1 Tissierellaceae bacterium | reverse complement strand
ATCGCCATATGCTAATATCGTAGTTGTAAGAAAAGGTGAAGAAAACCAAGAGAAATTCCAAAAATTGTTAAATGTATTACAATCAGAAAAAGTTAAAAAATATATAGAAGAGACTTATGATGGAGCTGTAATACCAGCATTGTGAACTACCCCCACCTATAGAGGTGGTGGCTTCGTGGTCAATGCTCCCATCGGAGCAAGATTACCCACGCTCAAAGGGCTGTTCCTTCCCCAGCTTTACCAATTACATGGCTAATTTTAGCAGGTTCTTTGATGCATTTATATCTCTATCATGGATAGCACCACAATTTGGACATTCCCATTCCCTTAATGCTAAATTCTTTACTTCTACATTTTTATATCCACATTTACTACATATTTGACTTGAAGCATAGTTTTGTGGTGCTATTATTATTTCTCTTCCATACCAATTAGCTTTGTATTCTAACATTCTTCTAAATTCTGACCATGATACTTCACTTATTGCTTTTGCTATGTATTTGTTTTGTTGCATATTCTTTACCTTTAAGTCCTCTAAAACTATAACTTGGTTTTCGTTTATAATTTTAGAGGATAACTTGTGTAAAAAATCTTTCCTTTGATTTGCTATTTTCTCATGTAGTTTCGCAAGGTGCAACCTTGTTTTTTCGTAGTTCTTACTATGCTTTTGCTTTCTCGATAAATCCCTCTGGACTTTCTTTATTCTCTTTTCAGTTCGTCTTAACCATTTGGGATTTTCTATCTTTGTTCCATCTGATAACACTAAAAAATCCTTTAATCCTAAATCTATTCCTACTTTTTTGTCTGTTTTAGGTAATTTTTCTATTTCAGTTTCTACAAGTATTGAAGCATAGTATTTACCTGTAGGTGTCTTTGATATTGTTACTGATTTGATTTTGCCTTCAAATAGTCTATGTTGTTTTACTTTTATCATAGTTTTTAGTTTTGGTATTTTAAGATAGCCATTTATAATTTCTACTGTTCCATTTTGATTGTTTGTTGTATAAGATTGATAGCCCTTCTTTTTCTTGAATTTAGGAAAGCCTATCTTTTTATCTCTAAAAAAGTTTTTATATGCTTTTTCTAAATTTATTTGTGCATTAGCAAGAGCAAGACTATCTACTTCCTTTAGAAAAGGAAACTCTTTTTTATACTGTGCAGGTGTATTTTTTAGCATTTCTCCTGTTTGTTTATAATGCTCTATTTTATCATAAAGCATTTTATTATATATAAACCTTACACATCCAAATACTTTTGATAAATATTCTTCTTGTTCTTTTGTTGGGTATATTCTATATTTATATGCCTTTAACAAGGTTACACCTCCTTTCCTTGAGATTCTATATATTTTTTTATTACTTCAATTGGTGCTCCACCTGTAGTCAATAAACAATAGCTTCTTGACCAAAAATACTCTTTCCACAATTGTTCTTTTATTTTAGGATATTCTTTTTTAATCAATCTTGATGAAGCACTTTTATAAGCATTTATAAATTTTGATAATTCACTATTCGGATGTGCTTTGAACAATATATGAACATGGTCTTTATCATGATTCCATTCTTGTAATGTGATATTATAATTGCTTTGTATTTTTTCAAATATATCTTTTAGTCTGTTAGATATATTATCATCAATAACTTTTCTTCTATATTTTGTTACTAAAACAAGATGATAATATAACAAGAATACTGAATGGTTGTTATTATCTAAAATCATTGATATATCCAAACTCCTTCCTTTAATACTGATTATACAGTATTAGGAAAGAATTGTCAAGCGACATTCATCACCCACTTATAGAAGTGGGCGACTTCTGTCGTTAATTAGGTTAAAGCCATAGTTCAAGGATATTTTAATTAAGTCATCAGTGGCTTCTTTTTCATTTCTACATACAAATCTTTTTACTGCTTGTTTCATATTGTCATAAACTATTTCCCTATGAACACCCCCAATGTGATTAAAACACTTTACATGAATATCTAAGAAATTCTCCATCTTTTGATTATGGTAAAGCCTTGCATAATGGTATGAACCTTTTGCAGTTGTGAAAAGTCCCATGTTTAAGGTAGTATTTTTCCCATTAATGGTAAGCTTAACTTCACCCCAA
>DATCJO010000086.1:0-30140 GCA_036562765.1 Tissierellaceae bacterium | reverse complement strand
AACTTCATCTCCAATTTCAGCTTCATCGTCAATTAGAAATCCCTTAGTCCACATCATAAGAGGAGTAGCTTTTGTGTCTTCTGGTAAGTGTGCTGCCCTTTCTTCTGGTTTCAAAACTACGTTTTCAACTTCTACCCAGTCATTTTTTACAGCTTTATTCATAATATCCCTCCAGTATTGCAATTTATATAAAAATAGATTATATTATAATAAAACCATTGCCAAAGTCATGTGATTTATAAACATACAAATCATATGACTTTGGCATGCTAATAAGCTTTATTACATAAATATATAGTTAATCTTCATTTTTTTGACATCATAATGAAACTAATTAATTGAAGTTAATTACCTGCTTAAAACACTGCTTTTTTCCCATACTTCTGTATTCTTTATTCCTAATTTTTCTGGATCAAATATTGCATCCCCTGTTTGTTTATATTGCTCTTCAAAGTCTCTAAATGCCTTAATTGCTATGTTGCTCAATGGAAGCAATGCTATAAAGTTCAACCAGGACATAATTCCCATGCCTAAGTCACCTACTGCCCATGCTAAAAGTGAAGACCTTGAACAGAATAATAGTATTGCAGCTATGGTAGTAATCCTTATTATTGTAAGGAGTACTTTTTTGTTTGCACCTTTTATCTTATCAACTAAGTAAGCTACACCAGTTTCTGCTGCATAATAGTTCCCTAAAATTGTTGTAAATGCAAATAGGAGCATTGCTATTGCTACAAAGGCTGAACCAAATCCTGGTAGTAATGTATTTATTGCATATTGAACATATCCCGGGCCAGCTTCTATACCAGGTAAATTTTCTACTATACCATCAATATTATACATTCCAGTAAACAATATCATAAATGCAGTAGCAGTACATATAAATAATGTATCTACATAAACTGAAAATGCTTGTACTAAACCTGATTTTGCTGGATGGCTAACTTCTGCAGTGGAAGCTGCCTGAGTTGCTGTCCCCATTCCTGCCTCATTGGAGTATATTCCTCTCTTAACACCCATAATTATTGCATTACCTACTATTGCTCCAAATACTGGCCTTACTCCAAAAGCACTTGTGAATATCAACGAGAACACAGATGGAATATTTTTGAAATTAATTACTATCATAATTAAAGCAATTATAATATAGCCCATGGCCATTACTGGCCCTACTTTTTCAGCAAATTCGCTTATTCTCTTAACCCCACCAAATATAATCAAACTTACTAATACTGCAACAATAGCACCCATAAGAAGCTTATTTATTCCAAATGCATTATACATTGCATCTGCTATGGCATTTGCCTGAATACCTGGTGTACAGAATCCTAGTGCAATTGCAGAACATGCTGCAAATAGTATTGCATACCATTTCATTCTTAAGCCCTTTTCGATAAAATATTGTGGACCTCCTCTGTATTCATTACCTTCTCTTGTTTTATATATTTGTGCAAGGGTACATTCTACGATTGTCGTTCCTGCTCCTAATATAGCTGATGCCCACATCCAAAATACTGCTCCTGGCCCTCCAATAGAGATAGCAGAAGCTACACCAGCTATATTACCAGTTCCAACCCTAGTAGACATTGTCAATGCAAAAGATTGGAATGGAGTTCTCCCTTTTTCTTCTCGTTGCTTTTCAAATAGATATTTCCACATTAGTTTAATATATCTAAATTGTGCTCCCTTTGTCCTTATGGTATAATACAATCCTGACAATAGTGCAAAAGCCACAAATACATTACTCCATAAAACACCATTAATTTTATCCAATATATTTTGTAGCATTTTTATATCCTCCCCTAAATATTTTTAATTGAGTTTATTCTCGGTAATATCTACCATCCCTTTATTTGTTCAAGTACCTCATCAGGCACTTTTCCATTTTCAACGTCATATATAGCTTCCTCTATTATGTCCATAGCCTTCTTTGTTTCCTCAAGACTTATATTTAAAGGTGGCTCAATTCTTAATACAGAACCACTAAAGAATGCTAAAATTAGGCCTTTTTCCCAACATCTCCAGCATATCTTTGCAGTCTTATTAATATCTCTTTCTTTTGATGTCCTGTCTTTTACAATATCTACTCCTATCAAGAGCCCTTTACCCCTTACATCACCTATACACTCATATTTCTCCATCATTTCCATGAACCGTTCTATAATATACTTGCCTTGAACATTGGCATTTTCAATTAAATTCTCCTCTTTGATAACATCTATTGTTGCAATGGCAGCACTGCAAGCTACTGCATTGCCTGCAGTATTGAAGAAGTGTACAGGCGTAGACCATTTTTCAAATATATCTTTCTTTGCAACTAAAGCGCTTAATGGCATTCCAGAGGCTATTGCTTTTCCCAGTACAATAATATCTGGTTCTAGGTTAAAATGTTCGCAAGCAAACATTTTGCCAGTCCTTCCAAAGCCTGTTTGAACTTCATCTGCAATAATCAAAATATCATATCTTTTACACAAATCTACTAATCTGTCATAATATTCTTGTGGTGGAACGATGATTCCTGCATCACCTTGTATTGGCTCAAATATTATTGCAGCAACTTCCTCTGGTGGGACTACTGTATCTAATAGAGTTTCCAAATATTTAAAACAAGTTAAATGACAGTTTGGATATTTTTGATTGCTAATACATCTATAGCAATCTGGATATGGAATAAACTCTACATCTGATAGCTGGGAATTAATCTTACGCTTCATATCTGTCCCATAACCTGAGACGCTTATAGCCCCACAAGTTGTCCCATGATACGACCTTAAGTATGAAATTATCCTTTTTCTGTTTGTATAACTTCTTGCAGCCTTTAATGCTCCATCAACTGATGATGACCCTGATAATCCAAAAGCAACCCTTTTTTCGAATTTGCCAGGTGTTATTTCGATAAGCTTTTCCGCCAATTCAGTATGTGGTATGTGGTACATATACGCAGGTGTATAATGTATGAACTTATCAACTTGCCCTTTAATTGCTTCTACAACTTTAGGATGATTATGCCCAGTATTTACAACAGCTGCACTTGATAGAAAATCTATGAACTCATTTCCCTCTATATCAGTAACTATTGAGCCTCTAGCCTTGTCCACAATTAGAGGAAAATATGGAACCCTTGTGGTATATGACATATATTGTTTTTCTTTATTGATTATTGAATAGGTTTTGTCCGTTACCTTCGTGATTTTTTCTTCAGCTATTTTATTGTTCAAATAATTACCCCCTTCGATGTCAGTTTTGTATTAGATAAATACTTTATCTTATTAGGATAATTAATATACCTTGATAACAACCCTAAATTTGTCCTGCAGTTCTCTTGCTGTTTTAATTAATTCTTCCTTATCTAATGCTTTTAAATCTTTTAATGCATATTGCCTATTTAATTTTGCATACTTATGAACTCCCAATTGATGATAAGGCAGGAAATGCATTTCCTTTATCCCAATATCCTTGCAGTATTCAGCTGTCTGTGACAGATTATAATAGCTATCATTACATTGTGGAATTACAGGAATCCTTACTATCACCTGTTTGTTTTTCTTGACTAATTTTTCTATGTTTTGTAAAATCAACTCATTACATACATTTAAAAGCCTCATGTGTAGATTTGGGTCTATAGCTTTTATATCATATAAAACATAATCAACATGTTCCATAACTTCCCATAGCCTATCCCATTCTTGATATCCTGACGTTTCAATAGCAACATTTATGCCTATTTTTTTTGCTTCTATTACAAGTGCCCTAGAAAATTCAGGCTGCATTAATGGCTCTCCACCTGATAATGTCATTCCCCCACCAGAGCGCTTATAAAATACCATGTCTCTTTTTACAACATTTATTACTTCTTCAACTGCTACAAATTTACCAACTTCTTCATCACCCATTTTCTCTATTTCAAATTTCTGAGATTCAGGGTTGGCACACCAGGGGCATCTCAATGGACATCCCTTTAAAAAAACAATGGTACGAATTCCCGGTCCATCATGAACACTATATCTTTGAATATTGAATATTAACCCTTGAATTTTGCTTATATCTGTCATGTCATCTCTCCTAAACATTTTTAGCTAAAATGCTTCATGTTCTGTTCTTGCTATAATGTCATCTTGTAATTCCTTTGCCAATTCAACAAAACGTGCACTATATCCTGCAACCCTTATTATTAAGTCCTTATATCTTTCAGGATACTTTTGTGCTTCACGCAATATTTTTGCATCTACTACATTAAATTGAACTTCTTGGCCTTTTAAATCTATAAGGTAAGCATCAACTAAATCAACAAACTTTTGTAAAGATTCCCCTTCACCAAAAGCAGTCTTTGAAAATTTCAAATTTAATACGTTGCCAGCAGCTAGCCTGCTTTGGTCAATTTTGCTTGCTGATAGTAATACTGCAGTTGGGCCTTCTTTATCAGCACCATTTACTGGA
This sequence comes from Tissierellaceae bacterium, assembly GCA_036562765.1. Lineage (GTDB taxonomy): Bacteria > Bacillota > Clostridia > Tissierellales > Tissierellaceae > JAAYFT01. The sequence goes on along the minus strand of DATCJO010000086.1, from coordinate 25,703 downwards.
GACAATGAATCTGAAACTGGCTCTTTAGCCTTTCTGCCATTTGCTGTTGCTCCAGTTTTCCAGCCATGGGCTACTGTTCCACCAAGGGTCAATACAAACACTGCAAATGGACGCCCATCAATGTCCTTATGACTTTCTATTACATCGAAGAATATGCTGCTCATCTTTCTCATTACTTCATCTGCATAATCATCATCATTTCCATATTTAGGTGCATTTAATAGAAGTCTTCTTATTTCTTCTCCCCTTTCTCCTTCATAATTACTATCTAATGCTTCTTTTAACTCTTTCATGGTTATTAATTTATCTTCAAAGACAACTTTTTTAACAGCTGTCAATGAATCACTGGCTGTAGCCAACCCAACAAGTACAGCAGCTGTTGCTCCCCATAAAGAACCATCTGTAGTTATATCCTTTCCTTTCTCTATACATCCTTCTGTAAGGCATGATAGGAATATATGAGGAGTATTTTGATTTTGTACCTTATCAACAACTGCAGCATTAATAACTAGTTGTTTTGTAAAATATTCTGCTTGCTTGCGAACTGCTTCTAGGACATCATTAAAATCTTTAAAATCCTCTGGTTCACCTGTTTTAGGTCCTAATTGTTCCCCTGTTAATCTATCTACACCATTATTTAAAGCCAAATCTACAACACGAGCTACATTAAACCATCCACCAGTTATTCTCCCTTGAAAACCCCTTGGTGCTAATTCTACACATCCTACAATCCTATAATCTCTTATTCTATCCATTGGTATGTCTGGATATTTTTTATGTAGTGCTTCTATACATCTTTCATCACCAAATAATGCAGGCATACCTGTCCCTAGTTTTATAACCTCTGCTGCCCTCAATTTAAATTCATTTGGAGTATCCTTATGAATACGCAATGTAAATTGTGGATTTGTTAATCTGATGTGTTCTTGGCTGTTTAACATTAAAAAGCTCAATTCATTTGTTGCATCTTCTCCTTCTGGTGTTAGCCCCCCAATAGTTAAATTTGGAGTTAATGGAAATCCTGGGTGAATATGCACTGATTCACTATCTTGAACCTTTACAATTTCATTGAACTTAATCCATAAACAGTCTAGCAATTCTTGTATTTGTTCCCTTGTATATCTGCCTTCTTCAAGGTCTTTCTTATAATATGGATAAAGATATTGATCAAGGCGCCCTGGTGATACTGAATCCCCATTTGTTTCAATTTGAATCAAAAGCTGCATAAATTGTACAACTTGTATTGCATCCCAAATATCTCTTGCTGGATTTTCTGGAATCCATCCACAAACATCTGCTATCTTTTCTAATTCTTTTTTCCTTACTGGGTTTTCTTCTTTCGCTGCTAAATCCAATGCTACCCTTGCATATCGTTTACTATAGTTAATAACTGCATCACAACATATAAGAGCTGCTTCATAGAATATTTTTTTGTCTAAGCCTTCACTGGTAGTTAAATCAAGGTGTTTTATTTTTTCATTAATTTCTTCCTTGATTCCCTTTAGGCCAACTTTTAAAAGTTTAGGAATGTCATAGGCAGTATGTCCATATCCAAACCTTTCAAATAAGTCTCTTGTAAAGATGTAGGCATCTCTAGCTTTCTTTGCATCCTCTGGCAATATGGCACGATATTTATCATATACTGTTTTCCCTCTCCAATATGGGAAGATGCTCTTTAAATCATCTTTTACCTTTTGTGGTACATCAAATGTATCTTGAGTTCTAGTTTCTAGTTTTTCATCTATTTCATCTTCTAACCAGCTAATGGAGAATTCAGGGAAAACTGGTGCAGACCTTCTTCCATTACTTCCATGATTGCCTACTATTAATTCACCATCCCAAATAATCAGTGTCATGTTATCTAAAATCTTCTTAAAAGCTAGTGCCCTTCTAATTGGAGCAGGCAATGACTCTGTTTCTTTATAGGATTCTGTAACTAGTAATGCCCGCTCACTGCATAATATAGGTTTGGCGTGGACTACTTCTTCGCGTAATTTAATAACCCGTTCTGTCATTGGAATTGTCAACTCATCGACATTAAACTTCATAATACTCCTCCTTTCACAAAATAAAACATGCAATTATCATGCCAGATTATAAATTTGTCCATTTTGCTTGAATTACCTATTTTAAATGCCATTATGATGTAATTATAAAAATCAATATTGATAAAAAATAAATTAATAAAAAATGAAAAAGCAGACAAACATATGATAATTGCTGCATAGTATCAATCATGATACTAAAGTCTCAAGATTGATACCATGGTATTAAACAAAAAGTTTGTAATAAAAAAACACGGTTTTCAAGATAAAGAAAACCGTGTTTTTTAAATTTAACATTATATTTCAATATTATGAGCCCTTAATTTTCTATATAGAGTTGCTATGCTAATTCCAAGGTCTTCTGCCAACTTTTCTTTATCCTTTTTACTGGAACCAAACTTCTTTGCATGCTCTAATATTATTTTCTTCTCATAGTCAGCAACCAATTGATCAAGAGAACTGCTGTAAATTATAGATAAATCATCTTTTATATTTTTTGGAATACTTTCTTCTGTTATGATTTGTCCTCTCTCCATGTTCATCGCATATTCTATTACATTTTCTAGCTCACGTACATTACCTGGCCAGTTGTAAGACATAAATATTTCTTTAACTTTTTCATCAACGCCAATAATATTCTTATTTAGAATATTGTTATACTTGTTTATCAGATATTCTGTAAGTAAAGGAATATCCTCCTTACGCTCCCTTAATGGAGGTATAAATATAGGTATAACATTTAAACGATAATATAAATCTTCCCTAAATCTATTTTCAGCTACCATCTTTTCCAAATCCCTGTTGGTAGCAGAAATTACTCTTACATTAACCCTTATGTCCTTTACACCACCTATTCTCTGTATCACCTTATCCTGTAATACCCTCAAAAGCTTTGCTTGTAAGTGAAGGGGCATGTCCCCAATCTCATCTAAAAAAATAGTCCCGCCATCTGCTAGTTCAAATTTACCTGGCTTCCCTTCTTTTTTTGCACCAGTAAACGCTCCTTCATCATAGCCAAAAAGCTCACTTTCCAAAAGTGTTTCTGGAATAGCTGAACAATTTATGGTAATAAAAGGCCCATTTGACATGGGGCTAACATTATGTATAGCTCTAGCAAACAGCTCTTTGCCAGTACCACTTTCACCTCTAATCATTATTGTGGATATACCTTTAGCTGCTATCTCTGCTTTTTGCTTACAAGCATTGATTAAACTGCTACAGCCTATAATATCATTGAAATCCACGTATTCGTTGTCATAACCCATCATATTTCTGACAATCTTTTTTACGTTTTTCACATCAGAAATAGATAATATTCCTCCGATTACTTTACCCTCATTATCTTTTAAAATATTAGATGAAACATAACATGTAACTTCTTTTCCATCTCCTGATAAAGCCCTTATTTCTTTTTTTACATTCTTTGATACTAGATTTCTAGTATTTAACTTAAAATTAGGAAATATATCTTCGACTCTCGCTCCCACAGCATTTTCTTGAGAAATCTTGAAAATTTTTTCTGCAGCCTTACTAAAATGGGTAATTATGTCTTTATCGTTAAATACAATGATTCCTTCCTCTATAGAATTAAAAATATGGGCCATCTGCATAGCTGATACTCTTAACTTTTCAGATGCTAATACTTCAGATGCTTTCGTAGAAATCATCTGACACATTATTTCAAGAAAATTTATATAGTCTTCTTTCCTAGACAGCATAATATTTCTATGCTCTTCTGTATAACCCACCAAACTCAATATCCCAATTATTTTATCATCCAATTTTATTGGAAAATCAAATTCAGCTTTTTCAGGACAATTTCTATAATTCTTACAGCCTTTACACAAAGGATGAAATCCCGGATTTTCAATTATTATTTTTTCCCCTGTTTCCATAACATATTTATATATATTACTTATGTAAAATTTTCTTTCATTATTAACCGTTCCGCCCAATTTATTAAGCTTGTTATCCATTATCATTATTTCAACATTAAGAATTGAAGCTATAGATTTAGCCACTTGCTGAATAGTTTTTAAAACCATTGGATTGTCCAACATTAACTATACACCGTCCTATATAAAAGCTATGGTATCTTTATATACAGTTTATACTCTAGAGTATTAAATAATATTAAACAAATCCCCCCTTCTTGAAGGCTCTTATTAGAAATAAATCCGAAAATAATTAATTTTATTATATCTTTTATTTATTAGTTTTGTAAATACATAGGTACTAATACAAATCCATCCAGATTTTATAAGATAATTATGGATAGTTACAAAAAACAGTGACTTTATCTATTAAAGTCACTGATACTTGTCAAAACCACAAAAAACCAAATTAAATTTTACCTTTATGCTTTTACATCTCTTTGTTTTATTTTACCTATTATAAAAATCGATAATACGGTGAAAACCGCACTTAAAATTAATTCTGTGTAATAGCTTAAGCCCCTAGTTACTACCATTGCTGGAAGTATTACAGTACCAAAAATAGGCTTAAAAATCTTCAAAAATAATTTCTCACTTATACCCATTCCACCAGGTAGTGGAAGCATATCAACTGCAACTGAAATCATCCCCTGTAAAACATTAATTGTAACAATATCAACTCCATCGAGCCCAAAAGATTTGTACACAAGATAAGTTACATTGAAAAGCAATACCCTTTGAATCAATATCATTACAAATACATTGCATACAATCAATTTGTGAGTTTTAAAATATAATGCAGCATCCTTATATTGCACCATGGCATTTTCAATTTTTGCTAAATAGTGTTCCTTCCTTTTGGTTAAATGCAGATTTTCCATCAGCTCAACTAAATCCACAAGCCATTTTTGGATTATCTTTGGATTAATCATTAAAATCAATACAAAACAAATAAATGCTATATTCAAGAAGAGCCCTAAATAACATATACCACGTATTGGCTCCAAATAATTCATTATATTTACAGGACGAAAGATGAAAATAATTGTGCCTAAAATAACCAAAACCATCTTATAAGCAATAGTTATAATCATAAGGACTAATGTGGACATTGGTACTGGTATCTTGTCCTTCCTCATAAAATATATTTGTGCAGGTTGCCCACCAGAAGCTGAAGGTGTAATACAGCTAAAGAAAAAACCAATTGAAGAATATAAAAAGCAGTTAAATATATTTACTTTTTGCCCTATGGAACTCATTAGATAATATATAGTAATGCATTCAATTCCAATGTAAAAGATTACACCTAGAATAGCCAATAGCCAGTACTTGGCATTGGTATATTTAATTGTTTCTATTACTTCCCTAAGGTCTTGTCCATGAAATATCTGATAGCATGTAATGGAAAATACTAAAACTAAAAACAAGATATCTAAAATAATTTTTCGCCTATTCATCCTAATGTCATCTCCTTTTATAAGCCACTGGGAAGTCTAACACAACTTTTCATCTAAATCAATATACAAATTTTGTATCTTTTTAATAAAAAAAAGAGTAGCAAAGCTACTCCATTATAATTATACCTAATAAATTGCTATCGGTCCATAGGGTCCTCTTATAACATCTATTTCTGTTTCAAAAATATCCGATAATAGCTCTGGCTTCATAATCTCTTCTACAGTTCCAAAAGCTGCAATTTTGCCATCTTTCATAGCACATATTCTGTCGGAATACTTCGCAGCAAAATTTATATCGTGTAAAACAATAACAATAGTTCTGCCAAAATTATCAGCTGCATATCTTAGATGTTCCATCATTTGCACTGAACGGGCTATGTCAAGATTGTTAAGCGGTTCATCCAATAGCACATATTCTGTCTCTTGACTTAAAACCATAGCAACATAAGCCCTTTGCCTTTGCCCTCCTGAAAGCTCATCTAAGTATCTGTTTTCCAACTCAGTTAAGCCTAGAAAATCTATATATTTTGAAATTATTTCTTCATCCTTTTCTGTCAGCCTACCCTTTGAATATGGATAACGGCCAAAGCCAACTAACTGCCTTACTGTAAGCCTTGTAACAAAATGGTTTTCTTGGCGCAGGATAGTAAGTATCTTTGCCAAATCTTGCGACTTAGAACTTGAGACATCCATATTGGCAACCATTATATGGCCTTCATCCATTTTAAGGAGCCTTCCTATCATCAAAAGAGTAGTAGATTTTCCTGCTCCATTAGGCCCTATTAATGATGTAATTCCAGCTCTTGGTATTTTAATATTTAATGGCCCTATTTCAACTTCATCAGAATATCTTTTTTTAACATTTTCTATCGCTATCATAATGCTCCCTTCTTTAACAATACAATTAGGAATATTAATCCCCCAAACATCTCAATTATGATTGAAACTACTCCTTGTGCATTGAAGATATGGTACATGAAGAAATACGAAGCTGTTAATACTAAAAACCCTAGGGCTGTTGCCATTGGGAAAATAAACCTATGGTCATAAGTTGGTACTAGTTGATAAGTTAATGAAGCAACTAAAAAGCCATAAAATGTAAGAGAACCAACCATTGCAGTTGACATTGACATTAAAATAGAAACTAGTATCAAGCCAAAAATTATACCTGATGTATATCTAACACCCAACGAAGTAGCCACATCTCTGCCCAAAGACAAAATGTTTAATTTTCTCGAATACATAAAAAGTGCAATAGCTGTAATTATTACAACTGGAATTACAAATGGAAAATAGCTTGGATCGGCATTATTAACAGAGCCAAAAAGCCTTGCTTGTAAAATATCAAATTCGGAAGGTGCAAGAAGCCTTCTCATAAAAGATGATAAAGACCTTAATCCCGTTCCAATTATAACCCCTATTAACAACATAAGCTGTAAATCTCCATATTTGCTAGAAAGAAGAAGCCCATAAAGTATTAAGCTTATTAAGACCATTGCAGCGACTTGAACCACAAAGGCCCCAATTCCTGTAAATTTTAAGAAAGCATTCAAACCAAAGAAAAACATTGTAGCTGTTTGAATCGCAGAATAAAGTGCTTCAAAGCCCAATAAGGAAGGGGTTATAATCCTGTTATTTGTTATAGATTGAAATGTAACTGTAGCCAAGCTTTGACAAGTTGCCACCAATAACATAGTAATTACAGCATTTATGCGCCTTCTCACTACAGGAACGAAAGATGGCGAAGAACGGGGAACTGGATTGTTATATACTAAAAGCCCGTAAGCTGATAAAAGCCCAAGGACTATTAGTGTTGCAAGCACTATCCAATAAATCCTTTCGTCTTTCCTCGTGAGAAAAGCACTGCAAGACCTGTTTCCAGTATGTAACTTTGAAGTAATGCTGGCTTTTTTCTTTTCAAAGACTAAAGCGTTCATCTTAACCTCCTCTGCCTCAATAGAACCACTATAAATACAATTGAGCCTAATGTCCCAAGTATCATGGAAACTGGTACTTCAAAGGGCATTATAATGGCTCTAGAAATTATATCGCAAAGAGTTAAAACTCCCATTCCAGCAACACATACCCATGGGAGATTGCTTCTAAGGTCGTCGCCTCTAAACATGGAAACTATATTGGGAACAATCATGCCTAAAAATGGCAGATTGCCTATAACAGCAGAAACAATCCCAACAGCAGTGGCTATAAGAGCAGTGCCCAATATAACTGTTTGATTGTAGTTCAATCCAAGGCTCGTTGAAACATCTTCTCCGAGGCCAGCAAGAGTAAATCTATCTGCAAATATAAAAATTACAAATGTAATTACTACAATTAGCCATAAGTATTCATATCTGCCTATTTGAACAGGTGCAAAGGAGCCTACAAACCATGCCTCTACATTTTGGCTCATCTTAAATAAAAGCCCAATAAAGGTAGATACTGCTGAAATTACTGCACCAACCATCATTCCAGCAATAGGAACAATCAAAGATGAACGAAGCCTTATTCTTCTTAAAAACAAGAAGAATATCATAGTACCAATAAAGGAAAAAACAATTGCTCCTGTCATCCTTTGCACTAAAGTTGGTGCAGGAAATAAAATGTAAACAAAGATTAGGCCTAATCCAGCCCACTCTATTGTACCTGTTGTTGTAGGCTCAACTAGACGATTTTGAGTAATAAGCTGCATTACTAAACCTGACATGGACATTGCAGCACCTGTCAGCATCAACGCAACTGTCCTCGGAATACGAGTGATGAAAAACATCCTTATGCCATCTTCTTGCCCAAAAATGTCATACACTCCTGTAAATAGGGAAATTATACCTAAAACAATAACAATAAGTATCGCAAAAAATAATGATTTCGTCCATATTTTATTGAAATTATAACTTTTGGGTTGAGAACTCCCAGTCCTTCTCACAGAATAAACCGAGCCTTTTTGCACTTTTAATACTCCTTTACTTATTTTCAAAAGCATTTGCAATAGATTCAAATATTTCTATAAATGTTTGAATGGACTCATTAGTATAAGTATCATTAGGTGCATAAATGATTTTCCCTTCTTTAACAGCCTTTACATTTTGCAAAGCTGGAGAATTTTCTATTACATCTTTTGCTGGTACATAATCAGCTGATGTAGATACTGCAGCATCACGATCCAGTACAAAAATCCAATCTGGATTGCTTTGAGCGATAGCCTCAACAGAAACTTCATCACCTTGATGGTCAGATGTGGCATTGTTTATATCTAACGCTGGAATCCAACCAAAAATCTCATATAACGGTCCCCATACACGTCCAGTCCTAGGAGCTGAAAAACCTATATTGCCACCGGAAACTATTACGCTCATGATTCTGTCAGTTCCATTATATGCAGCCTTTGCCCTTTCCAAAGCACTTTCAAATTCAGCTATTAGATTTTTAGCTTCTTCACTCTTATTGAAAATCCTTCCTAAAATCAATGTAGTGTTCTTAAATCCATTTACAAAGTTTTCTCCAGGTGATTCTGCAGTTTCAGAAATATCAAAATTTAAATCAATTACTGCTGCATTAGGAACTAGTGCCTTGATATCTTCATAGAAGCTTGCAAATCTTTGACCAACAATTATAAGTTCTGGTTCTACAGCAGCTATTATCTCAAGGTTTGGCTCACGATGATTCCCAATATCGAGTACTGACTCATCAGCTATGTAAGGAGAATCCATAGGCATTACTTGCTTTGGTGCTGCAGCAAGCTTTATCCCCCAGGAAGCCAATGTTTCAAAAGTCCTGTTATCTAGAGAAACTACGTTTTTGGGATTAACTGGAACTATAACTGTTCCATGGGCATCTATAACTTCAACTGTTTCAGCTTGATTCTCGGTTTGTTCATCTATTTTGTTATCTGCTCCTTCATTTGGCTCAACAGATGATATTTGAGTGGTTTCGTTTGCATTATTGCTTTTACTTGAACAAGCAGTTAACATTAAAGCAAAAATCATTATAATTGAAATAAGTAATAAGAATTTTGATTTCATCATAATATCTCTCCTTATATGTATTTTCTATTTAAATTTTTATTCTGTTGTAATTGAATTGATAACATCTCTTAATTGATAACATTTATCAATTACAACTTCTTAAAATATATCAAATCCGACTAAAATTGTCAACTATCTTTCTCTGACTTTTTCACATAAAAATGGACCTAGGAATAAAATCCTAAGTCCATTTCCATTGACATCCTATATTCATTTTAAGCTTCCAGCATCTTTTCGATTTCTTCTTCCATATCTAAAGGCGATACGGATGATTCAAATCTTTTAATTGTCTTCCCATCCCTGCTTACTAAGAACTTTGTGAAGTTCCATCTAATAGCATTACCTATTGTATATTCTGGATACTTTTCTTTTAGCAGTGCATCTAGAACTTTATTTGTAGGATGGTTCATATCAAATCCTTCAAATGGAGCTACTTCTTTCAAATATTTAAACAATGGATGTGCATATTTACCATTTACGTCTATCTTTTCAAATATTGGAAAAGTCACTCCATAATTTAAGGAACAGAAATTCTTTATTTCTTCGTTGCTTCCAGGTTCTTGTTCCATAAATTGGTTGCAAGGGAATGCCAATATTTCAAAACCTCTGTCGTGATATTTTTCATATAACTTTTGTAAATCTTCATATTGTGGAGTAAATCCGCACTTACTTGCAGTATTGACAATTAGCAATACCTTCCCCCTATAGTCATCTAAAGATATTAGGTTCCCGTTTATATCATTTGCTGTAAAATCGTATATATTCATCTATTACACCCCTTCTACTCTTTTAATATTTATTACCCATATTCCCGAAAACTTATCTAATTTAATCACAAAATCGTTATTTCTTATTCCGTAGTAATTAGCTTAAATCTCACTTGATTATGTATCTTTATTCTAATTCCTTATATTCAATCCTATTGCGTCCTAAATCCTTAGCCCTATACAATAACTCATCAGCAGTCTTGAGAATATCCTTTATCGTTATTTCTGGAGAATATTTAACTGTAGCAACACCATAGCTTGCAGTAACATATTCTGAAACAGGCGACTTTTTATGCTCTATTTTTAGGTTCTCAATATTTTTCTTAATCCTCTCTGCTACTTTTACAGCACCTTCCAAGCCTGTATCAGGCAAAATGCAAGCAAATTCTTCTCCTCCATAGCGAGCTGCTAAGTCGACAGAGCGGTTTATACTTTCTTCTAATGCCTTTCCTATTTTACGCAAACATTCATCTCCCATTACATGGCCATAATAATCATTGTATTCTTTAAAATGGTCAATATCTATCAAGATAATAGATAGCTTAGAATTTGAACGTTTAAGCCTTAAATACTCATGCTCTAATGTTGTATCAAAAAGCCTTCTGTTTGCTATTCCAGTTAGACTATCCTTATTGCTTAATTCAACTAGCTGGCGATTTGTTTCTGCCAATAAAAGCTCCATTTCTTTCCTGTCATTAATATCTGTAAGCATTGCAAAAGATCCATCAAATTTCCCACTTTCATCTAAAATAGGCTTTGCAGAAACTAAAAACCAGTGAGTTTTGCCATCTTTTCTCAAAAGGCAGCATTCATATACTGAGCCTTCTCCCTTTCTCCTTATACATCTTTGCTGATGATATATATGTAGCTGACTTTTTGGAAAGAAGGAAATATATGGCTTGCCAATCATCTCATCTATTGTATATCCAAGAATTGATGCCATATTCTCATTGGCAAAAGTAATCCTATAATTTTCATCAAAAATTATTATCCCTTCAATGGCAGTTTCAATAATTTGCCTATATCGCGATTGCGTTTTTTTCAAATTATCTTGAATCTCCAATAATTCCATATCGCTTCTTTCTTTTGCTAACATTAACAAGCTGAAGCTGCCCAATAAAAATATTAAAAATCTTATGGCAGATATTATGTTTATAATATTACTATATACAGCTAAAGCTAGTTTTGGAAATGCCAAGCATATAATAGATGTTACCAAAAACGTTATTCCTGCTGTAAAATAACTGATATTTAATAATAATCGTAATGAAAACTTCCTCTCTGTACCTTTGACCAAAAATACACTTGGCAAAAAATAAAAAGCACTTTGGATTAGAAAAACAAATCCAATCCTATAAGGTTCATTCAAGAAATTAATTATAGGTAATACTAAGGGAATTCCAAAAGAAACGGGAATATAGAATTTTGGACTTGCACTTTTACCTGATAGAATCCTTAATGCTAAGGCTTCATAGAAGCAGCCCAATATCAAGAGGATATATGAAAATATCGTTACGCTGTCAAAGATGCTTGTCCTAAAATAAAGCAAAAAGAACCCTGCTGCCTGCAAGTATTTTGCAGGAGTCCAAAAATGAATCTTTTGGGAATTGATTATGTTATATTTAAAAATCGACAGCAAAAGTCCCAATGCAAAATACCCCATTGCTAACATAAGGATTACAGTTCTTACATCCATGGCAACCTCACACCAATTAAAATTAACATTAATTCTAATTTGGTTTTTTCTCATCCTAATATATTTACAATAATATTTATTACCCATGATTTGACAATTATATACAAAAAAGGAATTATTTTGATTTTATTAGATTAATAATTTATGGATTGCTTATAAATTTAAACCCTATTTCCTTTAGGTCATTAACTATTGATTTGAGGTCCTCACTTCCGCTATTTACGTTTAGTACTAAAGACTTCTAGTTCATCAGTTATATCTTTTTTTAAAGTTGGCAAACTCAATAGCCCATTTATTAGAATACTATAACATTGGAATACCATTTTTATTTGCTTCACATATTTCCCTATACTTACTAACAACTTCACTATTCAGTTTTCTTCTCATGAAACTATACTCTGTATGTAATGAATATGGCGTATTTACATTGATAAATTTAACATCAAAATGTCCAGCAACTTCCAATATTTTTGGTTCTATACCATCAGGATAACTCAACTTATGATATTTAATTGGGATTAAATTTGCCATATGCTCTCCTTTCTTTTTTAATAATTAAATTTTACATATCTTTAAAACTAATTTCCATTACATCAATTGATTTTTTATTATCTTTTAATTAATAATATCTATTATATAGAAACATGAATAAAAAACACGATTTTTACTATTCAAAAATCGTGTTTATATCATTTTAATTTGTTTATTTCAGTAAAACAGTTATCACTTCATCAAGCGATTACCAAGCCAAACTCTTATATAGCTGATTACATAAACCTTCTATATAATCCCTTCTAGCCAATGATTCCTTCCATTCTTCAGGTATACTGTCATATCCATATTTTAATCCTGCCAATCCTCCTGCAACTGCTCCCACAGTATCAGTATCATCTCCAAGGTTTACTGCTTTCAAAACGCAGGATTTATAATCATTAGTATTTAGCAAACACCAAATAGCTGCTTCCAAAGTGCTTACTACATAGCCATTGCTTTTCATTTCTTCTTCAGGTAAATGCTTAAAATCCCTGCTTTCCATTCTCGAAAAATGTTCTATTTCAGATTGAAATTCCTCTTTCTTTTTATAATAATCCATTGCCTTCTTTATACCTAACTCAACTGCTGCATCCAAATCTTCATGGCTAATAAGCATAGCTGCAATGGAAATATATATTCCGCATGCCATTTGGCTTCTTTTATGGGCATGAGTTAATGATGACACATCATGGATAATTTCAAATGCTTCTTCCTCTTCTTGAAAATCACTGCCATATATAGAATTTATAAAGTATAAAATTGGTAGGATTCTCATTAAAGAGCCATTGCCATTATTGTGTTCGTCTTTTCCACCACACAATAGAGGAGGAACACCATTTTTAAATCTTATCAAAGCTTCATTTGTTGTATTTCCAATACCAAATGCTTTCCCGTGAGGTGTAAATTCTCCATGATCTAGCCATTTTATGAAGTTGTTCATTATGTGGTAATAATTTAATCCTATGCAGAGGCTGTCAACTAAACATAATGTAAGACTAGTATCATCAGACCATGTCCCTGCAGGTTGATTGTGAGTTCCATACCCTCTCATACCAACTACAGGATTTTCTCTTAACGCATCCCTACTCTCAAATTCAACAGGTACCCCTAGGGCATCCCCCACTGCTAATCCCATTATGCCATCTAATATTATATTAGACATGTTTTCACCCCATTAAAGATAAAAATAATTTTGTATTATTATAATAATTTTAATGACAGAATTAAATAAGATAAAACCATTGCAATTCATTTTACAGATGCAGTACAGCCCATACTTCATCGTCGTTCATTTCACCTGTTTCTTTAAATCCCAATGACTCATACAACTTCTTTGCTATTTTATTTTCAGGCTTATATGATAATACAACTAATTCAGCTTTGCCATAAGGAAAAGTTCTGATTATTTCAAGTGCCTTTTCCATGGCTTTCCTCCCATATCCCCTACCCTGATATTTCTTATCTATCATTAACCTCCATATCTTATAAACAGTTTCATCATCCTCATCATCTTCGTCAGCCTCATCATAAGATAGCATTATGAAGCCTACCATTGTCTCATCATCATATATAGCATAAGGCATTGGTATAGAATATCCATTGGATAATGCAATATATGCTTCTGCAAGACTAAATAAATTACTTGCCACATACTCCTTTTGCTCTTCTTTGGGTTCCAGCTTAATACATTCAATAAAATTGTCAAATGTAATTTTGCGTAAAGATATCATAGCTTACCTCCTATTTGTTTATATGTCACAATTCATCCCATGTTTTATGGTTTCATAAACCTAATGCTTGATTTTATTAGTGCTGTCATTTATCTTTATCAATCCTTCAATTAATAGAAAAGAAATTAATAAAATAATCATTACTAATTTAATAATTTTGATTAGGTTTATATAAGACACACAAATCACTCCAATTTTTTCCCAAATTTAAAACAAAAATATGTATCTTTAAATATAGTATATATTTATATTTAAATTAATCAAACTGATTCTTTCTATATTTCTCAAAAAATAAAGATGCATGACTCATAAAATAAGAGCCATGCACCTTGGAATTGAATTAATTAAAAATCTACTTCATATCCATAGTAAGCACAGGTTAACAATCTTTCCATTTCTTCTGGAGTAATTGGCCTTGGATTAGAGCCTGTACAAGCATCTCCAACAGCTAACTTAGCAATATTTGAAACTTTTTCTTTAAATTCTTGTTCATTAATACCGAATTCTTTTAATGTCTTTGGAATACCTAGCTTCTTATTCAATTCATCAATCTTTTCACAAAGAACTTTTACACATTCTTCATCTGATCCATCTATACCAATACTCCTTGCAATGTCTGCATAACGCTTCATTGCACATTTCTTATTGAATTTAATTACATAAGGTAGATAGATGGCGTTAGCACAACCGTGTGGAATATGACCTGTAGAGAAAGCAGCTCCAGTCTTATGTGCCATAGAATGTACTATACCCAACAATGCATTTGTAAATGCCATACCTGCTAGACATTGTGCATAGTGCATTTGTTCTCTGGCATTCTTGTCTCCTTCATAGGAGTTCAACAAATGTTCAAAAATCATTTGAATAGCCTTTATTGCAAGTGGATCTGTAAATGGGCTATTAGCTGTAGATACATAAGCTTCTATGGCATGAGTCAATGCGTCCATTCCAGTATGAGCAACTAATTGTTTTGGCATTGTTTGAGCTAAATCAGGATCAACAATTGCTATATCTGGAGTTATATTGTAATCTGCCAATGGATATTTTACACCTTTTTCATTATCTGTAATAACCGAGAAAGCAGTTACTTCTGTTGCTGTACCAGAAGTAGATGGTATAGCTATAAACCTTGCCTTATTCCTTAAAGTTGGCATGGAGAAAGGTTGTACAATATCTTCAAATGTCAAATCAGGATATTCATAAAATACCCACATAGCCTTAGCAGCATCTATAGGTGAGCCTCCACCTATGGATATAATCCAATCTGGCTCAAATTCTCTCATAGCTGCAGCACCTTTCATAACTGTTTCAACTGATGGATCTGGTTCAACATTTTCAAATAGCCTTGTTTCTATTCCTGCTTCCTTTAGATACTCAATGACCTTATCAACAAATCCGAATTTCTTCATTGAACCTCCGCCTAGCACGATTATTGCCCTTTTGCCTTTTAAATTCTTTAGCTGTTCAATAGCTCCTGATCCATAATAGATATCTCGTGGTAATGTAAATCTCTTTATAATAAATCCTCCTTTTTTAAATTGATTATGTATATAAAATATATATGTTAAATATATAACATTTTTATTGACAATTATTTTACATTTATTGGCTGTTTTTCAAAAAAATCATTATGCAATCATTTTATAATCCTAATATTACCTATAAGAACAAATAAAATAAAGGCTGTTTATATTTTCTCGTTTGTTAATATTTTATCATATTTATATTTTATTCAAGTAAATATTGTTAAATTTTGCACAATCTAAAAAATAAATCTTCCATTCAAGAAAAAACATAAATATGCTATAATCTATGCTATAACTGTACTAATTTTTTAATACAAAAATCTCATAATGGCAGGTGAAAAAGGATGAAAAACATTAAAGGTAGCATATTTCTTCTTTTAGCTGCAATTATTTGGGGTACATCTTTTGTAGTACAAAAACTAGGGATGAACTATGTAGAGCCATTTACTTTCGGAGCATCAAGATTCTTGCTAGGTGCATTGGTACTTCTTATTTTGATATTTGCATTTGATTTTATTAATAAGAAAAACAAAAAAGAATCAAATGACAATGAAAAGAGCGAAGAAAATAAATATAACAAAAAAGACTTAATTAAAGGCGGAATCCTATGTGGCTTTGCCCTATTTTTTGGAGCTTCATTGCAACAATGGGGAATTGTATATACTACTGCAGGAAAAGCAGGATTTATTACAACCCTTTATATTGTTTTAGTGCCAGTTATTGGCATCTTTATGAGAAAAAAGGTGGATTCCTATACATGGCTAGGAGTAATATTTGCAGTTATTGGCCTTTACATGTTAACTATTAAAGAAGGCTTTTCCATGGAGATTGGAGATGCAATTGTTCTTGCTGGTACTTTATTTTGGGCAATGCATATAATCATAGTAGATACCTTTGCCCCTAAAACCGAGAGCTTAAAGCTTTCCTGTGTTCAATTTATTACTGCTGGAACTTTGTCCCTTATTTCAGCTTTAATCTTTGAAAATCCAACTATCAGTGCAATAATAGATTGTGCTTTTCCTATTCTTTATGCTGCCATTTTTGTTGTAGGTGTCGCATATACATTACAGATAATCGGGCAAAGATATACAAATCCAACAGTTGCATCACTTCTCATGAGCTTAGAATCTGTTTTTTCAGCAATATGTGGCGCCATATTTTTAAATGAATCAATGACTCTAAAGGAAATTATAGGATGTATTTTAGTATTTGTGGCAGTTCTATTGACTCAGATAAACTTCAAAGAGATTTTCAATAAATCTAAAACACCGGATAAATCTAATATAGGATAAAATAAAAGCGAGCAAGATTTATTGCTCGCTTTGTTTGTAATTATCCTTAAGCCATTGGATAATGTCATTTGATTCATAAAGTGGTTTTCCATCAATTAAGAGCATTGGGACTTGGTCTTTTCCACCAAGCTTAATTAATTCTTCTTCATTTTTAGGATCAGCTTGTATATCTACCATTTCAACTTCTATATTGTTTCTCTCCATAAATTGGATTACTTTTTTACAGAAAGGACAGCCTTTCATATAGTATAGCTTTAGGTTTTGCATCATCTCACCTCATTTTTGATATTGATTTTCATTTTATAATATACCCTATTTTAAATATGTCTCTTTAAATTTTATTAATTTACTTTCAATAAATTAAGTAATCCAATGTGAGCATCAGCTTAAGTCTAATCTACATTTACCAAAATTTCCTTCCACAGTAAGAAAATTGCATTCCCTGAATTAATTTGATATAGCATTATATAAATAAAACTTGACTTAATAAGCCAAGCCTAACTGATGTAATCTGTGTAAAATACACTAATAAAATCAATACAGCATAAATACCAGTGAAGATTAAAGCAGTATTTGCTGCAACCTTATGCTCTTTTTCACATTCAGCATAAAATCCTGCTACCATCATTATAAAACCAAAAGCAATAAACATGCTTACAAGGTAGCCTTCAAAATCATATCCTACAAGCATGCATATTGCAAAGCCTATAACTACAATGTCATCAATTATAGCACCTATTTTGGCAATAGTATAATTCAATGATTATACCTCCACTCCCCAAAATATTCTAATTATCTCTATTACATCATAAAACTATTCTTATTTAAACTGCCTCTTCATATTTTTCTATTCCCATTTTTGATAATAATAAATTGTAATACGACAACTGAAAACTTTTGTCTATTGAAACTTTTGGTTTTCATCCTTATAATGTTTTATTGATACCAGTCATCAGGAGTTGAAGGACGTGAAAAATAAAAAACATATTTCCATTCTTAAATACATACCTTTATTTTTATGTATTATTTTAACCATAATATACTTCAGAAACAACAAGGATATTTCTGTAGAAGCAATTTTAAATTATACACCAAGTAACCCAATTGCAGCAGCATTAGTAATATTGTTCCTTTATGTATTAAAAAGCATTAGCGTAGTTTTTCCAATTATTATCCTGGAAATTGCAGCAGGTCACTTATTTTCTACAATATCTGCAATTATTATCAATATGCTAGGTGTAATCATTGGACTGGTTATCTCTTATTTTATTGGTTATTATTCAGGTTCAGATGCCATTAATAAAATGGTTCAAAAATACCCTAAGCTTGATATGTTTGTCCAAAAGCAAACTAAAAATCCTTTTTTCACATGCTTTCTTTTGCGTGCTATTTATATTTTGCCTAGAGATGCTGTCAGCATATATTTAGGTGCTTTAAAGTTTCCATTTAGCACTTACTTGTTGACAAGTATTTTATATGCACTTCCCAGTACTATCCTGGCTACATTATTTGGGACTAGTATTACTGAACCAACTTCACCTATGTTTTGGATTTCAATACTATCTATGATACTTTTATCCTGTGGATTTTTGGTTATTTCAAAAATATTTTTTGAGAATAAACAACCATAATATTAATAAAATCTAATAAATAAGGGTGTGATAATATGGATTTTTCAAATAAAACAGTCATTATAACCGGTGCTGCCAATGGAATCGGAAAAGGGATTGCTCTTTTATATGCCAAGAAAGGAGCCAATGTAGTTATAGCTGATATTGACGAAAAAAATGGAGAAAAAACAGCAACTATAATAAAAGAACAAGGTGGCAGTGCGATTTTTATCAAAGCTGATGTCCGAAAAGAAAGAGATGTCGTACATTTAATGGAAGTTGCATTCCAAACATTTGGTAAAATCAATATCTTAATCAATAATGCTGGAAAAGGCTTATTTAAATCTCCTTATGATTTAACCCTGGAAGAATGGGATGACTTAATAAATACAAATTTACGAAGTGTTTTCTTATGCTCCCGAGAAGCAGCAAAATACATGCGTCAAAATGAAGATGGAGGTTCAATTGTCAATATAGCATCTACAAGAGCCATTATGTCTGAGCCAAATTCTGAAGCTTATGCTGCTAGTAAAGGTGGAATTGTAGCCCTTACCCATGCACTTGCTGCATCTTTTAGCAGAGATAAAATTTCCGTTAACTGTATATCTCCTGGTTGGATTGAAACAGGTGATTATTCTAAATTGCGACCAATCGATCATGAGCAACATCTTTCAGGTAGAGTAGGAAAACCCGATGATATTGCTAGGGCTTGCATCTTCTTGACAGATAAAGAAAATGACTTTATAACTGGCGTTAATCTCATTGTGGACGGTGGAATGACAAGGAAGATGATTTATGTAGAATAGATATACAATTTCCGGAGATGAAAAAAATGAAAAATAAAAGATATTTCACATTCCTTAAATATATACCTCTAGCGTTGTGCATAATACTTATTATTCTCTATTTATCAAACAAAGATAAAATAACTGTCCAAACAATTATAAACTATACACCTAAAAATCAATTAACAGCTGCACTGGTCCTATTATCTTTATATGCTTTAAAAAGCTTAAGTATTGTATTTCCAATCATTATACTTGAAGTTGCCTCTAGCCAGCTATTCCCAACAATTATTGCTTTCATTATAAATATGCTTGGTATAATATTGGGAATGGTTATATCCTATTTCGTAGGCTATTTCTCTGGCTCAAGTGCAGTTGAAAAAATCACGCAAAAATATCCTATTATTGAAAAATTCATTAAAAAGCAGAGCAAAAGCCCTTTCTTTACATGCTTTTTATTGAGAACCCTTACAGTTTTCCCTAGAGAAGCTGTAAGCATATATTCAGGTGCTGTGAGATTCCCATTTGGCATTTACCTATTGGCAGGTACTTTAGGCTCAATTCCAAATACTATACTAGCAACATTATTTGGAGCAAATGTTACAGAACCAACTTCACCTGCATTTTGGATTTCAATATTATTAATGCTTATTTTTGCAGGAGGATCTTTTTTAGTCTATAATAAGTTAGTAAAAGATAAATAGGCCGCCTAATCATAAAAGGCACTTAAGGTAAATCTTAAGTGCCCATTTTCTATATATTTTGAATCATTAAACCTTGCTTTTCCTATCTTTACCAATAAATGTTCTGGAATATTACCAATCCTATTTTATATTTTTTTTGGTACAATAATCTAATTTATTGTTCACATTTTATGAAACTTTGGTCATCCCTACTTCAATTTTCACAAATACAATAATTTCCATTTAATTTTAACATAAATCTTATTGGAGATATTTTGCAATTTCACATTTAACATTTCAATGCCAAATCATTAAAATACAATTTTATGAAAAAAATACCCTCGACATGTCTATAACAACATATCAAGGGCTTTAAGTATGGCTGAATTATAGTTGCTAAGCAATTTCTTTTAATAAATCAGGAAATACTGCAATGCTTCTCTTCAAAATGCCATGTATATATGAAATCAGAATCCCATAGTTGGTTATAGGTACATTTTGATCCTGTGCACATTTATATCGGTATTTCATCTCCCTTTCATTGAGCATGCAGCCTCCACAATGGACAACTAACTTGTATTGCAACAAATTCTCAGGGAATTCTGTACCTGATGTAAACTTAAAATTAAGTTCCTTCTTTGTATAGTTTCTTATCCATCGCGGAAGCTTTACTGTGCCAATATCTTCACACTGCCTGTGATGAGTACAACCTTCTGAAATGAGAACGGTATCCCCATCTTCAAGGGATTCTAGAGCTTTAACACCCTTTACAGCAATATCTAGTATACCTTTATATCTAGCAAATAGAATTGAAAAAGAAGTTAAATGAATATCTTCTGGTGTTTCTTGAGATACTTTTTGGAATACTTGGCTGTCCGTAATTACTAATCTTGGTTTTTTCCCTAGATTATTTAGCGTATCTTGGTATTCATTATCTTTTACTACAATAGCAGTAGCACCTGTATCAAGAATATCCCTGATTGTTTGCTGTTGAGGAAGTATTATTCGTCCCTTTGGTGCAGATTGGTCAATTGGAGTTACTAGAACCACAAAATCCAAAGGCTTAATAAGATCAGCTACTATTCTTCTTTTAGGCCCTTCCCCTACAGATAAAGCAGCAATTCTTTCTTTTAATTCTTCTATATTGTAACCTGTCTTGGCACTTACAAAAATACCATTATCGATTTTAGCTATTTCTTTGGTCATCAAATCAGCTTTATTGTAAACAACTATATAGTTTATCCCTTTTTCATCAAATATTTTAATCAATTCTTCATCTTCTTTTGTCTTCCCAACAAGGGAATCTATTACTAAAACAGCAATATCAGTCTTATTGAGCACCTGTAGGCTTTTCTTTACCCTAAGCTCCCCCAATGCTCCTTCATCATCTATTCCAGGGGTATCTATAATTACTACAGGACCTAAAGGGAGTAGCTCCATTGCTTTATATACAGGATCTGTTGTTGTGCCTTTTATGTCAGAAACAACAGCAAGGTCTTGACCAGTAATGGCGTTTACAAGACTTGATTTGCCAGAGTTTCTTCTTCCAAAAAAACCTATATGAATTCGATTTGCCCTTGGTGTATCATTAAGCCCCATAATATTCCCCCTTAAAACCTAAAGTCTCTCATTCCTTCGCTGATCTTTACTAAGTTTTCTTCTACAATCCTTCTCATCTTTGGATGTGGAATTCTATCTAATTCCTTATAAATAAGTCCTTCACCAATTTCTTTAGTTTCTTCTGAAGCATAGTCTTCAAGATATTCTTTCAATGTCATTAAAGCATTTGGATGGCAGCAGTTGTGAATCTTTTCACTCTTACATAGGCTCATAAACCTATCGCCAGTCCTGCCTTCCCTGTAACATGCAGTACAAAAGCTTGGAATATAACCAAGTTCCATCAGCCATTTAACAACTTCATCTAATGGCCTTGTATCATTAACATCAAATTGTGCAGTATTTTCATCTTCTGGTTCAGGCTCACTATATCCTCCAACACTTGTCTTGGAACCACCGCTGATTTGTGAAACACCTAGGTTAAGTAGGCGTTCCCTCATTTCTTTGCTTTCCCTAGTCGATACGATTATGCCTGTATAAGGTACCGATATGCGTATACATGCTACAATCTTAGCCAATACATCATCATTTATGGCATTAGGAAATTTTCTAGGGTCAATGTCATCTGCAGGTCGGATTCTAGGTACACTGATGGTATGTGGGCCAACACCAAATACAGCTTCAAGATGTTCTGCATGCATTAGCAGTGCTGCAAATTCATATCGATAATTTTCTAGTCCAAATAATACTCCTAAGCCAACATCATCAATACCACCAAGCATTGCCCTATCCATTGCTTCTGTATGATATGCATAATCGTGTTTTGGCCCAGATGGATGTAGCTTTTCATATTTTTCCTTATTGTAAGTTTCTTGAAATAGTATATAAGTACCTATGCCAGCTTCCTTAAGCTTTTTGTAATTTTCAACAGTAGTTGCAGCAATATTTACATTTACACGGCGTATTTCTCCGTTTTTATGCTTAACGCTATAAATTGTCTCAATGGATTCAAGTATATATTCTATTGGATTGTTCACTGGGTCCTCTCCAGATTCAATGGCAAGTCGTTTATGTCCCATATCCATAAGTGCAATGACTTCCCTACGAATTTCGTCTTGAGTCATCTTCTTTCTAGTGATATGCTTATTTTGCCTATGATATGGACAGTAAACGCAGCCATTTACACAATAATTTGATAAATATAATGGAGCGAATAATACAATGCGGTTACCATAAAAATCATCTTTAATCTGCTTGGCAAGAGCAAATATTTCCTCATTTTTTTCAGGAAGCTCACAAGCAAGCAAGACTGAAGCCTCTCTGTGAGTAAGTCCTTTGTGAAGCTTTGCTTTCTCAATTATTTCGTCTATAAGTTTTACGTTATTTTTGTTTTCATCAGCATACTTAATGGTGTCAAGGACTTCCTCATGAGAAATAAACTCTTCAGCTTTCATAGATTTTGGATTATACATAATATTACCTCCTCCTTATACGGGTCAGAAAAATCTTCCCCTTCAGCATACTAATTCTTTTACTTGAAATGTTTTATGATCCCCACGGGAAATAGCTACATGATATCCAATGCTTTCCATCCTTTTTTTCATGCAGTTAATGCATTCTGCAGCCTCATCTCCCGTACAGATCTTATTATCATAGAGCATATACTTTTTTCTTACATCCTTAGGCGAAAGATTTGGCATTACTACATTTGCCCCAGCTAGAATACCAAGTTCCCTTCCTTTAGGATGTATGGTCCCCAGGGCAGTGGTTGCAGGAAGTAGAATTTCTGGAAGCATTAAACGAATAATACCTAATAGGAACAATGTAAGTTCTAAAGTCCCCGCATCCTTATGAGCAAAAGGCGTATCATGGTGCGGTATAAATGGGCCTATGCCAACCATATGGGGATTTAACTCCTTAATAAACATTAAATCCTCAACAAGGCATTCCGTAGTTTGATAAGGGGAGCCAACCATAAAACCGCATCCAACCTGATATCCTATCTCCTTTAGATGATATAGACACTGTTTCCTATTCTTTAGGGAAAGGTATTTAGGATGTAGTTTCCTATAGTGTTCTTCATTTGCAGTTTCATGTCTTAAAAGATACCTGTCTGCTCCAGCATCAAAATAGGCTTTATAGCTATCATAGCTTTTTTCTCCTATAGAGAGCGTAACTGCACAATCTGGATAATTCTTTTTAATAGACTTTATAATATCAACCATCCTGTCATCAGTAAAATAATCATCTTCTCCACCTTGAAGGACAAAGGTCCTAAATCCCAATTTATATCCAACAGCACAGCACTCAAGAATCTCGTCTTTAGTCAAGCGATAGCGTTCTACATTACAATTGCTTTTTCTGATACCGCAATAAAAGCAGTCATTTCTGCAGTAGTTTGTAAACTCTATAAGCCCTCTTATATACACATCATATCCGTAGTTTCCAATAGCAACTATTCTTGCCTTTTCAAAAAGGTATTGTGCAAGTTCAGGAGTTCTGTTATCAATTAGGATTTTAAACTCTTCTGGAGATAGATTATTTGTCTCGTATAGTTTATCAATGAGCTCTTTCATTTTGCACCCCGTCCTTAATATTACTTTTTACATTTGAATATAATGTTTTTGTGCTAACTCCAGGTAATTTTCCAATCTTTCCAGAAAGAGCACTTATTATATCTTGAGGTGCATCTATAACAACACTGATTATATTGATACCTTTTTCACGATATGGCAGCCCCATTCTGCCTATTATGTATTGTCCATAATCATGTAAAAGCCTATTAAGTCTTTCAACAGAATCCAAATCTTCAACGATAATCCCTATAATAGCAACCCTTGTTTCCATTTCAATACCTCCAAAAATAAAAATGCGCCTACGAAAGGCGCAGAAAATTCCACATATAACTATACTATTTCTGTACCTTCCGCCTTATAAAAAATATTTGGCGTCAGATTAGTAAAATTAAATGTACATGCTTCGTCATAAGAAAACTCTTCTGACTTAGCAGTTACATTATACCAATTTGACATATTTTTGTCAATATAGTATTGTTATTTAACTAACAATCATTTATAAAGTTAACCTTAATAAAAAAAGCCCTTGATATTTCTCATGGTATATATCAAGGGTTACTCATTATATAATTTCATACATCATTAAATCCAGCCATATTTCCCTTTAAGCTCTACAAACCTTACTTTTCCCATGCTTTTGATATGTACATTACCATCATGTGACTTTATAACCAACAGAGGTTCATCCAAATTTAAGGTATTTTCTTGAAGCATACTGCATTTATACTATTTTATATTTATTCTCTAAGTTATACCCAACTTGACAATAATAATCCTTCAAGCACTGTTATTAACATCAATCCAAATTCTTCATATCCCATAATAATTTAATATTCACTACTTTGTTATATGTTCTTAATCTACTCCATATATACTAACATTTTTATAGAAACTGTCATTCATTTTATCATAATTAATGTTTTAATCTTTTAGTCATAATTATAATGCTAATAATAGCACATAAAGTCATTAACATGATACCTGCAATTGCCAACCAAAAAACCATCATTTCAACACAACCCCTTTTTCAATTGATATAATAAATTTTTAAAAACCTAAATACTAAATAAGCCCTTTTCCAAGCTCAAATGCTTCTTTTAACTTCAGTGGAAATATCTCCTCATGTCGGGCCTTTTTATCAGCAGGGTTAAAAATAGTCCAATCATATTTACTGTAATCCTCTACCTGCAAGGTATTTCCATAAATCATTATCTTAGTTGGCCCAATAAAACGTTCTAACCTCTTTTTATAGCTTTCTAGCATTTCTGTATAACCTATTTTATCATAAAGGCTTTCATCACAATTACTTGTGGTAATGAGAAGAACTGGAATCATATGGTCATTGCAATTTGGACGTTCTTTATTATAAGTCAAATACTGAAAAATCAAACGTTCATAAAGGGCCCTAAAACCTGCAGTTAAATTTCCTAAATAATTTGGAGAACCAAGAATAAGTCCATCTGCTTTACGAATCTTATCTAGAACTTCT
>DATCJO010000074.1:0-10390 GCA_036562765.1 Tissierellaceae bacterium | reverse complement strand
AAAATGGCATGCTACAAAATGGTTTTCCTTTATTTGCCTAAATACTGGAGTTTCTTTCCTGCATATATCCTTTCCAATTGAGCACCTTTCTACAAATCTGCATCCTGGCTTTGGATTAATTGGGCTTGGAACATCGCCTTCCATCTTAATCCTTTTTCTATTTCTTTGAACATCAGGGTCAGGTATTGGAATTGCTGACAGCAAGGCCTTGGTATATGGGTGTAAAGGGTTATCATATAGTTCTTCTGATGGTGCCAGTTCTGCCATTTGGCCTAAATACATTACCCCAACCCTATTCGATATATATCTGACCATAGATAAATCATGGGCGATAAATAGATATGTTAATCCTAATTTATCTTGTAAGTCCTTTAGTAGATTTACAACTTGAGCTTGAATGGATACATCTAGGGCTGAAATTGGCTCATCGCAAACTATGAACTTTGGATTCAATGCCAGTGCCCTTGCAATTCCAATTCTCTGCCTTTGACCTCCAGAGAATTCATGAGGGAAGCGCAGAGCATGCTCTTCATTTAATCCAACAAGCTCCAATAGCTCGATAACCCTGTTCCTTCTATCCACATCATTTTTGTAAGTTTTGTGGATATCTAGAGGCTCTGCCACAATATCTTCCACAGTCATTCTTGGGTTTAATGAGGCATAAGGGTCTTGGAATATCATTTGGAAGTCCTTTCTTATTTCCCTCATTTCTTTTCTGGAAAGCCCATAGATGTTTTTCCCGTTGAATATTAGCTCTCCATCTGTAGGCTCATAAAGCCTTATGATAGTTCTTCCTGCAGTGGATTTACCACATCCAGATTCTCCAACAAGGCCTAAAGTTTCCCCAGGATATATGTCAAAGCTGATGCCGTCAACAGCTTTTAATATACCTTCGCCAACATTAAAATATTTTTTTATATTTCTTGCTGATATAAGCGCTTTTTCCATTAGTTTTCACCCCTTCCATGTGCCATTGGATGGTTCAGCCATGTTCTGCTGTAGTGGGTTTTAGAATGCCATGTAATTTCAGGCATGCATTCCTTACATATCTTCATCGCCTTATCACATCTATCGTAAAATGGGCATCCCTTAGGAGGTATATATAAATCGGGCGGAGTTCCTTCTATGGAATATAGGGGTTCGCCTTTTTTCATGTCTAAACGAGGTACTGATGCAAGGAGCCTTTGGGTATAAGGATGCTTTGGGTCCTTAAATATTTCGTCTGTAGTACCTTCTTCTAGGATTTGCCCTGCATACATAACTATAACCCTATCGCTCATGTCTGCCACAACGCCAAGGTCGTGGGTAATTAGGATAATTGACATGTTGAATTTGTTTTGAATATTCTTCATCAAATCTAGTATTTCCGCCTGTACAGTAACGTCTAAGGCAGTTGTGGGCTCATCTGCAATAAGAAGCTGTGGGTTACATGCCATGGCTAGGGCAATCATTACTCTTTGTCGCATACCGCCTGAAAATTCGTGAGGATATTGATTGATTCTCTTTTGAGGTTGAGGTACTGCAACAAGGTTTAACATTTCAACAGCTATTTCTTTTGCTTCTTTGCTGCTTAGGTTTTTATGCTTTTTTAAGCCTTCAACTATTTGGTTTCCGATTTTCATTGTAGGATTTAGTGAAGTCATAGGGTCTTGAAATACCATGGATATTTGATTTCCTCGGATTTTTTCCATTTCCTTTTCTGTTTTTTCCAAAAGGTTTTCACCGTTAAATATTATTTCTCCACCTTTATAGAAAGCAGGTGGCATTGGAAGCAGCCTCATTATGGAATTGGCAGTAACGCTTTTTCCACAGCCTGATTCTCCAACTATGGCTACAGTTTCAGATTTACCTACTGAGAAGCTTATGTTTCTTACAGCTTCTACTTCCCCAAAGAAAGTCTTAAAGGATATTTGTAAGTTTCTAACATCTAGTATTTTATCCATTGTTTCACCTCTTTCTATTTACGAAGCCTTGGGTCTAGGGCATCTCTTAGTCCGTCTCCAAGGACGTTAAAAGCAAACATTATTAGGGATATGAATATGGCAGGGATAATTATTTGGTATGCGTTTCCTACTGCAAGTCCTGCCAATCCGTCGTTTGCCAAGCTTCCAAGACTTGATTTTGGAGCTTGAAGGCCTAGCCCTAGAAAGCTTAAAGTAGATTCTGCAAATATGGCTTGGGGAATAGATAGAGTGATATTAACAAGTATTGGCCCTAAAGTATTTGGTATTATGTGTTTTCTTAAAATCCAGCCTTTTGTAGCACCTAGGGATTCTGATGCCATGGCATATTCTGATTCCCTAAGCTGAAGGACTTGTCCCCTTACTAAGATTGCCATTGGTATCCATGAAGTCAATGTCATGGCTAAAATCAGCACAAACATGCTGCTTCCTGAACCAGCTTTTGTAAATACTACTGAAAGCAGGATTACTACCAAAAGGTAGGGGATGCTGTATATTACTTCTGCAATACGCATCATAACGACATCGACTTTTCTTGAAGCCATACCTGATATTCCGCCATAGATAACTCCAATGATGAAGTCAATGGCAGCTGCCAAAATTCCTATGGCTAGAGAATATCTAGTACCATACCAAACCCTAGTAAATAGGTCTCTTCCAAGTTCATCGGTTCCAAACCAATGCTGGCTGTTTGGATGGATGTTGATTAGTTCATAGTTTTGTTCATAATATTTAAAGCCATTTATTTCTGTACCTACAATGGACATTATCGCCATTAGGATAATTATAACTAAGCCAATCATTGCAAGTTTATTTTGTTTTAGCCTTCGCCATACATCTGGCCAGTATTTAATGCTTGGGCGCCTGATTTTGTCTGTATTTCCGCTATCTCTGACAGCAGGTTCAAATAGTTCTTCTGTAAGTCTTAGATTCATTAGCGGCCCTCCTTTGTAAGCTTAATTCTTGGGTCTATTATCATGTATGCAATGTCTACTAATAGAAGCATTGCAATTAGAATAATTGAATAAAAGACAGTAGTACCCATAATTAGTGTGTAATCCCTGTTTGAAATTGAACTTACGAAAAAGGAACCTAGTCCAGGGATTCCAAAAATCTTTTCAACTACAAAGCTTCCTACGATTAAGTTGGAAATCAAAGTACCTAGTACAGATATAATAGGTAGGATTGCATTTCTTACAGCATGCTTTAGTATTACAGCAGCCTTTGAAATCCCCTTTGACTTTGCAGTCTTTATATAGTCTTGATTTAATACTTCTAACATACTGGAGCGCATTAGCCTTGCCATGTATGCTAGAGGCATTAATGCTAGGGCTAAGGATGGTAGTATTGTATGGTTAAAAGTACCCCATCCTCCTATAGGAAGCCAGGATACGTTTTTGGCGATAAACTGAATGAATATGGTGCCCATTATGAAGCTAGGTACTGATATGCCTAAAATTGCTATTACCATTGATATATAATCTGGAATTTTATTTTGATTAAGTGCTGCCAGTGCGCCTAATGCAGGCCCAAAGATTAATGCAATAAGTAGGGCCTGTAGTCCAATTTGAGCAGATACTGGAAATCCTCTTTTTATCATGTCATTTACAGTTTCAACTCTTGATTTCATTGAATCGCCAAAGTCGCCCTTTAGGATATTTTTAAGATATATAAAGTATTGTTCTATTTTAGGCTTGTCTAAGCCATATTTTCTTTGTAGGTTTTCATATACTACTTTGGGCATTTTTCCTTCTTTCATGAAGGGGTTGCCTGGTATGGAGTGCATCAGTATAAATGTAATGGTTATAATTGCCCAAATCGTAATAATAGACATAATAAGCCTTTTAGCTAGGTATTTTGCCATTTTGTCCCTTCTTTCTGTTTATATTTATAAAAAAGTATGGGACGACCACGTCGTCCCAATACCTAAATTATTTATTCATATCAGCGTAGGTTAATACTGGATATCTATTAAGTGGTTTAAAGACCCCTGTTACATATGATTTTTGAGCGTATGGTTGAGTGTAGAAGTATATTGGAATAATAGGCATATTATCCATTACTAGTTTTTCTGCTTCTCTCATGGCTTCCATACGGATTTTTTGATCTACTGTAGATTTTGCTGTTTTTACCAATTCATCATATCTGTCGTTCTTAAATTTAGCATCGTTGAAACTTGAAGAAGATTCCCAAAGCTCTATGAAAGTAATTGGGTCCATATAGTCTCCAACCCAACCAGCACGGGAAATTTGGTAATCTCCTGCTTTTTCCCTGTCTAATTTTACTTGGAAGTCTACATTTTCTAGTTGAACTTCTATTCCAAGATTTTGCCTCCACATTTCTTGAATTGCTTCAGCAATCTTCTTGTGGCCTTCTGAAGTATTGTATAGGATTGAGAATTGGCTGAAGTCTTCAGCTTTAAATCCAGTTTCTTCAAGTCCCTTTTGGAATAATTCTTTAGCCTTTTCAACATTGTATTCAATTAAGTTGCCTACGCCATCCCTGTACTCATTTCCGTTTTCATCAAGCATGCCGAATGGGACGACACCTTCTGCTGGAAGTTGGCCACCTTGAGTAATTTTATCTACTATTGTTTGCCTATTGATGGCCATTGACAAGGCTTTTCTTATGTTTACATTATTAAATGGTTCAATTGTAGTATTTAGGTTGTAGTAGTAAACGGAAACATCTCCGCCTATTACTAATTCAGAATTGTTTTCAGCTTTCAATTGTGCTACTACTGCTTGTGGAAGTGGTGTTAGGAAGTCAAATTCCCCACCTAGGTATTTTTGCCATGCAGTATTTTCATCTTCCAATATTGCAAATTCTATACCATCAAGTTTAACCTTATCTGCATCGTAATAGTTTTCATTTTTCAATATCATAATTTTTGCATTGTGTATCCATTCTGTTAGCTTAAATGGACCATTTGATACATAAGTTGAAGGGTCCTTTGCCCAGTCTGGATTAGATTCTACTACTTCCTTACATACTGGGTAATATGTGTAGAATGAAGTAAGTTCTAGGAAGTATGCAGTAGGAGATTCCAATACAACTTCAAGTGTCCTGTCGTCAAGGGCTTTTACTGCCACATCATCTGCAGTGCCTTGGCCATTATTGTAGCTTTCAGCGCCCTTTATATAGTAAAGTTGGTATGCATAATCAGCAGCTAACGCTGGATCTAGAGCTCTCTTCCATGCAAATTCAAAGTCATAGGCTGTAACAGGTTCGCCATTTGACCACTTAATGTCATCACGAAGTTTAAAAGTATATGTTACTTGGTCATCTGCAAGGGTGTAGCTCTCAGCCATACCTGGAACTACCGTTCCATCTTCTGATTTTTTGAATAGTCCTTCAAAAACATGATCCAAAATCCATGATTCATGTGTTCCTTGTGCCAATGCTGGGTCCAATGAGCCAGGTTCACTTGAATTATTAGTCCTTAGAATTTTTTTGTTTGTATCTGTTTTTCCACCAGAGCATCCAGTAATAAGTATGGTCATTACTAGAAGCAAGGACATAATTGTTGTCAATTTCTTCATGTGTTTGCCTCCTATTTTAATTTAATAAAGCAATAAATTATCTTAATTCTAGCATAAAAATATATGGTGTATCAATGGAAATTACTGGGTAAGTATTGATAATTTGGCGATTACCTGATATGATATAAATGTTGTGCAAATTTTAACAAACGAAAATAACTAACAAAAAGGAAGATTTTATGACAAATACAAGTGCTATGAGGAAAAATATTTTATATTTAATAGCTTTTGCTGTAATTTCTAGGTTCCTTATAAATATTAAGGAAATTATTATAGAAAATGGAATTGTCTTTAGAATTGATTCTTATATTTTGGTTTTAAGCACTATTATGCTGTTTACTAAAATTATTGGAGATAGTGCAATTTTAGCCTTAATACCCCTATTTCAGGAAATTAAAAAGAAGTATGACTTAGATAAGAAAGTAGAATATACAAATAATTTGATAAATATTACACTTTTAATATTTTTGGCAGTATTTGCAGCTGGATTTGTTGGGGCCCCAATTATAATAAAGATATTTGGGCCAAGCTTGGAAAGTATAGAGCTTGAAAATGCAGTATGGATGTTTAGGGCAGGGCTGCCAATTTTTGAATTATATTTGTTTAAATCCATAGGGGGAGCTTATTTGCAAGCAGAACATGGATTTAGAGCAGGGGCAAAAGGCGGGGCTGTTTATGAATTGGTCCTTATTGTATATTTGATTTTCTTTGCGAGATATTATGGATTAAAGGGCTATATGGCAGCAACTGTGTTTGCAGTTTTATCTCAAGCTTATATAATATATATCACCATGAAGAAAAAGGGATATAAATATGAATTTAGAGTAGATTTTAAAGATGACAATATTAAAAAGTCATTTTTATTCTTATTGACTGTAATTATCAGCAGTGTAATTAATCAGATGAATACTTCTATTGGAAGTACTTTTGCATCTATTTTATCTGAAGGAAATGTATTAGAACTAAAACATGCCAGTGAAATCATAAGCCTATTTATAAACTTATTTGTAACAGCAGGTATTACAGTTATATTTCCAGTTTTATCCGAAAGCTTCATAGAAAATGATACAGAAATGTTAAAGCAAAGAGTTAGAAATGGAATTAGGTATCTCTTGGTATTTACAATTCCTGTAGCGATTTTACTAATGGTAATGGCAGAACCTATAGTTAAAATATTCTTTGAAAGAGGTGCCTTAAATAGCGGTGCTTCATTCTTTACTTCCCAAGCATTAGTGTATTATGCTTTAGGGCTTCCTGCTATGGCAATGGTTCCATTTATTACTAGGGCATATTATTCCATGAAGGATATGCAGACTCCAATTGTCTTGGGAATTTCTATGCTAACTATAAATGCAGTGTTAAATCTGTTATTGGTACCATTCATGGGAATAAAAGGGGTTGCTTTAGCATCAAGCCTATCAACTATTATGATAGCGGTTATTGGAGTTTTTGATTTAGATAGGAAATTAGGGATATTTAGAAATGAAAGCATAAAAAATACAGCCATAAGGCTTATAATATCGTCTACAGCAATGATAGCAGGAATTAGCATTATTTATGTTGCAGCACTATTATTTAAAGAAAATATTCCATTATACAATATAGTTACTGTTGGATTGTCGTCCATATCAGGAATTCTGTCTTATGTGCTGATTTATAGAAATTTAAAGTTGGAATATAAAATATAATAAGGGCCAGTAAAATGGCCCTTATTTTAATTTTTTGGGATTTCTTTTTCTGTGTAATATATGCCTGATGGGAGAGCTAAATTTCCGCTAATGTCTCTTATATAGAATAAATGGTCTGAATTATTTTCTCCAACTAGTTTAATTGAATATTTTGAAGTAATTTCTGGCCTTTTTATTGTTATGAGTAATACTGACTTATCTGTTGATTTCAAAGATGTTGTGTAGTCATCTTTACTTAAAATCTTATTATCTGCAAGCCTTATTATTTCTATATCTCTTCTATATAATGATACTCCTTCTTCTTCAAGTTCCTTAGTAAATGGTACTTCTATAACATTTCCACTTACCTTTAATAATTGGTTGGTACTTATAACTTTTGGAGGAATTCTGTCAAGCAGATGTACTAACCCTCCTTCTACAGGTGCGTCAATAATGGTTTTAATCTTATTATTAGGTGATATAGTTAAGAAGCTTGGTATTGTATAATCACCTTCTACTGGGTCAAGATAGATTGTTACTTCATCTGTGCCATCTGCAACAACATCGTATATTGTCCTTCCAAGGATTGAGAAGTCACGTATACTTGCAGATTTAATAGGCATGCTGAATCTAACTTTTATAATGTTTGTCTCTATTAATATTCCTTCATATCCAGGCTTATCTTTATAGTAATCTACTGCTTTTGCACTTTCAGATACATTTGAATCAAATGTAATATCTATAATTAATGGATCGGTATCATTTCCGCTTGTATCTTTTAGACCTATAATGCTCAAAGCAGTAAGGTTTCCTTCAGCTCCTACCATTATCTTATTGCCATCGGTATAGTATTCTGGCAATGTAATTGTTAATGTCTTATTGTCGTTGCTTAATGTGAAGATTGTATAACTTGGTATACGTAACTGCTTGCCATTGTAGGTCATTATATAGTTGGCATAATTTGAAACAGTTTTTACATCCATAGGTTTGCTAAAGTATACTATTATTCTGTTGCCATAGCCAGTAAAGTTTACTAATTTTGGTTTTTCAATGTCTCTCATATTTATTGTAGCAGTAAATGGCTTCATTGTATTTCTAAGTGGTGTAGTGTCTTGTATACCTTCGATGGTTAAGGTATTTAAGCCAGCTGGCAAGGCAGAACTTAAGATTATTTTATATTCTTTTCCTGAGCCTTGTATATCTAAAATGGTTATTGGCCTATTTGATTCATCCACTATTGAATAATAATATTTTTGATTTCCATAGACATTTTTACTGAAGTATATGGTTATTGTTTTACCATCTTCAGATACAGTGTAGTTTACTACTTCAGGTTTTGAAGAATCTATTTCTGGAAGTACATCAATTTCATCTGATTTTAAATAGTTTCCTGAATAGTCTGCAATGTGTTCTACATATATAGTTGTGTATTCATCCTGAGTTAGCCTATACTTGGTAAATTCAAGCATGGCTTTGTTTTCTTCTATGGTAACCTTGTCAGGATATCTAGCCACATTTCTATCTATCCAGTAGAAGTTTCTAGTGTCTTCTGATACTTCTGGGTCAATTTCTTCGCTGAATTCTATAATTACTTCTTCTAAAGTGGCAGTAGCATCAACTATGTATGGTGCTTTAGTATCTTTAACTATCTTAAATGAAAAATCCTCGTCTTCTGTTATGTTTCCAGCAAAATCTTCAAGGTCAGAAACTGTTAATGTGTGAGTGCCTTCTGATAATGTATAAGAAGATGAGAAGTATGTTAAAGTTACAATATTATAGTTTAAATCAACAGTTCCAGGAAAAGTCTTCCCATCTACCTTGAAATTGCCTATATAAGCATCTTTTACAGGTTCAGATAGGTATACTTTTAATCCTTTTGTTCCTAATTGTTTAACGGAGGTTATCTTTGGTGCTTCTTTGTCTACTGCTTCAAATTCGTAGTTGTTCAATTGGATTTCTTCGCCAGAATCAGCTTTAAT
Source organism: Tissierellaceae bacterium (assembly GCA_036562765.1). Lineage (GTDB taxonomy): Bacteria > Bacillota > Clostridia > Tissierellales > Tissierellaceae > JAAYFT01. The sequence continues at coordinate 1,241 of DATCJO010000074.1, read as the reverse complement.
TCTTGAAGCAGAAATCTTATAAGTCATACCTTCATTCATTGTTCCATTGAGGATAAGCACTATTGTATTGTCATCATAAAATCTAATATCTTTTATAGAACCAGCTGTTGTATTGTAGTTGCCAATTATTGAATTAAATTCTTTATCAACTGGTTTTGTAAATGTTAATGTAATTTCTTTAAGGTTTGAAGCTTTTACATCAACTACAGCAAAGGGTAGAGTCTTTATTGTAAATAGTTTATAATCTGTATAGTTTGTTCCACTTTGGAACCTATATTGATAGTTTCCTACCTGTAGATTTTTAACTGTATATGTGAATTTTCCATCTTTATCGAGAATTATATTAAATATTTGATCTCCTGTTGTTATACTTGAAGATGCAGGTTTTAAGTGTAGAAATAGGTTTTCAGTACCTTTAGCTTGTCCAGTAAATGTAGCAGTATTATTTTCTACTTTTACTGTAGCTTCTATTTCGAATGGTTTAGGTAAGCTTATTTCTAGCCATTCAGCCAAAGTAATAAGACCTCTGTTGATTTCTTGTTGTAAGGCATTTAGAGTCATTACTGCCATTTGCCCTCTAGTTAAATATTGAGTTGGACTCAATGATAATCCTTTCATTAAATTATATTTTTCTGCATGTTGGGGGACATTATTCCAGTCATCAGCTTCTTCAGTGTATTTTAAAGCTCTCAATAAAACAGCTTGATATTGCTGAACTGTTACATTTTTCCCAAATCCAAAAGTTCCGTCTTCAAACCCTTTTATTAGTCCTTTACTTACAGCCCACCTAATATATGGAGTATAAAATTTAACGCTTTCATTTTGTCCTGTAAGGTCTTTAAAGGTGTTTGGTGTTTTTGGATCATTGAAGCTTTTTGCATTATTTTCTTCATTAAATAATCTTGACATCATTACTACCATTTGTTCTCTAGTAAAATAATTGTTAAGCTGTAAGTTTCCTTTTTCATCTCCTTTTAATACTCCCAATTCCTTTAAGATATTTCCTGCTTCTTCATATAAATCATCTGCATAAACATTCCATGTATTAATAAATATAGAGAATGTTAGAACAAAAGCTAATATTAACGATATTGTTTTTCTCATACGCAACCCCCCTTGTTCTTATGATTTAATTATACTATATTTGTAAATAATTAGATATTACAATCTAGTTACATATTATTTTCTTTTCATTGACATATATTTTTAGTTGATATAAAATACTATAGTTAAATGTAGAT
>DATCJO010000070.1:0-3976 GCA_036562765.1 Tissierellaceae bacterium | reverse complement strand
GCCGGTGAAGGAGGCATATTTCGCATAAAAACAGTTTCAAGGGTACCAACATCAACCCCCATTTCAAAGGTAGTTGAGCAACTCAGTACATTAATACTTTTTTTCTTGAAATCGTTTTGATAAGAATATGCTTTTTGACTGCTTAACTGAGCGGTATGCTCCTTAACAAGCAAGTCGTTAATGTTCAGATTGTGATAGACATCGTAATAATGATTGTCCTCCATTGCCTTAAGATAGTCATATTCAACAAGGCTTCCATTACACCTGGGATTTGCACAAACATTTTTCAAGCAATATGGTGTTACAGTTTTACATTCATTGCAAATATACAATTTATCAACGGCTTTCACTGTAATTGCTTCAGAAGACAAAAGAAATTTTCCGCTTTCACTATCATATTCTATGATCCTTTCATACAACAACTTATCCCAGATTGCTTTCAATAATCTCAAAATAAATTCATCATCTTTTTCAGCAAGCAACTTACGCAATAATTTAGTACGAACATTTTCCTTTCCTATTGCGGGTAACCATGATTGAAAATATTTTTTTTGAGTATAGTTTAGACTAAATCCCTTTATTTCTCCAGCATATGACAGCTTTTTATAATCTGCTTTTGTTAAGGTAATAGGTAATTTTATTGCTGCATCTTTAATGAAATACAATGCCATCATTTTAAAAAGAGTAGTTGTTTCATCAGAAGATAATTGTAATTTTTCATTCTCAGGTATTTTTATATTTAGATCAAAATATAATATACCCATATTTTGTAAAGCATTCATTGCTTTATAATTAGTCAATTCCTTTAAGACTGCTAACCATGCATGTTTCTTTCTCTCATCCGGATAGTATATATTATACTTTTCAAAGTATTCTTCGAGCCAACTAACGAATGTGCTCAATCTTACACCCTGGTATATTACTTGTAAATTATCTTTACATATTTTTGTCATTATTCTTTTAATCAAATTTTCCCGGTATGTTGTTTGCAGATATGTAGCAAAGAATGCTGCAGCTTGTCTATTGTCAGAAAAAGTTAAAAACTGCTTAACTAAATTCTCACGCTCTTCAATCAATTTTTCCGGGCCACTGCCAAAGAAAGGATCATCAATAGAAATTATTTTTTTTGTAATTTTGACATCAGGCAGCTCATTGTATAATGCTGTAGCAATAACAGCTGTTGCTGCTTCATTACCCAAAAAGAATGGGCGTAAAATACTACGCTGAGTATTCACTACATGACAGCATGGACAAGTGTGCAGTTGGTCTCCTAAATCTTTAACTTTGATCAACGAATTATAATTTTCTTTGCCGTGTCCACATGATAATCCATTTATAGATGAAGCGCGTTCTATTGCTCCGCATTTTGCGCACACTATATATTTATTCTCATTTTCGTTTTCTTCGTCATATTCATCATATACGCCATCTAACAAGTAAACTTCTGGGCTGTAATCATCGTTAAATTTGGACTTCTGTACAAGATATCCATCTTCTGTTTGTCCAACAATGAATGTAGCATTGCAATTATAACAAAATGTGATTTCAAATACCTTAAATCCACAGTCGTTGCTTTTCGGGTCTTCTTTATAAGTCTCCATTTCCCTGATGAAAAGTTTATTGCTTGGATTTAGAGTAACATACACGCCCTCAATACCACGAATAAACATGTGATATCTTGCTTCAAATATCCTGTCACCGTTATTCTGAGCATTTGAAGCTACTGCTATAAAATCTGTTATATCATCAACCGAAACACTTAATTCTTCAGCAAGCTGATTCAATGGTTTTATTTTGTTCAATAAATGATGCCTGACTTCATAATAAAAGTCATCATGCAGTATCATTGAATAGAGAGTTTTTTCCAAAGCTTCATCTGCATTTTCTGCCTTAATAATGTCAATGCCTTTTTCTCTAAGAAATTTAAGAATATGTTCAGAAGCAAAGTTATTTCTGATTTTTTCTGCAAGTTCGCGATAAATTGAGAAATCTAATTTACTTGTGCTTTCTGGTTTTGCAGGTGCAATAGTTGACGATCTTATTATAGAGTCTTCATCAAAATGCACATCACATAATGAATGAGCAAAGTTGATAATTTGTGGGTTTGATTTTTCATCACCCAACGTTGCCGAAGTCAGAAAAAATTGAATATCATTACGATTAAGCATTGCCTTAACTCGTTTGATTAAAGTAGCAACCTCTATTCCTTTTGCTCCACAGTAGGTATGTGCTTCATCAAAAACGATTGAATGCCATTTTGATGCATTTTGCTTATTAAAGAAAATGCTGTCACCAGGCCGCAGCAAAAGATATTCAAGCATAGCAAAGTTTGTTATCAAGATATGAGGGGGAGACTTTCTCATCTGCTCACGGGATATCAACTCATTTTTAATTGGTTCAGTACCTTCACGTTCAATAAATTCGTCAAGTGCATCACTATAATTTTCTAAAGTTTCACCGGTATATTTTCCGAATGTAATACCAGATTCCTGATAATTTATAAATATCTCTCGTAACCTTCTGATTTGGTCATTAACCAAAGCATTCATCGGATAAATAATAAGCGTACGTACTCCAGGATTTAGAGTGCCTTTTTCCTTCTCACGCATCAGGAGATTAATTATAGGAATCAAGAAGCATTCCGTTTTACCCGATCCTGTTCCTGTTGTTATAATTAAATTTTTCCCATTATTTGCTTTACATATAGCTTCAACCTGATGTTTATATAATTTCCTGTCAGGATGTAATTCAGATAACTTTAACAGTTCTCTGCATAAAATACCTTCATCAACCAATTCTCGCAAAGTTTTATCCTTTTCAAAAGAGTCGCTCATACTAATGTACGGACCTTTCGAAATAACACCATCTTCAGACAGTTGTTCTTTTAACTGTCTGTTGTAAATATCGTTGTTTGTTTTGAACGTAGTCAGAAGATACTTTCGAAAGAATTCAACAATCCCTTTTGAGCTTTCTGCTGGTCTGAATAACATTATTTAACCCTCCTAAATTCAACATTATAATCTGTAATATCTTCATACAACGGGATAAACCGTTCATAATTTGTTGAGGTATAAAGTATGTCATCAGAAGCGCTTATAAGTTTATTAGTTTTTACATCATACCAAATCTCTGTCCAATCACCGTCTTCTAGTGAATGTAAAGAAATAATATTAACGACCCCATCTTCAATCATTATTTCAAAACGAACTTTCTCAAATAAATCTGACTCTCTTATTTTTTTTGAACAATTATTAGCTAACTTAGGCTTATATGTAAGCTTGCCAATATAAGTAAAGTCTGAGATTTTTGTTAAGTTGTAAACCATATATATATGATCCAGATTCAGCATAACCCCATTACAAGCTATAGATTTTATAATCATTTTACAATTTGTTAGATCACTAAAGTCTATTGTTCCAATTTTATAAATAACTCCTAATGATGTAGATTGCTCCGAGAATCCAAATGGATCTAAGATGACTTGAATCTTTTCCAACTGGTATAATTTGTTATAATCGAGTTCAGGAAACGCGGTAATACCATTATTCAAATACTTTTCAATAACAATTTCCTTGGTTGCAAAATCTGAAATACGAACCTTTAATTTTGCTTTTCCCTCGTATTCCGATATAATTCGAACCATATTATTTAAATATACCATTTCGAATTTATGTAGCCACAATCTCTTCAAAACTCTAAAAAGTGGTAGGTACCTCCACTTATTATCGAAATATTTTAGATTAATGTTTGCAAACGCACTGCTGCTTTGTCTAATTTTGTTAACAAAATCAGTTATATCAAATCGAAACTCTCCATTAGATTGCTTTTCACCCTCTATACATTCCTCTTCATTTCCAAGATAAACAAAAGCTCGAGTTGCGCCAGGCATAAAAACAAAAAGATCATTTTCTATCTCCGGAAACCATAAGTAATTTTCTCTTCTATATTTCCACTGCCTGGAAAATCCGTATTTGAA
>DATCJO010000056.1:0-8629 GCA_036562765.1 Tissierellaceae bacterium | reverse complement strand
CTGGCCTTTGCACAAGTAGTGCATTTTGGATAACATAAGAATAAATATTTCATAATAAGTCCTCCCCTGAAATATGACTTATATTAAAAAACAGAGACTATATAGTCTCTGTTATATTAATATTACTATATTGATGCCTTTACATCAAGTATGGAAGGTTCTCCCAATTCCTTAATTTTTTTATACCTAGGAGAATCTACATATAGTTCTCCAAGGTATGGATTTCGCTTGGTTTTTACTACTTTATAAATCATATATATAAATACAATAATATTTGCTAACAAAGCTAAAAATGATACTGTAAAGTAGATCTTAGGGTTATAAGTTGACATAACTTTAAATCTACCTTGATCTTGGAATTGAGGGAATGTTTGTGCAAACATACACCAGATTGCCAATGTATGAGCTCTATGTTGCAGCCATGCACCTTTTCCAATGGTAAAGGCACAAATAGTTGGTGCTAATAATAAAGCCAATCCACAATACCATGAGTGCCCAGGTAAGCAATTATAAGTATAAGCATAATTCCACAAATCATAAGCTATTATCCAAAACCACATCATATCTGGCCACAGCATATCTCTGCTTTTATCCTTTTCAGTTTCCTTTCTAATAATTATACCAAACCAGCCAGTTATGGTTATAATATTCAATATACCTGCTATACCATTCATATAATTCCAAGGTCCACTCATTAATATTTCGCCATCGAATACTTCTTTCATTAGTCCAAGTCTGCCAATTTGAAAATCTCTAATTACTGCCTCTAAAATATTTACAGCAAGTATTAGTGGTGGAAATACTAAAGCAAGTTTTTTCTCTGAAAGCCTCCACAATACTTTTCCAGTTTCTTTATCCTTTTTCTCATAATGCCTTATGAACCAAAAACCAATACAACCTGCTGTAGCTGAATAGACTTTTGCAATATGGAACCAGTCTGTATAAGTCCTATCTTTCAAAACAGTAAACCAAAGAACTGATAAAACTGCTGGAAGAATAATAAAACAAATAAATGCCCCTACCTTTGATCTTCTTGAAAATTCATTGAATAAAAATAATGCTGCTAAAACAATGACCCACACTAGCCAGACAGAAATCAAAGTTGCTCCTTCTGCATAGTTAAAAGTATACATTAAAATCCCCCCTGAATTTAAAATATATTGCCTTAAATTTAATTAATAGCCAATAATTTCTTTAATTAAAAACTCTCTCCCACATAATAGCTCCCATTGCCTACTTCCACACTCGGGACACTGCCCTTTTGACTTTACAATATTAAAAACCTTTTTGCAGTTACTACACAAACCATTTCCTGGTAATATTTCTATTTTCAATTTAGTTTTCTCTAGCATAGTTCCATCTACTGCTGCAGGGTAACATGCTTCAACATATCTTGGTATTACAGGCGATAATTCCCCAATTTGTAATACCAACGTATCAATTACCGTAATGCCATTTTCCTTAGCATATTTTTCAACAGTTCTTACTACATTGAACATAATCCCCAGCTCATGCAAATTATTCACCTCATTCTATAAAGAATAAAGAGCAGGGTGGGCAGTCCCACCCAATTATCATATTTACTTGCTAACCTTCCTTGCGCCTACAACGCGTTTTTTTAGGCTATGGGCAATTATTCTACCTTTCCTCTTTATCATGCTCTTTATGATTATTGGTTTCAATTCAGTAAATTCCACATTCACTTCATCATATTTCTTAACAAGGGATACTGCATCAAATTTACACTTAGTAGTACATTGGCCACAACCTATGCATAGATATTGGTCAACAACAGTTGCACCACAGCTTAAGCAACGTTCTGTTTCCTTTTTAACCTGTTCTTCTGTGAAAGTTTGACGCAAATCCCTAAATGACTTCTTAGCCTTAGATCCATCAACTTTAGGAGCTTTTTGTCTTGGAATACGGTCATATCCTTCTAACTCGAGATTTTCTTTGTCAAATGCTTTGTATTCATTTCTATCCCTGCCAATAATTAAATCTTGACCTGGATGCACAAACCTATGAATTGATATTGCTCCTTCTTTTCCTAGAGCAATGGCGTCAATTGCAAATTTAGGTCCTGTAGCCACATCTCCTCCTGCAAAAATATCTGGATCGGTTGATTGTAAGGTTATTGGATCTACTTTTATTGTATTATTAGGATTTAATTCAACTTTTGTACCTTCTAACAATCCACCCCAATCTATGCTTTGACCTATGGCAAGTAATACTTTATCTGCCTTGACTACCATAGTATCGTTTTCATCATATTTTGGATTAAATTTCTTGTCCTCGTCAAATACTGAAATACATTTCTTAAATTCAACACCAACTATTTTTCCATTTTCAGTAAGAATACGCTTTGGTCCCCAACAATTAATGATCTTTATATCCTCTGACAATGCTTCTTCTATTTCTTCTTCTAGGGCTGGCATTTCTTCTCTACTTTCTAGACAATACATTTCTACATTAGCAGCTCCTGCCCTAACTGCTGTCCTTGCTACATCTATAGCTACGTTACCACCTCCAATAACTACAACATTACCTGTAATATCTATTTCATTGCCTAAATTAACTTCTCTTAAGAAATCTACACCTGAAATAACTCCTTCTGCATCTTCACCTTCAACCCCTAGTTTTCTACTTCCTTGAGCTCCTATGGCTATGAAGAATGCCTCATATCCTTGATTTCTTAATTCATTGATAGTAACATCTTTTCCAACTTCAACACCAGTCTTAAACTCTACACCAAGCTCCCTTAAAATATCTATTTCTGCATTTACTACATCTTTTTCCAACCTAAAGGAAGGAATACCAAGAGTTAGCATACCTCCAACAGCTTTTTGTTTTTCAAATACTGTAACTTTATAACCATCAATAGCAAGATAATATGCACATGAAAGACCTGCAGGTCCAGAACCTATAACTGCAATTTTCTTTCCATAGTCATTTATCTTCTTTGGAATATATCGAATTTCTTTGTTTAAATCCTGTTCAGCAATAAATTTCTTTATTTCATCAATGGCAACAGGTTCATCTACATTACCCCTTGTACATGCAGATTCGCATTTTCTTGGACATATACGTCCACATACTGCTGGGAATGGATTTCGTTTCTTTATCAATTCTAATGCCTCTGTATATCTTCCTTGAGCAGCTAACTTAATATATCCTTGTACCGGAATATGAGCTGGACATTGAGTAATACATGGACTTGTTCCAGAGTCTAGCACATTTTTTCTATTTATTCTATAATCTGGATTCCACTTGTCTGGACCCCATTTAGTATTAGATGGGAAATCAACTCTTTCTTCAATAACTTGTGCCTCTTCACATATCTTTTGCCCTAATCTAAGAGCATTTACAGGACAAACCTTTACACATTCTCCACAGGCTACACATTTATTCTTATCTATTTGAGAAACATAATTGGAACGAATCATATCATTATTGTAGAACATTGTAGCAGTTCTCAATGAGAAGCAACTACATCCACAGCAGTTACATATAGCATGGGTTTTTCCTAAACCATCGGTATTTGGTATTTGATGCATTAAACCATTTTCTTCAGCCTTTCTTATAATTTCAAAGGCTTCTTCTCTGGTGATTTCTCTACCTCTACCAGTTCTAATATAATATTCTGCTGCATGGTCCAATTGAATGCACATGTTTTCCTTTAAATGGCCACAACCTTCACCCATTATTTCTCTAGCAGTACGGCAAGCACAATCTGATACTGAAAATCTTGTAGCTTGATTTAAGTACATGGAAATTTCTTCATAAGATGCCCTTCTACTTTCACCGCTAATGGCCATTTCAATAGGTATTACCCTCATAAGTCCTTTACCCACTGGGAAAATACCTGCTGACTGGGGTCCTCTTACCCTACCATAAGCTTCAAATGCCCTAGCTATTTGAGGATACTTCTCAACATTTTCTTTATTATTTACCATCATCTCCATGACGCCTGGTATCCAAGTTTCCAACCAGAATTTATCTACACCATCTCTTTTTCCAACGAAGCAGACCCCTGCCATTGCTAAATCCCATAGGATTTTTTCAGTTTCCTCAACAGATCTACCGCATAAAGGAGCAACTTCTTCTGCACTTTTTGGATTCCTAAATTCCAAATAAAGGCCAACTTCTGCCATCTCATCTGTAACTACAGGTTCCAATATTAAATATTCAGGATCAGAATAAGTATAAGCTGACTTGGAACCATGCTTTTTACGTCCTATGTGATTAGCTAATCTTAATACTTTTTCATTACCCATACTATTCCCTCCAATTCCTTACTTCACTTCTTAGCCAGTTAGCCCATTCTTCAATTCCTTCTCCAGTCTTTGCTGAAATAGGAATAATTTTAATATTTGGATTTATCTTTCTTGCTCTCTCTTTAACAGCTTCTAAATCAAAATCAAAATATTCCATTACATCAATCTTGTTAACTAAAAGGACATCAACAACAGAAAACATCAACGGATATTTTAATGGCTTATCGTCTCCCTCTGGAACACTTAAAATCATGGCATTCTTGCATGCTCCAGTATCAAATTCAGCTGGACAAACTAGATTTCCAACGTTTTCTAAAATAACTAAATCTAGACCTTCTATACCAAGTCCCTCTAATCCCTGCCTAGTCATTTCTGCATCTAAGTGACACATGCCTCCTGTATGTAATTGAATAACCTTTATACCTGTTTCAGCCACTGCCCTTGCATCAACATCCGAATCAATATCTGCCTCTAATATTCCAATGTTCATTTCATCCTTTAGAGCTTCAATAGTCCTTAAAACCGCAGAGGTTTTACCAGCTCCTGGTGAGGACATTAAATTTAATAAAAAGGTTTTCTTTTCCTTTAATTCCTTTCTTAAAAGCTCAGCCCGTTGATTGTTGTCTTCAAAAACACTTTCTTTGATTTCTAAAACTTTAAAGGTCCTCATGCTCCCAACCACCTTTCAATAGATTCTTATAAACCTAAAAACATAATTAAAAATTCCTCAATACTTTAAACTTTTATGCCATGAATATAAAGAAAATGCACATTGTTAGAAAACAATGTTATTATTTTGTCAATTTAATTGTAACTAATATTTTAAACAGAGTCAAAATAATGAAAATATTGTAATTTCAACATTTTTAAACACTTAATTTCAAGTATAGTTTACACATGTATATATATCAAATTAGATTATTTTCAAATTCAAATAACATCGATTTTGATAAATTGTAAACTAATATCTAATGTAATTTTTTAAATAAAAAATCCCTTAAGCTTTTACACTTAAGGGACTGCTAATTTAAAAAAATCTATTTAAGAGTTCATTTGAATACCATATACAGTTTTCAATGGAAAGCATACTCATAATCTCTCCAGCAAAGAATATATTATACTTTCCTTGACTTGATTCCATTTTTTCATAAAAACCATTTTGCAAGGTTTGAGTGTCAACATAAGGACAATGTCTCCAAGCCTTAGCTTGATAAAGTTTAGCATCTTTTATTCCAAGCCTATATAAATCGTCTTTAATATACTCTATTGGTAATTTCTCTGAATCCTTAGGAGGATTATATGCATATAGTGTTACCATTCCTTGTTCATTAGCTGTGCTCCACCTTGAATCCCAAATAATAATATGCCCTTTTCTAATAGGATCTAAATTATCCAGTATACAACCACAACCCTTAGGTACTTTATCAACAATAAAAGCATAAACATTAAAATTTTGATACTTTATGTTTTTTAAACATTCCCTTATATCATCATCCCACAATTCTAAATGTATAAATTGATCTAATGGTGCAGTTATAATAACTTTATCAAATTCTAATCTTTCATAAGGAGTTTCCAATATTAAAGTACCTGTTGAGCTTATGGAAATATTTTTAATTTCTTGTCCTAACCTTATATCTTCTACCCTTTGAGCTAGATGAAAAGCCAAAGTTGAAGTTCCATCTTTCCAAGTATAAAACTGAGGTATTTTCATAAAAGACATTAGGTGATTATAGCTCATTATTCTAAGAACATAAAGAGCAGGGACTTCATTAATGTCTCCTAGTCCAAAGATAGTAAAATAATGGGGATAAATGGTCTTTAAAACCTTAAAGCCATGCAAATCGCACCATTGAGAAAATGAAAGCATTAATGTAGGTTCCAAATCCTTTATGTATGCTCGATTAAGAGACTTATAATTAGAAAGGACTTTAGGCAGCCTTTCCATTTCCTCAACAAATCCACCCAACTCTTCCTTTGAAATAGGCATAACTTTTTTACCATTAGAATTATAATTGGTACGGGATAATTTAGGTCCATCAGCCTTAATGCCTAAAGTTTTCATGAGTTTTTCCAAATTGACATAAGAAGGAAGTCCAAAAATAGCACCTAACTCATAAGATTTTCCTTTATAAAAAATAGTATGTAGTTTTCCACCTAGTCGCTGTTCTTTTTCAAAAACAGTAACATTTTTATAACCTCTTTCTTCAAGACCATTTGCAATTGCAAGTCCTGAAAGTCCTCCACCGATAACTGCTATTTTATCATTCTTGCTACTCAATTTTACCAACCCCATTGGAATAATTTATCAATGCAAGAATCCATAGAGGTAATGTATCCAAATCAGTGCCATTTTCTATTGCCCTATTTAATACTGCTTCAGCTGGAGTTTTCCCTGCGTTAGGTCCAAAAGGAATTTTACTTAAAAAGTTGTATTTTCTAATAAAATCATATAATTCCACTTCTACTTTCCTAAAGGTATCTAATTTTTTATTTAAAGGAATCTTTTTATAAAATTCCTCCATTAAGAATTCATTAAATTCTATTATCTCCTTAAATATGTAATGATCTTCAGAATATGCAAAAATATGATTGATATTATAAGCTCCTATTATCTCATTAAACTTATTACTTTTTACAACATATGGTAGAAACTCTCTTTTTCTCTCCGTAATTATATTGTCAATAGTTAAATTAAATGTTTCCAGCAAATATATTAATTTTTGTTCAAAATGAAGCCAAATATCAATATCCTGCTTTCTATTATAGATTTTTACTTCTCCCCATTTTGATGCAACATCAAAGAAACAGTATTGATAAATTCTCCCAATACCATCAAAATTTCCTATGTAATCGATTTTCTGCAATACTAAATATCCAGGATATTTTTGAGGAAAATTAAGTATTGCTTGTAAATTGCTGTTTTCCTTTTGCTTAAGTCTATTGCTTTTAGATTTATTCTTAGCATATTCCATTCTCTGGTTCATCTTGTTCAAATTGTTTTTCCTCAAAACATTGTAAATCCCAGTTTCTCCCACTTCTATGCCTTCAGCCTTTAATTCATAATGAATCCTTCGCGGTCCATCCTTGGGATGTTTTGCCACATAGGCTAGAATTTCAGCTTCAACTTCCTTACTTACTTTATTTGGCATGTTGGGCTTTTTTCTTTCTTTTTCCTCAAGACCTTCTATACCATATTTCTCATAAGCTCTTAACCAATTATAAAAGCTTGTCCTAGATATTCCAAATAATTCACAGGTCTTTGAGACATTCTTCTCCTTTAACCCATGCTTAAGTATAATATGTTTAGTATATGCATTAAATCCTTTTGACTTCAACTGCATACACCCTTTACTTAATTCTTATAGTGTTAATTATTCATATTCGACAAAAACTATAAAAATCCTTTTTATATTTCCAATAAATATTATAAATTTATTACAGTACAAAACAAAATTAATAGGATGGGTAACCCATCCTTATCTTTCATACTTTCTCAATCTAGAATTAAGCATATCATCTATTTCGCTTTTACTAATCCATCTTCCCATTATCATTACGCCTTCTATCTTTTTCATATTAGTTATATCTTCTAATGGATTTTCACTCAATAATATTAAATCTGCATTTTTATTTTCTTCAACAGTTCCAGCTACATCTAATATATTTAAAAATTCTGCAGCATTATATGTTCCAGCTTTTATAGCTTCATATGGTGTAAGTCCTGCTTCTACTAAATTATATAGTTCATCATGAATTGAAAATCCAGGTAAAACAATTTCAGTACCTGCATCTGTTCCTAAAAGTATTTTTCCTCCATTATCATATAAATTTTTAGTTATTATTTTCATATCTTCTACTTTTGACTGAAATATTTTTATATAATCATCAATTTTTTCTTGAGATATGCCTTCTATATTAAGTTCATTAAAGTTATAACCTTCTATAAGTCCTTTTAGTATCGCCATGCTAAATTCCCAAGATGGTAAGTGATTTGGATTTAAATATTCAACACCTGCACTCTTTTCTTTTTGCCAAGCCCTATATAAGCTTTTATAAGCTACAATAGTAGGACAATTCCATACATCATTTTCAATAGTCATGTCATATAATTTTTCACTATCAGTATATTCATCTAAATGTTCTATTGATTTTTGTCCTGATTGTAGTACTATTTCAATACCTACATCAGAAGGAACATGCCCTACAACAGGAATGTTTTCTTTTTTAGCAGTTTCTATAATAGCATCATAAACATCTCTTGTTAATGTTTCATATACTTTAATGAAATCATATCCTAATTTTTTAAACTCTTTTACATATTTTTCTGCTTCCTCAGGATTAGTTATGACAAT
>DATCJO010000034.1:0-2562 GCA_036562765.1 Tissierellaceae bacterium | reverse complement strand
CAAGCTCCTTGTAATCGACGAAGTAGGCTATCTCCCCCTTGACGGCATTGGTTCAAACCTCTTTTTCCAGCTAATAAGTGCCCGTTATGAAAAGGGGAGCATAATACTTACCAGCAACAAAGGCTTTGGAGAATGGGGGGGGGAACTCATGGGAGACCCTGTACTTGCTACTGCAGTGTTGGATAGACTATTACACCATGCCCACATAATCAACATAAGGGGCAACAGCTATCGCTTAAAGGATAGGTTAAAGACTGGATTGTATGGTAACTCACATAATAATGCTTAATTTTAAAAAGCCAGGGTGGGTCAATTTAAAACCATTGAAAATGGGTCAATTTAAATCCGCTATTGACAACACTAGTAGCTAAAATTCGTGTGCAGTACAAAATTATCTAAAAACCCTACCACCTATTATTGTCATGTGAACACTCAGATCATGGTTTAACACAACTAAATCTGCATCTTTGCCAATTTCTATGCTTCCTTTTCTACTATCTACTCCGATTGCTTTTGCTGGATTTAAAGAGACCATTTTTGTTACTTCAAGTAGTGGTATTCCGAGAGATGTCAAATTTTTTAAAGCTTTATCTAAAGTCAGTGTACTTCCTGCCAATGATCCATTTTCTACTTTAGCTACACCTTCTTTTACAAACACCTTTTGTCCTCCAAATGTGTACTCTCCATCTCCTAATCCACAAGCACGCATTGCATCTGATATAAGTATCACTTTGTTTATTCCTTTTATTTTAATTAAAAGCTTTATCGAAGCAGGGTGTGTGTGAATAAAGTCTGATATTACCTCACTGTATATTCTGTCATCTAAAAGTACTTCTCCTAATGCACCAGGTTGTCTATGATGTAATCCCTTCATGCCGTTATAAGTATGGACCGCAATTGTAGCCCCATGATCTACCCCTCTCTTCATCTCCTCATAAGTGGCATTTGTATGTCCTAAAGCTACTTTTATATCCTTTTTCGTAACATATTCTATAAAACTTCCGTCTGGATCTTTTTCAGGCGCTAATGCTAATACCTTTACATTATTTCCTGAAACTTCTAGAAATTTATCAAATATTTCCTTATTAGGTAATTTTATATATTTTTCATCATGTGCTCCTTTATGTTCTTTACCTATAAAAGGCCCTTCTATATATGCACCCAAAATTTGCGCACCTTTCGTTCCCTTTTTCATAGTTTCATTTATATTTTCGAGTGCCCGCAGTATATAAGGCAAATCCATTGTCATAGTAGTAGCGCAAAAAGATGTAACCCCATGTTTTGCAAGGTGAATCGAAATAGCATTTAGTGCTTCATAAGTAGCATCCATTGTATCATATCCAACTCCACCATGAATATGTATATCTATAAAACCAGGCAGTATTTTTTTACCTTTCACATCAATAATTTCTGCATCAATATTATTACTTAAACTTTTACCTATTCCTAAAATTTTCCCATCAGAAATTAATAAGTCACCGTTATAAATTATTTTCTTTTCTGTATATATCTCTCCTTGTTTCAGTAAAATTTTTTTCATTTATATCCCTTCCTTACTTTTAATTTAAATATGGATTGATGATTATAAATCTAGTCTCAAATTGCTGATTAATGTTATTCTACAAAAAGTCAGGTAAAAATTTTTAAAAAAGTTCTCGATAATTTCTTTTCCAAGGAAAAGCCATGGAGAAGTTACCCCATGGCTCATGTTAGACATACTCATAAATTGTTACACCTTTAACGACTCTATTTACCCTTCCTTCAGGATTTGGGTTATCAGGCGTTATTCCTAAGTGTAATGATTTGTAAAAAGCTAACATTTGCGCATAAATTATATAGAGCGGTATTAAGAAAGCCTCCTCCTCATTGGAAAAATCTTGTTTCAACTCAAAAATATAATCTACTCCTTCTATTTGCAAAACTGTCGGTATAAAAGTCATTAATTTTCTCATACCGGCTTCATTGGCTATCTCTCTTATTAGATCCAGGTCGTATTTTTGCGTATAAGGATTATTCGAAACGAAAAACCCTAAAAGCGTTTTATCGTTTATTACAGATTTTGGACCATGTCTAAACCCCAAAGGCGTGTTATAGTTAGTATTTACTATACCGTGTGATAATTCTAATGACTTGAGTGCCGCTTCTGCAGCGCATCCCTTCAAGCCGCCACTTCCAAGATATACCAATCTGTTATAGTCAATTTTTGATATTTCTTCTACTGATTTCGCATCTTCTTCTATTATCCTTTCTGCTTCTTCTGCTAGTTTTTCAAATAAATCTTTTTTATTCTCAATTTCTTTCATGTGTGGCAACATCAAATCAGTTAAAAGCATACATGTGAAACTACTCGTCATGGCAAAACCTTCATCATTGGATTCTTCAGGCATAAATATGTTTAAACAGTTTTCCTTGTTAACCGTGCTTTTTGCCATTTTGCCATTTTTATTACATGTGATATTTAAGAAGTAAACATTATTTATAAGTTTTTCTGCTAACTCTATTGTGGCTACACTTTCCGGACTGTCACCAGATCTCGCATGGGAAATTAAAAGAGTAGGTTTG
>DATCJO010000054.1:0-5451 GCA_036562765.1 Tissierellaceae bacterium | reverse complement strand
TTCAATATATTTTTGTATTATAAAGGGAATAAAATAGCGTTTAAAGTAACTATGTTTCTATTATCAATGGTTTATATTTTAATCTTCGGTTTACTACCTGTTTATTTGGTTTGGGAATTACTGCGTGTGTTAAATGTTTTAGATGCTTTTGGGGGTGCTTTATATTTAGTTATTTTAGTAATAATTATAGTAACAGTAAATATTTTGATATTTAAAACAGGATTTTATGATGATGTTTTAGCCTTTAAAAGCTACTATTTCCATTCCCAACAGGATAGTCAGCATCTTTGATCAAGAAGCAAGGCCTTATAAAAAGAGGTAAAGCAAAGGCTGAGATAGAATTTGGCAGAAAAGAAGTATTAGTAGAATCAGAAGAAGGTTTGATAGCTTGCAGCCATGTTGAAGAAGGTAATTCTGCTAACAAAACCCTGGCCGTACCAACGGTGAAGAAGTCTATAAAGATTTTAAATAAAGCATCTAAAGAAGTTGCCGCAGATAGAGGTTTTTACTCCAGCAAAAATGAAACAGAAATACAGGGCCTTAAAGTAAAACATGTCGGTTTATTTTGTAGTTTTTATGGCTTTAAATAAAGCTATGTAAATTTTAAAAGAGACTTATAAAGAGAGGTGCGACATAAGTGTTAGATAAACTTATACAAAGCTTAATTACAGGTGTAATTTATATGGTTTTTATGTTACTTTTAGATAAAAATACAAAAGAAGAATTTAAAAGTAAACAGTATAAAAGCCTCATAATAGAGTTTTCGGTATTTACTTCAGTTTATTTTGTAATATTTACACTTTTGAGTAAAATCTTATAAATTTGGAAGAAATTATTTATTTGCAGATATGGTCATGGCTTTTTTTAATATTTCATCCTCTGCTTCAAATCTCGCCTTTCTTTAACTACTTACTATTGTATATATTTCATTTAATCTTTTTCCCCATGCGAAAAAGGTGATTCCGATAGACAGGTAATTAGTAGGAAAAAGAATTAAGGATTTAGGGAGCAAAAAAATAGAAAGGATAAGTGGGCAAGGTTAAGAAAAATACGAGAATGAAGCCCCTTATCCCTTTTTCCTTGAACCTTGACTTGCCATTAAGAACAACTTTGGGAAATAAAGTCGTTCTGTAAGGGGAAAAAAGTTTTTCCATTTTATATGAAAATAAGCTGTGAAAATATCTTTACAAGAATAATAAGTTTTTGCTATATTTAGGTTGTGGGAATGAGGGGGGGTTAAAATTGTCAAGGAAAATCGTTTTTGCTGAAGATTGCCTGAAAGGAAGCAGCCTTTTAGATGAGCAGACCGTTAAGCAATGGGTGGCGGATATTGTCAACAGGTCAACTGATTACATAAATAGAATTGATGAAGGCGGTATTGGCGGGATTGTAGATGAAGAGCATGGAGTATTTATTAAATTTTATGTCACAGAAAAAGCTGTTCTAATAGATGAGATAAGGGAAGACTTTTGCGTTATATAAGAACTGATAAGGTTAACCAAACTATTTTATATATACTCATTTTTCTAAAGTTAGTGTTGCTTTTATGAAGTTGATGCCATCTATCAGTTGTTGTAAGTAATTAAAAAGATGTGTTTAAAAGAACGAGGAGAGATGCAATTCCTAAATAAATATTGAGGTGAAGAAATAAATAAAGACAAGAAAGGGGAAGTATTATTAAAATTGATAAATTACCAGAAAGTAAAATAAGAAAAGGCATTGATTTTATGGTGTCTTAAAAATGGATAAATGTGGCCAAGAACTGGAAGAGCTAATGAACACAAGCGAGAATAGCACGAATTTTTGGTATAATGAAATTGATGATGAAGTTTAGAGCGATGTATAAAAAATGGGAAATTGCACAAATAAGAAAAGGACCAAATATTGGCCCTTTTCTTATTTTTTGGTTTTAATTATTAATTTTATAATGGGGAGTGTAAATATTTTTGTGTAAATTGATTTTCCTTCTATGTTAGTGATTAAATATGTTTTAAGACTCAGGAACTTACTTTGTCCAAAGGCCCAGCGTACTGGCTGTCAAGGGTGTGCGCAGCACGGGCTTTAGCCTTTACCCTTGACTGCCAGTACAAAGGGCCTTATCATCTTCATTGAGGTTAAGGGAACTCTATATACGCCCTTCAAACATTATTTTCAGTTGTCCTAATATCATACCCCAGTCTCTGTATCGCATCGTCCATTTATCAGTTATCTTGAGCGTAGCAAGATATATGCTCTTTAAAAGAGCTTGATCACTGAGAGATGTTGTTCTTGACTATAATTTTTTCTTGCCATACAAAAACTCCTTCTATGCTTTTTATATTCTAACATAGAAGGAGTTTATATTTACATAAAAATATTTTACAGTCTCAATCAATCTTCTTTCATTTTCTTTACTCTTTTTTTAAACCGTATTATTCCCATCTTATACAATAATAAAATATAAAAAGGCATAAACTTTACAAAATGATTAACAGGGGCTCTAAAGATATCAAATATTAAATAAATTATGGTTATTACTGCAAATATCACCAGCAGTATGAACGTTTCGTTGTCATTTATCATTTCATCTATTCTGTCATTTATGTTTTTATTTTGATTTTCAGTCATTTTTTGCACCCTCCCTTAAGTTTTATAGATAAATAGCCATAAATAACTAATTATATCAAGATTAGTATAATATTAAGTCTTCCCTTATTTCCTATTGGTAGTATACATGATTTTACGCAACTCCTTCGAATACTTGAAGAATGGGCAAATAACATCCCAATTAGTTTTCCAGCTTCTCATAGCTGAGGGGTATTTCTTTTCCCACTTTTCTGATACTTCAAGCATTTGCTCATATCCTGTCTCTTCGTTCGGAGTAGTATATATCCGTTTTAAATCCTTTGCAAATTCCTTACGATCCTTATCTGACACATATTTCAGTGTGTTTCTTATCTGGTGGACTATGCACCTTTGATATTCAGTATTAGGAAAAGCTGCATTGATTGCATCTTTTATCCCTACTAGCGTATCAGCATATAGAATTAGTATGTCATTAACGCCTCTGTTCTTTAGATCGTTTAAAACCCCCAACCAAAATTTTGAACTCTCATTTTCTCTATATAAATCCCAATAACATCTTTTAGTCCTTCTGTAGTAATTGCCAATACAACGTAAACAGCTTTCTTGGTTACCAGCTTATCATTTTTTACAGAAAAATGAATTGCATCTATAAAAAACTATAGGATAAACCCTATCCAATGGTCTGTTCTGCCATTCCTCTATTCCAGGCAGTATCTTATCGGTAATCTTGCTTATTATCTCAGCAAATACTTTAAATCCATATATATCCTGTATTTGTTCATTTACCTTCTTCATGTAAGTAGTGATAATCTAAACCTTGCATTACCTTTGTTCTGATGTTTTTTAATATTAATAGTATGTATCATCGATTACCAGAAAACCAACCTGACTCGGATGAGTGTTGTATTCCATAATTTACATCCTCCAAATAGTTGATTAATTCTTTATTATAGTCTACAATGGTAGTTGGCATAATTACTGACCTCCTGTGTTTGTGTTTTGTTTGACAACTAATACTTATCACAGGATCAGCGATCATGCCATATTTAATTTCTGGTAATGTTACCAATTATACTTTTGTTTTTGCAGAAGTAGAGTTAATTACTAAAATCCAGCTTGATAAAAATACCAGTGGTCTGCTATTTTTTCTGTGTAATACCAATTGTCACCGCTTGGTTGTTTCCATTGCCATCCTTTCCCTTTTAATTCAAGTTCATAAGAATCTCCTCGATACGGTGTCGGTCTATCATTACTTACATAATAAAAACCAATATATACTGAACTTGGTACAATTCCAAACCCAGTACAATAAAACTCAATATATACATCATCGTTATCTAAAGAGAATTTCCTTATTTGCTTTACTTTTTTTAGTTCATAAATTTTATCATAGGTTTCGTTCTGAATACATTGATTCAAAAAGTCTAGGTTATTATTTACTAACTTAATGATTTCTAATTTTTCTTTATACCAATGAAGTCTTGTAAGTGTTATTGTGAGTATTAATATAGATAGCAATACAATAGTAAAAATCAAAACACTGGAAAAAAGTTTATATACTATTTTTTTCATTCCAACACCTCCTTAAAATATAAAATCATTTACTAGTATACCAAATTTTTCTTTTTGAATCAAATCCAATTTTTTACATAAAATTCCCTCTAGCTAGCATTAGATAACCACAATTCAATTTATCGATACTATTTTTTGCTTTTCGGCTTTTGAACATCCTTACCATGCGTGGGAAAAAGGCAATAACGAACAAATATTGACAATATATCTAATTTATGGTATATTAGTCATACAATAAAATTTTTGTTAGAGGAAGGAGATGATTAATTTATGAAAAAGGTGGTGTTAGTTTTACTATTCATTGTTTTAGTAATGAACACAACAGCTTTTGCTGCTCCACAGAATGCAAAACCTGTATCAAATATACAATTAATGGATAGTGAAGAACTTTTTAATCAAATAAAAAATTCAATTAAAGCAGAGGTACAAAAAGCCACTATTTTGAGTACAGAAACAGACGCATATAAGGAAATTGTTTTAGATGAATTGGAACAAGAAAAATATGACGATCTTGAATTTGTAAAAGATCATCTTACAGAAGAAGAACGTATTATCCTTGCTAAAATGATGGCTTATAGATATCGTGAAGCACAAAAAGTAGCTCAAAGCACATTTGAAAACATTTTTTCTACAAGCGATAGCAGTACATCAATATCAATTCAAGCTACATATAGAACAGATCCTCGCGTAGCAGCTTATTATGTTCAAAACAAACCTGTTGCACAACAACTATATCAGGATTACTTATATCTTTTCCGAACAGTTGGACTTATTGAAGCGCAAGTTTATAGAGATGTACAATTCGCTTCATATGTTAAAAGTGGAGGGCCATGGGATTTAAAGCGATATCTTACTGGCCAATATATATTCCTTAATATGACAAGAACAGGAGAATATATTGGCAATCATCATTTCGGATATATGGGGTACCACGCAGGTTATTCTTTAACTTATCTAAAAATCGGTGCAGGTTTTTATCAAGTATTCTCTGGGACAAGTAAATGGGAATGGATAAGTTCCTATTTTGATGATCCTCGAGATCAAGTAGCCATTGAAGCTGGATATAATGATCATGCAATTGATTTTGGAAAAGGTGTATTCTGGTAATAAACAAAGCAGTGTAAATATTTTTGTGTAAACTGATTTTCCTTCTATGTTAGTGACTGAATATAGTGTTTTTTGCAAGAGAAAATTCCCCATTTTTGCAAAGATTTTTCCCCAGGCACCGGTGGGGAATTTTTTTGTTAACTTAACTGTCTCATCAGTGATTGCTTCATGCGATAGCTTTGTCCATCAAAGATTAACAAATAACAA
>DATCJO010000029.1:0-7833 GCA_036562765.1 Tissierellaceae bacterium | reverse complement strand
AGGTAAAGGTTATGCTTGGTGTGCAGCATTTGTTCATTGGTGTTTAGAACAAGCAGGTATTAAAAATACTGTAACTGCTTGGAGTCCAAGTGCTTTTAACTCTAAGAACGTAGTATATGCAAATGGAACTTGGAAAAAAGATTTAAAAGAAGGGGATGTATTTACAATATATTACCTTAGATTAAAAAGAATAGGCCATACAGGTTTTGTAGATGGAAGGGATGGGAAGTACATTATAACTGTTGAGGGAAATACTAATGATGAGTTATCTAGAGAAGGTGATGGTGTTTACAGAAAAAGAAGACCTTTAAGCACAATATATAATATTTCAAGATGGGAATAAATAAGAATTCATGGTTATATGTGATTATAGGCTTTTTAACAGCACTTCTAATGGTGTGTGGTGTATTCTTATTCAAAAAAGATAAACCCCCTATTAAAGACCCTCTAATGGAGAGAATTGTACTTCAAAATGAAGAACTACTAAAACAGAATGTGGAACTTAAAAACCAATTGCTAGAAACTTATAAAATTATTGATGTAATACAATCCTCTATAAATGAAGAGCATAAACAAGCAAATAATATTAAGAGTGAGCATAATAATTTCATTTATTATGTTAACGGCCTTAAAGGGGAACAGCTTTACAGAGAAGAATATATTGCCTATGGATACCTTGACTCCCTTAATAGGGCAACAGGATTCCTTCAGTAGAGAGTATAGAGCTGAATTAATAATTAAAGCAGTTAAAACTATAAGAACACAAAGAGAATTATTGGACAAAAAGGATTTAATTATACTAAGGCAGGACTCTATTATTAGAATGTATGAAAAAGCTACTGGTGTACAAACAAGAATTGTTGAAAATCTTTCTTTCATATTAGCTAATAAAGAAGCTATTGATAAAGAAAAGGATTTACAGCTAGAACAATGTAAGGACAATGAGAAGAAATTAGAATCTTCTATTAAAAGAAATAAAATAAAAAATGGAATAATAGCTGGACTTGCTACAACAATAGTTATATTTGTATTATTTAATTAACAACAAACAAATAAAATTTAAAATGTATATTATAACAAAAGAAGAATGTGACAGACTTATTAGCTATTTAGTAGGTCAGCCTATGCATATAGTAGAACCTGTAGTTAACTTTCTTAGGTCTCTTCCTAAAAGGACAGAGGAATTAGCTAGAAAACATAAGGAAGTTCCTACAGATAAATTAAAAATTGAGGAAGTAGACAATGGCAACACTAACACCTAAAATACAAGTATGTTTTAGTAACACTTGTAAGTTCACTATAAATGATATTACAGGTATTAATAGTACTGAAAATCCTAATGCTTATAAGAACTCAATTGTTCCTAATGGTGTAGAGGTGACTGAATGGAATACAGGTGTATTTCTAATTAGAAAATACGGAAGTACTGAAGATCTATTTACTCTTACCACTGTAGAAGCAGGCTCAGGTTTCACACTATACCCTGGAGAAGCTACACCTAATATGCCTTTAGGTGAATTTACATTTAATCAACCTGATGGTGTGTATGATGTAATTTATACAGGAACTCTTTTAAATGGTCATACGCTAAATACATACACTAACACCATTTTAGTTCACTGTAAAGCAAATGCTTGTATAGATAAGCTAGCTTCTAATTACGCCAAAAACCCTTCAAGTGATAATTTAGATAAATTGGTTTTAGCTAATTCTCTATTCCAAGGAGCTATAGCTTTATTCAGTTGTAATAAAGTTCAGAATGCTGAAAAGGTGACTAAGATGTTAAATAGGATATGTGATATAAACCAAGATTGCGGTTGTAATTAATAATAAAAATTAGAATAAAATGAGCGGATGTTGTGGTGGTAGCACCAATTTTTCAAGTTTAACTGGACCAACAGGAAATGGTATTAGCTCTATAACCTCTAAATCTGTAGCTGGAGGAATAGAAGTAACTGTTAATATGACTAATGGTTCTACATCTGTATTTGTTGTTCCAGCAGGACCTCCTGGTAATGATGGTAATACAATAGACCATGTTAGTTTTACTCAATCTAGTAATCCATCAGATCCAAATACAGCAGGTCAAGCTGGATATCAAGATTTATACACTATATGGCAGGATGCTGGAGAAACAATAAGCTATGGGACTTTTATAGTCACTAATGGAAGTAATGGAACTACACCTGTAGTATCTATGGCTAATGTTGGTGCAGGAGCTAATATATTTGTTTCTGGAAGTGGTCCTAACCCATTTTATTTAAGAACACTCACTTCATCTGATGGAAGTTTGTTAGTAACTCAAAATCCTACCATTGTTGACCTTAGGATTAAACCTAGTAATTGGATAACAGTTAATCCTGTAGGTACTTCTAGTACTACCAACCCAGTATATTTTAACTCAGGTCCTTTTACTAATGTATCTGATGATCTTACTTACGGTCAGCCTACAGCATTTAGGCTAGACTACCCTTCTAATAAAGTACACATGAGAGGAGCTATGAAGTTTACAGGATCTGCCTCTATAGGTATGAATCCTACTGGTCCCTATAATACCACGACTATTGTATGTATGACATTTGCAAGTGCTTTGATAGGTGTATTAACTCCTCCAATAGGACAAGTTAGATTTACAACCGCACAATTGTATAACCCTGTTAGAAAACATGCCAGCACTGTATTAGTAGCTGTATCATCCTCTACTTTATCTTTAATAGTGGATCATGGATTTAACTATGTGGATTCTAATACTTTAATATCTTTTGAAAATACTTCATACTCACTATAATGACCAAAGAAGAATATAATGAAATATTATTTTGTTTTCTCTGTAGTTATGGAGACTTAGTATCCAATATGCTAAACAATTGGTCTATAGGTGTGTTTAATTCCTGTAAAGAAGAGCAGGTTATTGAGTTAAGTGTTATACTAACTATATTGTTAAACTATAATGTAAAAGACCTACCAGATTTTACTACAGAGTATAATAATTTGACAAAAACAGATATAATGAATTTAATAGACTTATTTAAACTTAAATTAGAATGCTAACATTGCAAGCCCTTCGTGGACAAATAGATGAAGCTTTGAATGTTAATTCAGATGATAGTGTATTTGATTATAGACTATATGATGATTTAATATTTCAAAAAAGAGAAAAATGGCTTAGTGTTGATTATGAGAAAACTAAAAGATTTGATGAATTATACATTCAAAGCTTTTGTATGGATTTAGAAGAAGTGGATAGTAATCTTTGTTGTAATTTAGGTTTTACTAGTGGATGTAAAGTGCTTAGAACTAAACAAGAATTACCACTTCCAATATCTTTAAAGACCGGTGATGGTATAATTGATATTAAACCTGCTAACTTATTCTCTATGAGTTTCACTAAAATTGATTTTTCAAGAGTGGCTACAATTAGAAATAGCAGGTGGGCTAATACAGCTATATATGTATGGAGGTATAATAATAGACTTTATTTTTACTCCAAAAATGATAAGTTTTTATTGATTGAAAAAGTATTAGTTAGAAGTGTTTTATATAATCCATTAGAAGCTTCTTTATTAGGTTGTGAGTCTGATTGTAGTTCAGATACAGATGCATTCCCTATATCAGGAAGACTTTGGGATACATTTGTTAAACCAGATATTGTACAGGATTTACTGGGTAGATATAGACTTCCTAAAGATGAATCTAATGATGCTAGAGACAGAGATGTAGTATTCCAAGATAGAAAAAATGAAAGAAGTAATATCAACAACAATGAACAAGAACAATAGATCAGGAGGCGAATATAGAAAGGAAACTCCAGAAGGATGTGAGTCTATATGTGTTAGAGAAATAAATAATGGATTTATTCTTACATATAGAAGAGTTTTAAAGGATGCAAATGGACATGAAAATTGGGAGAGCGAGAAGTGTTTAGAAATATACACTAAAACAAACCCATTTGCTAAAAATATAACTGTATCTAAAAGTTTAATAGATCTTCTTAGAGAGTATAATAACACAAATGAGTAAACCGTTTAGTAGAATAAGAGATAATATGCACAGAAAAAAAGGCTCTGTGGGTAAGTATAAAGTCGATAAAGGCTTCAGGGACTTCTGTGCATTTTATTTTAATAGTGGTAAGCTTGATTTAAAATATAATTATGATACACTAAAAGGATTCTTTTTAGATTTTATGAGAGAGCTTATGGATATCCCAATTCAAACTGGAGAGCCTATTAATATCCCTCATTTGGGAATGTTCTTAGTTATCTCTAAAGAAAATCCTGTGTATTCAACAAGCAAAAAAGCTTTTAAATATATAGACTGGAAAAGTACATTAGAGCTTTGGGAGGTAATCCATAAGGATAAGACTAAGGAAGAAATAATGGCTATGCCCAGTAAAGAAAGAAAATATGTTTATCACCATAATGATGGAAGTTATGGAGCTAAATTGAGTTATTATTGGATGTCAACTTGGCATAGTTTAGCTAGGTCTTGTTATAAGTTTTTACCTGTTAGTAGACTAAAAGCAAGTGTTGGAGCTAAAATGCGGTCTAATCCTGAAGGGATTATATACCCAACTAAAGATTTATTAAATATTAGATTCCCTAGGAAAAGAGTATGAATGTAGTTTCATTTAAAACAGTATTGGCAGAAGCTATTAGGAAATATCCTATTATTAAAGATATAGTATCAGAAGAAGATGCCATGTCTGCTTTAACATCTATGCTAAAAATAAATCACGTTCCTAATGTAACATTAGAAAGAGGTATTGCTTTTGTAGAAGTAGAAGGTTCTAGGGCTAAAATTCCTGCAAATGTATATGATATTTACACAGTAGGTAAATCAAATAAAAAAACATTAGAGGAAGCTATTTGCAATCCTGATGATGTAATACCAATGGTTGGTAATTTTGATTGGATGAGTAGGAGTATGAAGGGTAACCCCACCTATAGAGGATATAATGCACAAAGTCCTTTTTCTTATTTTGCTAATAAAGGATATATTTTCCCAAATTTTGAAAAAGGAATAATTGTTATTTCATATTCAACTTTAATGCTAGCAGATGATGGTACACCTTTGTTTCCAGATAATGAACAATGGATTCAAGCAGGAGCCGCAGAAATAGCTTATGAATGTGCAACAAGGTTATTCTATTCAAGTTCTATTCCAGCTACTGTATTTCAACATATAGAGAATAGAAGAAATCAACTATTGAAAGCTGCTGTATCAAATTCAAAAATACCAAGCAGAGATAGGAGAGCTGGATTTAAAAGATATTGGACTAACAATATTCCTAATCAATACCCAGAAGAGAATTTTTACAGTGGATTAAACGAAGGAAATTATAGTGGACCAGGTAAATAAAATATATATAACTTCTTACGAAAAGGGTGTAGTTAAAGACTTAAATGCTGAAACTAACTCTAAAGGGGATGGTGTATTCCATTTACAAAACTTTAGAATTATTCAAACAAGTAATTCTGAATTTGGAGGGATCACTAATGTGCAAGGTAATTATTTATTACTAGAACTTCCACCAGGTCAAATTGTAATTGGAACAGGTGAAATTAGAGACACTATTATTTTATTTACTACATCAGAGAATAGTGAAGTAGGTGGAGAAGGTAGAATATACACTTTTAAATTAGCTAAAGATGGGTTGACTTTAGAAGAACCACTTACACTGATATATCAACATGATGATTTAGGTTTTAGTAAACATAGAACTATAGAAGTTCATACTATATATGAAACTCCTGCTATACAAAGAGTTTATTTTTCTGATTATGAGTTTAGTACAAGAGGATTTAATTTACCAGATTTACAACCAAACACTCCTATAGAATATCTTTCTTTATTTCCTAGACAAACTTTAAAAGGGCCTGTAGTTCAAGGTATTATATCTGGAGGTAATTTGAATGTAGGAGTAATAGAATATTTCTATTGGCTTACTACTAAAGATGGAAAAGACACTCTTATTTCATCTAATAGTAAACAAGTACACCTAACTAAGTTAATTGAAAGTGGAAATAATACTCAAGGATATTACGGAAGTCCTTCTTTTAAAGCTGATGGAACAGAAAATAATTCAGGAAAGGCTGTAGAAATACAAGTGGATCTTTCTAATATTCCTGTTAGTATTTATAAATATATTAATTTTGGCTACATATTCAAGAATGTATATGGTGGTGTTCCTATAATTAGAAAATTTGAAACGAAAGAAATTAATGACTTAGTTATAAACACTATACATTCTGGTAATGAAGCTGAAATAGATTTAGATTTAGATTGGTATCAAACTAATAGTTTTATATTTGATACTAATAAAACATTTGCTGATAAAGGTAGTATGCTATTTTTCAGTAATGTTAAATCAAGCAGTTTATCTTTAGATGATTGGGATACTAGAACTTACAGATGGAGAAACTTTGGAGGAGAAGTTAGTTCATATAAAGAGCTGTATTCTGAATATATAAACCCTTACAACGATGAATCTGGTAGAGCTTTAGGACAAAGACCTCTAGGTGATTATTCTAATTGGACTACAGAAGACCAGTTTAAATACCAGTCTGATGGTGTTACATTAGGGGGAGAGGGTCCTTTTATTAAATATAAATTTGTTCTTGTAGAACATGATGGAGATGAAGCTTTAACTGGTGGAGGTAACTCTGTTACTACTTATTATGTAAATAATAATTCAAATGATTATGTTCAGAATGGAATAGCCTATCCAAATAATTCTTTTAATTCTCAAGCTTCTCCTTCTTTAAGAAGTCATTTAGTCGGCTATAAAAGAGGAGAAGTATATAGATTTGGTTTAGTTGGTGTTAAGGGTGGAAAAACTTCTTTTGTTAAATTCATTGAGGATATTAAATTTCCTGAAATAGGAACTGAAGCTGGATATGAAACTATTCCTGGAACTGGAATTACAACATTTCCTGTTTCAAGACAAGTGGGAAATAAAGTTAAGTTTTATTCTTTAGGTCTTGAATTTAATGTAGAAGTTCCACCTAATATACAATCTCAAATAGATAGTTACTTCTTTGTAAGAGTTGAAAGAACTTTAGAAAATAGAACTAGAACTACATCAGGTGTAATTAATAAGTGGTTTAAACACATCAATAAGGATGAATATTATCCTGTAGCTACTATTGAGAACATTGAAAACTTTTTTACCACAACTTATTCCAGTGATGATTTTATTAGTCCTAGTGATGCCTATAGGTGGGCTAATAATGCTCAAAATATACAAAGTAGAAGAGATATTCTTTCTTTCTATTCTCCTGAAACAAGTTATAATTTCCAATATGGTGAAGGTCTTATAAATGACCATTTAAAAGTTTCTGGTATTATTCAGGATACTACTAAGTCTAATAGAAGTGGGAATACAAATTCAACAGGGGTAGATATTACAGTTTCAGCAGGATGGGGTGGACCCTACGGTAGATTTGTAAATGCTCAGTCTTCACCTCACATAGTAGATAGTGTATATGTGGATAAAACTGACGATGGAGATGGCTATACAGATATATTAACTAAGGGTAGAACTATAGTTTCTCCACCAGATGTATATAATATAGCTCATAAGCAAAAAATAAAAAATAAAGCTAGAATATCTCCAGGTTATTACAGTGAAGAAAATCCTCCAACATTTGAAGGACTCAAAATAAGAAACTATAGTTTATCTTGGAGTAATGTTGTTAATAATGATTTTAGTGCTTTTAATGGAACTAGCTTAATAATTAGTACAGAAAATTCTTCCCCTTTCTTATTTTCTGATTACACTATAGGAGGAAGTTCCTTTGCTCCATATTCAGGCTACAGAAATAAAGCTTTCTA
>DATCJO010000023.1:0-1635 GCA_036562765.1 Tissierellaceae bacterium | reverse complement strand
TAACGAAAGGAGTGCTTCCCATCATGCTTTACAAAAGGCATTTACCAAAGAAGGTTATTCCCCACAGGTAAAATATTTTACTGCCCCTCGACACTCCCGCGAAAGCTCATCTAAAAAGTAGGATACTAATTCCGGCCTCAGCCCACTTAAATCAGCTTTTATGGATTCCACTAAATCTTCGGGCAGGGTTCCTCTCTTCATTATGGAAGATTTTATAACGCTGATAGTTCTTTCGATATCATCCTCGCTCTGCATCGTAAAAGACATAGTATTCCTCCTCAAATAATCGCAAAATTTCACCCGCTATCGTTATATTTCCGCGTTTATAAAATATTATAAGTCCATTGGTAGCCATGTTGCTTTTTTTTACGTTATAATATAAACCAAAAGTGTAAAGGGGTTTTGAATATGCGGGGGTTTTTCGGTTTTTTTAAAAAAATTCTTAGTCCAAAGAAAAACCAAAATATTGATATATGGAGTCCGAAAGACCATCCCAAACTTGAAAAAATAAAACTTAGCGAAGAACCCGGTCTTATAGAAGAATTCGTGATAATAGACATAGAAACTACCGGCCTTGATAGCAGATCAGATAAAATAGTGGAATTGGCCGGTATTAAAATAAAACAAGGCGAAATTGTAGACACATTCTGTTCTTTAGTTAACCCAGGAGTACCTATACCAAAAGAAGCAACAATGATTCACCATATCACTGATAAAATGGTAAAAAACGCGCCTCGAATAAACGTCGTCCTTCCAAAGTTCCTTGATTTCATAGGAGAATTACCTGTTGGTGGTCATAATATAAAATTTGATTATGATTTCATTCAATACAATGCTTATCTTTTAGGTAAAAGCTTCAATAACCCCTATTTTGATACCCTTTCCTTGTGTAGAAAAGCATTTCCAAACTTAAAAAGCCATAAACTAGGAGCCATGATTGAATATCTGAAAATTGATGTTAAAAACCAGCATAGGGCCTTCGATGACGTCCTAGCAACAGCAAAAATTTATTTTAAATGCTGTGAGGTATTAAAGGGAAAACATGAACCTAAAATAATAAAAATATCTGATGACGAACTCGCCGCATTCAATACAGTAAAACAAATTTTAAGCAATCACAATATATGCAGCCAAATTTACTACGAGCTAAGTTCATCTCATTTATTAATAAATTATTCAATGTCATATCCAAGATGGTTTTTAAAAATCAAATTAAGTGGCAGGAAGAAGTACATAGCTACTTTATTAGAATTAAATCTAATTAAAAACATTATCGATGATGATTTTATTGTAGAAAACTGTCCACAAAGTATAAGCGGCCGCTCACGTGTTTTGATCAATTCTGTTGAGGATATTAAGAAATTAGATAAGCTAATTGTAGAGTGTTTCAAAAGTGTAGAAAAAGAATATCAGCAGTATCAAAAATATATCAATTCACCAAACGAAGTAGAAATTGGATTATTTCAATAAAAAAAGAAAGCATCAGCACGATAATATAAATTTATAAATGACAGCTACCACCTCGAATCGTTGCGTCAAATATAATATCGCCGGATACGCCGGTATTTGAATTAGCAGGACGTATTACTACTCTGGAGTTAGGTGCGATTGATGCAGCAGTAGGAAGATCTATTC
>DATCJO010000018.1:0-8364 GCA_036562765.1 Tissierellaceae bacterium | reverse complement strand
AAAGCCCTAATATGGTATTATGCTACAAATAAAAATAGTACTAGTTTATAGTATAATAAACGAAAAGTATTGAATTTAATATATTCTTCCAGCACTTAGACGCAATAAAAATATGTGTGAGATTTAATAGGGGATTGATTTTATGATAAGGTTATTAATTTATATTTGTAATCAAGAATAAAATTAATTTAAAGATTTTAGGAGGGATAAAATTGGATAGATGGGAATATAAAACTATCAAATTTTCATTAAAGGGATTTCTTGGTGGGATGTTAGAAACTGAAGAATTTGACTATCAGCTTAATAAATTAGGTGAGCAGGGTTGGGAATTAGTATCTTGTTTCACATCTAACGCAGGAAATGGTTATAGCAGATATGCAATAGCAGTTTTTAAAAGAAAAAAGTCAGGGATTTAGATATTATTAATAGAGGTTAAATAATATAGTAACAGAGTATTCCAAAGGTCGTACATGGATTAAATAAAATCCTTTGGGAGGTGGAGATCACCTTATGAAAACCATCATTGGCATTCTAATAAGCTATATATCATTATATCTAGTTATTTACCTGCATGAAGTAGGACATGCAATTTTTTATTATAAATATGGCTGTAAAGATAATTGGTGGCAGGTTACTGTAAAACCATATTTATTTTTTTCAACACCTCTACCTGTTGACATAGAAAAGGCAAGGTTATTATCTAAGAAACAGAATATTTTTGTTGCATCTGGTGGAATTATTGTTAACCTAATTTCTGCAGTGATTTCCTTTTTAATATTAAAAATGGCAGGTCAAAATTATTATATTAATTTATTTTTATACCAGTTCATAACATTACATCTAGGTGAAGCTGTAACTTATCTTGTTATAGGAAATATTTATTTGGTTAGCGATATGGAAACAATTGCAGCACAAAAACCTTCTTTGAGGCCATTTTATTTTATATTTGGATTATTGGTAGGGATTATTTATATATTGGTTTTGAAAAATGTACCCAATCAGTATAAATTTTTAGTATATCTATTTAATATTGTTTCTATTTTATGCATGAGCATAGGAAGAATTGTGTTTACCATAATTCATAAGCGAAATAGCAAAGAAAAAAGAGAATTAATTTAGATTATAATTTTTATGAAAGATATGGAGGTTTTTGTGATGAAAAGGATATTGATATTAATGGCTGCATTTATTTTATTGATTTTATCTGGTTGCAGCAGCAAAAGTGGACAAAGCATTTTTGGAGAATATGAATTTGAAGAAGTAAGCTATTTATGGCCATTATCATCTTCTACTAAAAATTCAATAAATAGACAGATGGAAGGTTCAAAATATATTATCAATGAGGATTTGTTCAAAATCGAATCTGAAGGGTATACTGTTGAATATAGCTCTCCTAAATATGTAAAAGAAAAGATTTCTGATGAATCAACTATGCTTTCGGATGTTAAAACCTTCATTGGTAATGATGTTGAATATCAGTATACTATTTATGATGAATATGAAAATAAAACAATGTGGAGATTGTATGTTTCATCTAATGATATATGGATTGGTAGATATAATGACCGCACGAAGAATGGCTCAGAAGTAATTATGTATATATATAAATTGGCAAAATTAGAATAACAAATTTAAATAAAGTTATTTAGGAAAGCTTTATTTAGATTTGATAAACCATAACAGATATAAAATAAATTGGAGGATTTTAATGGTTATTTTATTAAGAGGGCCTAGCTGTACTGGTAAAACATTAATGGCTCAAAAAATATTAGAAAAATATAAGATGCCTTATCTTTCAATAGACCATTTAAAGATGGGATTAATTAGGGCTAATATTAATTGTGGATTTACGCAATATGACAGTGATAGACTAATAGCAGAAAAACTGTGGCCAATAATAAAAGGTATTGAAAATAACCTTACATATTTTGAGATTAATAGAGATTATGAAGAGGAAATCCAAAGAGTTTATGAATTTATAGATAATAGCATGAAATTATTATAGAATGATTTAATTTAATAAGTAAGTATGAAAAACATCAGTGGCAACCTAAAGGGTTGCCATTTTTTTGTGCATTTTTATTTTGTTAAATAAATATTTGGAATCATTTTGATATTTTCATCATATATAACTAGAGTAAATATTATTTGGAGGATTACAAGATGATTAAATCTTTATCTGTTCAAAGGTACGAGTTAAAATATCCCATTAATTTTTACCAGTATTAAAAGCTGTCTACTACCCTAAAAAATGTACTGCTGGAAGATAAACATAATGGGAATTTTGGATATTCAGTGCGCTCTGTATATTTTGATAATTATTCTGATAATGACTTCTATGAGAAACTCCATGGCATAGAATATAGAAAAAAGATTAGATTAAGGACATATTCGCCAGATTCTCCTACAGTTAAACTAGAAATTAAAAGAAAATTAGGAGATAGTCAGGAGAAGAAATCATTAGTTATTTCTAGGGAAGATGCCATAGAGCTTTTGAATTTAAACTATGATGTATTAAAAAAATATGATTCAGATATGGCAAATATGTTTTACAACATCAACTAGAGATAAGATTTATATAGGGTTGGATATAACGCCTTTAAGTGGTTCAAAATACTGGGAAGATAAGGTTGAATTTCCTATGGAAGTTGACTTTATTCTGGAATTTGAAGGCTACAACGAAGCAAGAGTAGTGGTCCACGAGAGATATAATTTATTTAACTATCTATATAAATATTATTCCAATGTAATTGAAAAGCAAGATAGTCCACCCGGTATCAATAGCAATGTTTTTTCAGCTATATATTTATTAAACAGAAAACATTTCTATCATAGGGATACCAATACCATAGAACACCCAATTTATTATGAAACAGGGAAATTGGTATATGGAAATGCCAATCCAAATAGCAGCGAGTATAATTCACTAGCTGATTTCAATAAAGAAGGAGACGCAATAGAAATTAGGATACCTTGGTCTCTAATAAATATAAAAAATCCTTAAAAAAAACATGCTCAGGATGATTT
The DNA here is from genome assembly GCA_036562765.1 of Tissierellaceae bacterium. Taxonomy (GTDB): domain Bacteria; phylum Bacillota; class Clostridia; order Tissierellales; family Tissierellaceae; genus JAAYFT01. The sequence goes on along the minus strand of DATCJO010000018.1, from coordinate 5,337 downwards.
TTATACTAAAGGCTTAGACAGTCATATCTATATAAAAAACATAAGCCTGTCCCTTTGTTATGAAGGAGAAAATGAAAGGTTTACTACTGAAAGGCTCATTTACAAGATACCAAGCTATAAGCACATTGAATATAGTCAAGTATTGAAACAATCTTATTACATCGTTAGAGAGTATTGGAAGGATATTTAAACTTTGAGGGGTGTGTTTAATGACAGTCTATGTAATATATATTACTTTTATAATTTATATTACTAGTTCTTGTAGGCATATATTTCATAACTTTACTGAGATATGAAAAAGCTCAAAATAAAAAGGTATCTGAAATGGTTGAAGAAATAAAGGGAATAATGGAAAGGCATTTAAGATATGATGATTTAAACGATATACCTGAAGAAGAAATAAGATATCTGCAAAAAGTAACATCAAATAAAATTGGGCTTCAGGGATTTTTGATTTGCTATAAAAGCTATTTAAATGAAAATGAAAGCCAGGAGCAGCTCAGGGAATATGCAAACAAAATATTAAGCTATAAGACATTATTGAATAACAGGATTGTCCGCAACAAATACAGAAAAAGCTATATACTTTACTTGCTGGCTGAATTTGGGATAAATACAGAGGAAGTAAAGGAGTTTGCAAAAAATTCATTAAGTAAAAACTCTGTTCATGTAAGGAATAATGCCCTTAGGTTGATACAGAATTCAGGTGATGTGAATTTAGCCTTAGAGGCTTTAGATATAGTAGATAAAAGTGAATATTATTTCAATGATAAAATCCTTCTTGATTTTCTTGATAGCTTTACAGGAGATAGGGAGCTGTTAAATCATAAGCTTTTAAATAACATGGATAAGTTTAGCAATAGGTTAAAAAAGATAGTTATAGAATATTTCTCCAGCAACTGCATTGATGATGAAGAAATTAAATTAAAAGTTTTATATCACCTTATAAATTCAAAAGACAAAGAATTGCTTATTTCTTCAACTAGGTATTTCGGAAGGATTTTCGATGATATGGCACTTATATATATAATAAAGAACCTTAATTCTCCAGAGTGGGAACTTAGGGCAGTAAGTGCTAAGGTATTAAGCAAATATAAGAGGGAAGATGTAAAGCAAGCACTATTCGAGTCAATAAGAGATGAAAATTACTTCGTTAGATTTAATTGTGCATTTTCATATGTTGATATGGAAAATGAAGAAGTGTTGAAAGATTTAGTAAATAAGATTGAGGATAATAATGAAAGAGAAATGCTGCTTTATGCAATGCAGTCTAGAAATATCATAGGCTACGAAGAATATAAAGCAATGCTAAAGCCATTAGGCGGAGATTATGTTATAATGCTCAATACTTCTGAAGGGGAGCTGGTTAATAGTGACAATTAATCATATTATTTATTATATAAATGTATTTTTCTTCTTTTATATGTTCATATATGCCATAATGTTCTTTTTCACAACAATGTTATCATCCCTCAATTTAGACGACTTCTTTGTAAGAAAGAAGCATTTAAGCTTTCCCATTTTGAAAAATGAGAAAAACTATATTCCAGTATCAATACTTGTTCCTGCATATAATGAAGAAGTTACAATAATAGATACAATTAATTCGTTGCTGTACCTTGACTACCCTGAGTATGAAATAATAGTCATAAATGACGGTTCAACAGATAACACAGCAAAAGTTATTATTGATTATTTCAATTTAAAAAAAGTGGCAAGGCCAATTAATAAAGTGGTGCCATGTAAGGACATGAAGGAGATTTATGAAAATGATGACGGAATAAAAATTGTACTGGTTAATAAAGAAAATGGTGGGAAATCTGATGCGTTAAACATGGGAATTAATGTAAGCAGGTATCCCCTATTTGTATGCGTTGATGCAGATTCCATGCTTCAGCATGATTCTCTAAAGAAAATCGTTGAGCCATTTTTGGAAGATGAAAATACCATTGCTGCTGGCGGGAATATAAAGGTATCGAATCAAGTTGTATTGGATAGGGGAAGAGTTGTAGATGTAACAGTTCCAAAGAAAAAAATGGTAATTTTCCAAATGATTGAATATTTAAGGGTATTCCTAAATTCAAGGGTTGCTTTAAATGGATTAAATGCAAATATGATTATATCAGGAGCCTTTGGCATCTATAACAAGCAAGCTGTAATCAATGTTGGCGGATATTCCCTAGATGTAATAGGAGAAGATATGGAAATTGTAGTAAAGATGTATGCTTTTTATAGGAAGAATAAACTGCCATTTAGGATAGCCTATGTACCAGATGCCATTTGCTGGACCCAAGTACTTGAAAGCCACAGGGTGTTGAAAAATCAAAGGAGACGTTGGCATACTGGATTGAGCCAAAGCTTGAAAAATCACTGGTTTGTAAGTTTCAATCCTAAATATGGTGCAGTTGGGTTAATTGCATATCCGTATTTCTTAATATTTGAATATATAACACCTATACTGGAAGTTTTAGGAATAGCCACTATAATACTTTCGTTCATTTTGAAGATAATCAACGTAAGATTTTTCATCTTTATTTACTAGTTTATATGGGTTATAATATGGTTGTATCAATGATTGCGGTTTTATTAGACAAATGCCTATTTGGCAAGGATTATCCAAACAAGGTGTTTTATAAGCAGTTTTTATGCTGCGTAATTGAATCCTTTGGATATAGGCAGCTTTGCTCTTTGTATAGATTAGGAGCTTTCAATCCATTTAAGAAGCATGACTGGGGTAATATGATTAGGACTAAGCAGCAGGTGGTTGAGTAAGAAACCAAAGATTAAAAATGGAGGTGTTATAAACGGAAAAGGGATACAAAACTATTTTCTGGGGCGTACTGTTGGCTACTTTTTATTTTAACACTGGAATAGTAAGGATAATACCTCCCTTTCTTGCGTGGATGATAGTATCTGCAGGTATCAAAAAATTGAGAGAAAAAAATGATAGTGAATATTTTAAGAATGCCTATCGTTTCAATGTATTATTAATTTTTCTGTCTTTTCTTGGCAGTATATTGAAAATCATAGATTATGCTTCCAAATCTGAAATTGTAGGCTTATTGTCTACATTAGATTCAATCATAGTTTTTGCATTAGAATTTATGATGATATTGGAAATTATTGAAGGAACCATAGATTATTTCAAGCAAAATAATAGGGAAGAACTTTGTTTAGAGTTTGCAGCAAAGAAAAAGGCCTTCAGCATATTAAAAATAATTACAGCGTTAGGATTATTACTAGCCTATGCCATGAATAGTAAAGGATTGCTGATTTGGTTCTCACTAATAGGAATCGTTGTTAGAATTTATGTAATGTTGATAATGAATAGGGCAAGAAAAATAGAAACAGAATTAAGTGCTAATTAATAATAAAGCTCCTTTTATTGTAAAAATGAAAGGAGCTATTTGTTATTTTAATATTTGTACTTTTCTCTATAGTTTTTTGTCAGCTTCTTTCATAGAATAAAAGAGTATTTTAAATGCGTTTATTAATTGAATCTTATTTTGATTTATGTGGAGAATAATAATATAACTAAGTAGATTTATTCTATTTTTAGGTTGAATTTATCCTAATTATAGAATATAATATAAATTAAAAGGAAGGTGAATATTCTATGAAAGTTAATATAGATAATTTAGTTTCCATATCAGAAGCTAATCAAAATTTTTCAAAAGTTGCTAGATTAGTAGATGAAAAAGGTGTTGCTGTTATTCTTAAAAACAATGTACCTCGCTATGTATTAATAGAGTATAGTCAATTACAAAAAGAACAAGTATCAGATGATGAAGAAGTAGATAAAGTTGCTAAAAAATTATTGTCAAAACATATAAAAGCTTTTGAGGAATTAGCTAAATGAAAAGATTAACAAAAGATCAGATAATAAAAATGCATAGCTATCTTATAAAATCTACAGGCGGAAGCTATGGTATAAGAGACGAAGGATTATTGGATTCTGCATTAAATGCGCCTTTTCAAACTTTTGATGGTGAAGATATTTATAAAACTATTCAAGCTAAAGCTGCAAGGTTATGTTATTCGCTTATTAATAATCATCCATTTTTTGATGGAAATAAGAGAATTGGGATATTAACAATGTTAGTATTTCTTGATTTGAATGGCATCAAAATTGAATGCACAGATGATGAATTAGTTAAATTAGGATTTGGTTTGGCAGATGGTTCAATTGATTATAATGATGTATTGAATTGGATAATTGACCATAGTTAATGGAAGCTTGATATAATATAAGATATCAAGCTTTTATTTTTATCTATTCTTATATAAGGTAAAACTAATTTAATTATTTATGTAATAAAATAAAAAACAAAAATGGTGAGGTATTTATATGGAATACAAATATGGGAAAAATCAAAATTATGAAGATTTTTCAAGTGGCAGGGTTTTATACCATGTAGAAGGCATGACAAATTTTCCAGTAAGATTAGCTCAGGAGATATATGGAAGGTGTTTGGAGTATTCATCAAAAAAGGGCAGTATAACTTTATATGACTGCTGCTGTGGTGGAGGATATTTATTAACTGTCTTGGGGTTTTTAAACCAAGATACTATAGTGAAACTTATTGGCAGTGATATAAATGAAGAGATACTTCATATTGCAAAAAAGAACTTATCACTGCTTACCATAGAGGGAATAGATAAGAGAATAAAAGAGCTTCAAGAAATGATATTAAATTTTGGAAAACAGTCTCACATAGATGCCAAAAATAGTGCAGTAAGGCTCAAATCAATGATTAAAACAAATATTGAATTTGAATTGTTTCAAATAGATGTATTGAAGAAAATTGAGCTTCAAGAAATACCTGATATTATCATATGCGATGTGCCCTATGGCAATATAGTCGATTGGCAGGGAAATGAAAAAAATTTCATAGATAGGATGCTGGATTCTATCTATGAAATTTCCACATCAGAAACTATAATTGGTATTTGTATGGATAAAAAACAGAAAGTTAAAAATGAGAAATTCAAAAGGTTAGAAAAACAACAAGTAGGGAAAAGGAGATTTGAAATATTAAGGAAAATCTAAGCTACTTATCTGTACTAATAATTTTTATATACACTTTTCTATTTCTTGGCCCATCGAATTCACAGAAATATACTCCCTGCCATGTTCCAAGCTTTAATCTTCCATTTTCGATGATTAGAGTTACTGAAGGTCCAATTAGGGAAGCTTTTATATGGGCATGGGAGTTCCCCTCAAAGTGTCGGTAGTCTCCATTAACAGGGAAAACCTTGTTTAGTGTCTTTAATATATCTTCAACAACATCAGGATCTGCATTTTCATTGATTGTAACTGCTGCTGTTGTATGGGGA
>DATCJO010000002.1:0-1702 GCA_036562765.1 Tissierellaceae bacterium | reverse complement strand
ATAGAGGATAAGGAAAAGTTGGACGAGGTTTTACCATGGTCAACCACTCTGCCGAGTTGTTGCAGGGTGAAATAAAGATACGAAATCCCCGCCTTATATAAGGTGGGGATTGTTTTTATCGCGATACTTTGATAATTGCCGGTTTAAGTTATCAGTTTGTCAGTTATTTGAAAAAGCTTGAAATTAAGCTGTTTTTCTTATTCCGATTGTGCAATTTGTGCCCACAAAATGATGTTTTCTCGTCAAGGTGGGTATTATTTTACGCTTACAAACAATAATCTTATTATTAGTTATATTTCTTTTGTAAAATTTTTCTTCCACATACGGTGGAATCAAAACACACTTCATGTTATTCTCTATCTTATTTTGAAAAAACGTTAAATCATTCTCAGATATAAATGTAAACCCTGAAAATATACCACTCTTATAAACCTTCATCTCAAATTTTTCTAATCTTAATGATTCCACATAGTACACAATTTTTTTTAATAGATTACTTTCTTTACTTGCTATATCTCTAAATAACAAGTACTCGATGTTATCTTGTGCTAAAATGACCTTAATTCTGTCTCTTCTTATACGTTCCAAAGGCAAATTATCAAACATGTGAATCGATGTTAAATATATTATATCAACTCCGTTTTTGCTTATGTAATTATTTATTGATTCTTTTAACAATTTAATACTTCTACTCCCTATAGAATAAGGCAAATTAACGTTTTTTACATAATTCTTAAACTTATTCCCCCGATTAAAAAAATAAAATTCATTGCATATTTCATTATAATCACTTTCATCAAAATCACATTTTTCACCTTCAACTAAACTAAAAAGAACAACATTATTTGATTTCCTTAGAAGCTTTAACCGTTGGTATAAATACATCCGTGCACCCGAGTTAGTCGGTATCGGTGGTTCCATTGATATAACCAAAATATTCATCTACATACACCTCTAATAATCAAATCTGTTAACTAACATATTCTTTATGTCTATCCTACAAAATATAAAAGTTAAACTATCAGTATTGATGGTATAATACCTCTCCTCAATTAGTGGATATCTTTTAAAGGATATTGTTTTTAGTTTACTATAGGTAGATTTATTACACTCTTAGCTTCAATTTAGCTTTTATCTTTACACAATACAAATAATAAACTTTTTATCTTAATCCCCAAAAACTCTAAAACTATTTATCTTTACCTTATGCTCTTCATAACAATACTCAACATATTGTTTAATTTTCTGTTTAAATATTTCCTCATCGAACTTCTCTGCATGCTTTCTTATTTTAAATTTGTCAAATCTATATCTATTAAAATTGACCACTGCCTCTTTTAATGATTTAACAGTTTGTTCCTTGAAAAATATCCCTGTTTCGCCTTCAACGACCGTTTCAAGTACACCGCCTTTACCAAAAGCAATTACAGGTCTTCCACTTGCCTGTGCTTCAAGTGGAGTTATTCCAAAATCTTCTTCTCCAGGAAAAATAAAAGCTCTACATTTCGCATAATACTCTTTTATAACTTCATCTGTCTGTCTTCCTAACAGTTTAATATTTGACTTCGCCATAGATTGAAGTTTTTGTCTTTCTGGACCATCTCCTATTATAACTAAAGGCAATCTAAGTTCGTTAAAAGCCTCTACAGCAAGATCTATTCTCTTATAAGGAACAAGTCTTGATACTATTAAAAAATATTCC
>DATCJO010000206.1:0-2059 GCA_036562765.1 Tissierellaceae bacterium | reverse complement strand
AAAGATAAGGATGATATTCGAAGCCAGATAGAGATGTTATGTCTAGATCAGTTGGTACCGGAAGATCATCTGGTGAGGAAGCTTGAAGCTGCAATAGATTTTAATTTCATATATGACTTAGTATCTGATAAATACTCCATGGATATTGGAAGGCCAAGTATTGACCCTGTGGTACTCTTTAAGATTGTATTTATTCAATATATATTTGGCATTAAGTCAATGAGGCAAACAATAGCTGAAATACAAACAAATGTTGCATATAGGTGGTTTATCAAATATGGACTAAATGAACAGATTCCTCATTTTACAACCATAGGCAAAAACTATGTCAGAAGATTTAAGGATACTGATATATTTGAAAAAATATTTGTAAAGATATTGGAAGAAGCGGTTAATGCCGGGTTTGTTAAATCAGATGCCGTTTTCATAGATGCAACTCATGTAAAAGCAAATGCAAACAAGAAAAAATTTAATAAAGTCCTACTGGAGAAAGAAGCAAAGAAATACCAAGAAATATTAGATAAAGAGATTAATGAAGACAGAGAACTACATGATAAACCTCCTCTGGATATGAGTAAAAAAAAACAGAGTTAAAGGAAATGAAAGTTAACAAAACAGACCCAGACAGTGGTGTACTAAGGAAAAGTGAAAAAGAGAAATGCTTTGCTTATTCATTTCATACAGCTTGTGATAGGCATGGTTTCATACTTGGTATAACTGCTACTGCTGCAAATGTACATGATAGTATAATGCTTGAAGCAGTGTTAGAACAAGTAATAAGTAATGTAGGAAAACCTGAATATGCTGCATTAGATGCTGGATATAAGACACCATATAACTGTAAATTACTGATAGATCAAGGAATAATACCTGTAATGCCATATAAAAGGCCAATGACTAAGAGAGGATTTTTTAAGAAGCATGAATATGTATATGACGAATACTATGACTGCTATATATGTCCTAACAATCAGATACTAAGTTATCGGACAACCAATAGAGAAGGATATAGGGAATACAAATCAGACCCAAAAGTATGCATGAACTGTCCTTATAGGAAACGATGCACAAACAGTAAAGAATATACGAAAATAATAACTCGACACATATGGGAACATTACGTAGAAGAAGCAGACCATTTGAGGCATATGACTATTAACAAAGAAATATATGAAAAACGCAAAGAAACTATTGAGAGAGTCTTTGCGGATATGAAAGAAAAGCATGGCATGCGCTGGACAACCTTAAGAGGATTAAAAAAGGTAAAAGCGCAAGCGATGCTTGTTGCTGCATGTATGAATTTAAAAAAGATGGCAAATTGGATGTGGAAGTCTGGTAAAACCGGACCCAAACATCGTATTTTAATTGGAAAAATCCATTATTTCATGAAAAAATATGGTTTCTACCAATTGGTGAAACCATATTTGTCTACAAACTGAGGTAGCGGCATATCCGCTACCTTATACATCATTTATCATTTCAAATCTTCCTTCAAAGGGTTCAAATATTCCTATATGTCCCATTAAAGTTTCTGCCTTATTTCCATCTATCAGGAATTGTGTCTTTTTTATATTTCCCAGTTCACCAAAAGTCCATGTTATCTGCATTATTGTAAATATTTCCTGCAATGAGCCACCATACAGACCTTCTTGGGCAAAATTCACAAAAGCCGTACCATCGGCAACTTCCACATTTATAAGTTTTGCACTGGCTGGAATCTCGGTACTAAGTTCTTGATTTTCAGGTCCTTTCATCAATTCCCTCACTACTGCCTCTTCCAAAGACATATTCCCATATCTGACTGTCCTTTTTTCTGCAATCAGTTTTTCTAGTTTTTCATCTCCAGTTTCGATATACTTTTTATTTACAAAATATAAAGTCACTTCCTTTTCATCGGTCTTAGGCTCCGGTTCCACTATCACATCTTTACCTTTTGGCTCTTCTATATCTGCAGACTCTTTTGCCGGTTTTGCACATGCAGATAAAGTAAGGATAATCAATACAACCAGCAACATAGAAATAAATTTTTTCATAGATTATCTCCTCCCCTCATTATTTA
>DATCJO010000205.1:0-2080 GCA_036562765.1 Tissierellaceae bacterium | reverse complement strand
AGAGAAAACTTCAAATTTTTTATGTGTAATACTATAAATGTAGGGGAAAGGCCTGCAAAAAGAACCAAAATATTTTATGTTATGCTTATATATGTAAGGGTTAAATGGTTCAAATAAAGTTTGAAAAATTTGAACCCTCTGCTTTTAGAAATACATTTTACTCTAACGATATGAGGTAATCAAGGAAGGTGTTTTTATGATAAATATTAGAGCACCATCAAAAGAAAAAAGCGGCATTTTACTGAATAACCTTTTGAGATGTGAAAACAAAAAACAACCTGCTTATAAATAATATCAAAAAAAAGGAGAGATGAAATATGAAAAAGATTATCAACAATAAAACATATAATACTGAAACTGCCCAATTAATAAAAGAATATTGGAATGGTCATGAAAAAGGCGATGACTATTATCAACTTGAAAGGCTTTATAAGACTGAGAATGGAGACATGTTTTTATATTATACAGGCGGAAAATATACAGAATATGAGGGTCATGAAGATATTATTCCGTTAGAGCCATGTGATGCATGTAACTGGTTAGAGAGAATTGCACGTACCGAAGCGATTGAAAGACATTTTGTAAATGTGTTGGGAAAAGAACTTGCAGGTGCAATTTATATTTCTGCGCAGCCTTTAGACTAATAGAAAATATACTTAATCATTAGTAGAGGGAAAGGTTACATGGAAAATAAAAATAGGAATCTTAAAAAAATAGAAGGCAGCATTCGGCAAAATGCTCCTTCTGTAAACAAAATATGTACTTTATAAAACTACCTATAACAGATAATACAATAAAAAATAGGAAAAGTAAAAGGCATTATATACCAGTAAGGTGAATGGTACTTTAAAGGAAACAGGGAGGTATCAGGCTTTAAAAGCCTGATACTGCCCCTAATAAAGGAATTCAATCCAAAAACAGAGCCAAAGCAGCAATGGAAAAAAGTTCTTAAAGAAGTACTTGGCAAAGCACTTTTTTAATTAAATAATAACAATAAAAAGTTAATAAGTACCAAGTCTATTGGTAATAGAAGGAAAGGAGAATATCAATGGCTAAAATTTCACAAATTATCAATTCAAACGATTATCCTATGGTTATTGTAAGTATATTAAAAAACATTAAGATTTATAATTTAATAGATAAAGAATACAGCACAAATAAAATAGATTATGATGAAGTAATATTAAAAAGTAAAATTTTTAAAAATAAAAGATTTAATATGATTCCTGAGTCAATGTTAAATTACGGGATAAAACTCACGGCTATATTATTATCTAATAATGGAGAAAAATTTTTCCGTAAAATATTACAAGAAGGTTGGCCACAACTTTATTCTTATATCAGGGATTGCAATAAAATCATATATGAGGATGTTGCTAAAATAAAAGAATATGCAGCAGAACCTTTTGAAATGTATGCGTTTTATATTGTTGTTTTATTAGGACTGTTGCATAATAAGCGGGTTTCATATGAAACAAATGAGGGTAAGAGTTTCGCACAAGAATTTTATAAATGGCGTTTTTCGATAATTGATGATGACCTTGTTTTAACCGAATTTAACACAATTCTTGACGAAAGTTGCACAAGAACTCTAAGCCAAATTAAAGTTTTACCATTAATAATAAAGCCGGATGATGAAATATATAGTTTTGACTTTAAGTTTGATAAGATATTTATAAAGAAAAAAGGTGAAGATGAATCATCAATAATTGGTTGTGCTATATTAAAAAACGGTTTGGAAACAAATGAGTTTTATAGAGTTTTTGAAGTGAAACCATGTGGAATGAAAGACTATTTTGAATATATAGCAACCTTTAAAAATAAATATTCGAAATTACAATGAATATTTACGCAATGGAAGGTAATGTAATATTTATATCTTAAAGAATATTTTATATAATTTGCTTTTTCCCTTGTTTCCTTTTTTAACTAATCCCTGTATCTATGTCTACATCAAATAAACTCCTTTCATTTTTCAAATGTTTGAGAAGGAGTAAATAAAGTACTTTTAGGAAACATGGTTTATTAGGGATAAGGAAATACCCTGTAGGCCATGTTTTTTTATTAGGAATTTTAAGGT
>DATCJO010000204.1:0-8389 GCA_036562765.1 Tissierellaceae bacterium | reverse complement strand
TGGAAACTGTTTCAATTCCTTATAGGTAGCATCAAAACGATTCACTCACAGAAGAAGAGCACGAAGAATGGAAAGTTTCAATTCCTTATAGGTAGCATCAAAACGGGTTATACAATGGAAAAAATCAGAATTGAAAAAAGTTTCAATTCCTTATAGGTAGCATCAAAACCTAAATATGCTCCTGGGGAATATACATCAAATATGTTGTTTCAATTCCTTATAGGTAGCATCAAAACCCATAGACACTGCATATTTGCTTATTTTTGATTTTAGCAAATATATTAAAATTATTCAATAAATTTTATAAAATATTGCAACTTAAGGATTTATTTTGTCGTCGATCTCCGGGGGTTTTTGCACTATTAGAGGTCGACGACTAATTATGATTAAAATAAAAATGGTGCTGGTTTTTTCCCCAACACCTATGTTAATCAATATTTTATTGTGCTTTTGCAATTTCAACTAATTTAGCAAAGCCTTCTGGGTCATGTATTGCCATTTCAGAAAGCATCTTTCTATTAATTTGAATACCAGCTTTCTTTAGGCCACTTATAAATCTGCTGTAGCTAATTCCATTTGACCTTGCAGCTGCATTAATTCTTGTAATCCAAAGTTGTCTAAATTGTCTCTTCCTTTGTTTACGTCCTATATATGCATAATTTAATGATTTCATTACAGCTTCATTAGCAATTCTATACAACTTAGATTTTGCACCATAATAACCTTTAGCTTGCTTTAATATTTTTTTACGTTTTTTCTTAGCATTTACTGCTCTTTTTACTCTAGCCATATTTACTACCTCCTCTATCCTATATTTTTTTCTATGGAATCATTGAATCTATTCTTCTCATATCGCTCTTGCTTACTAATGCGCTCTTCCTTAAGTTTCTTACCCTTTTTGGTGTCTTCTTTCCAGTCTTATGGCTCTTGTAAGCCTTATATCTCTTTATTTTTCCAGTTGCTGTTCTCTTAAACCTCTTTGCTGAACCTCTATGGGTTTTCATCTTTATCTTTGCCATAGTTTTACCTCCTTTATTACTTAGTTTTTTGGCGACAAATACATTACCATATTTTTACCTTCAACTTTAGGCGCCTTTTCAACAACTCCAACTTCTTCAACTAACTTTGAAAAATCATCTAATACTTCATAGCCAATTTCCATGTGTCCCAGCTCTCTGCCCTTAAATCTTACTGTCACTTTCACCTTATCGCCAGACTGTAAAAACTCAATGGCCCTCTTTGCCTTAACCTTTAAATCATGGTCTTCAATATTTGGAGTTAAGCGTATTTCTTTTACATTGATTATCTTTTGGTTTTTCTTAGCTTCTTTTTCCTTTTTAGCAATCTCGTACTTGTACTTGCCATAGTCCATTATTCGACACACAGGTGGATTGGCAGTAGGAGCTACCTTAACTAAGTCTAATTTCTTTGCTTCTGATATTTCCAATGCCTTTTTAATTGGTACTATCCCTAGCTGTTTTCCGTCTTCATCAATTAGCCTAACTTCTTTATCCTTTATCTCCTCATTAATCTGAAGTTCCTTAATAATTCTGCACCTCCTAAAATATTTAAAAATAAAAGCGGGCATAGAACGCCCGCTTACATTACAAAGCACAATTATTACTTTATATAAGACTATTACTATTGTCGAAACCTTATTGGCAGGGCCATAAGGTGAGAAGCGGACACTTCTACTTTACACTTTTTACTCTTTATTAACTTTACTTTATCAGTATATACATAAAATAGCATCTTGTCAAATATTTTTTTTAATTTATTTTTTATTTTGCCAATTCATATAATGCATGGGCATAGATTTTTGTTATCTTCATTAAATGCTCGATAGAAATATACTCGTCTTTTTGATGTGCTAGTTCTTCTTGATTAGGGAATACAGGCCCAAAGGCTACTGCATTTTTCATTGCCCTTGCATAAGTACCTCCACCAATGGTTATGGGCTCACTTTGTGTATCTCCAGTTTCTTTTCTATATACTTCCATTAATCTTTCAACTAGGAAATTATCCTTTGGTACATAAAGTGGTTTTGTATCTCCTTTGCCTTCAACTAGCTCTATCTTTGTATCTTTTAGGTTTTCTCTGATTCCATCATATACTTCCCTTGAAGTGCTATTTATTGGATATCTTACATTTACTGTTAATTTAATTTTCCCATCTTCAAGTTTAATTACGCCTGGATTAAATGTTAATTTCCCAGAAATATCATCTTCTAAAGCACAGCCAATACCTTCTCCATTATGCTTAAATGCAATTCTTTCATTGTAGATTTTTACAAAGTCACATAAATCACATTGACCATGGAGGATATTTCCAAGCACTTGCATTAAATATGTTATAGCATTTTCTCCTTTTTCAGGTGTACTTCCATGGGCTGAGATGCCTTTAGCAACTATTTTAACTTTGTTCCCTTCAACTCGAATTTCAGCTGGAATTTTACTGTTTTTAATATTATTATTAAATCTACTTTCAATGTCTTTTATATCTTGTGCTTCAAATACAACTTCAGCGTAATCAGGAACCATATTAGAAGCATTGCCACCTTTTAAATCCACAAGCTTAATATTAGTGCAACAGCAGGATTCAAGCTTCATAACCAAATCAAATGATATAATTCCCTTTTCGCCATAGATTACTGGGAAATTTGCATCTGGAGTAAATGCCATAGTTGGGGATTCTTCATGTTTGAAATAATAATCCATACATCCCCAGCCAGTTTCCTCATTGGTCCCAAAGATTATTCTTATTTTTCTCTTAAGTGGAACATTGGATTCTTTAATAGCCTTTAATGCGTAAATTGCAGCTATAGCTGGCCCCTTATCATCTATAGCTCCTCTTCCATATATCTTTCCATCATGTACTTCACCGCCATAAGGTGGATAAGTCCAATCCTTTCCTTCAGGAACAACATCTAGATGAACTAAAACCCCTACGGTTTCTTCCCCTTCACCATATTCAGCATATCCAACATAACCATCTAAATTTTTTGTCTTAAATCCTATTTTTTCAGATAGGATTAAGGCATTTTCTAACGCCCTATATGGTCCTTCTCCAAATGGCATGCCTGGTTTTGGTGCTTCTTCTACAGACTTTATCTTTATTATTTCTTGAAGCGACTTTATAATTTCATCTTCATAACTATCTACTAAATTTTTAATTTTATTTACAGTTTCCACTTAAAATCTCCCCTTTCTTTAACTATTATACCTATATTTAAACATTAATCACAACTTTATTATTTTTCTTTTATATAATTCTTTTATTTGGATACACTAACTTTTAGAAAATTATATGAGGTGGGGATAACTTGAAAAAAAAGAGAATAATTTTTCTATTGTTAGTATTAGGGTTAATTGCATCCTTTACACTAATTTTTGATGCTTTTTTCCCTACTAAAAGCCTATCCAATATTAAACTTACTGATAAACTTGCAGTATGGACAATAACACTGATACTACTAATTCTATACTTAAACACTGACGACAATCCACAGCTTGTCCCCTCAATCCTCTCTTCTATTGAAAAGGATTCTGAAAAGGAAAAGGATAAACCCAATGTGACATTTAAGGATGTAGCAGGTCTAGAAGAAATCAAAGAAGAGCTGCAAGAAACAATAGACTTCTTAAATAATTCGACAAAATACAAGAAGATGGGAGCAAGAATCCCCAAAGGCATCCTGTTTTATGGCCCTCCAGGAACTGGAAAAACCCTACTTGCAAAAGCTGTAGCAGGAGAAACAAACTCAACTTTCCTCTACGCCTCAGGTTCAGAATTCGTTGAAAAATATGTTGGTGTTGGTGCCAAAAGAGTCCGCACTCTATTTGAAAGGGCAAAGAAAGAAGCACCAAGCATCATATTCATCGATGAAATAGATGCCATTGGTGCAAAGAGAAATCTTGATTCCAACAACGAAAAGGACCAGACGTTAAATCAGCTTCTAGTAGAAATGGATGGCTTCAATACTAATGAAACAGTCATAGTTATTGGTGCAACAAATAGAATAGATTTGCTAGATGAAGCCCTTTTAAGACCAGGAAGGTTTGATAGGCACATATATGTTGGCAATCCAAATCTAAAGGCAAGGGAACAGATATTGGAAGTCCATACAAGGAACAAACCACTAGATAAATCAATAGACATAAAAGCCATAGCCAGAAAAACCATGGGACTATCAGGTGCACAGCTAGCCAATATAGCAAATGAAGCTGCCATCATTGCAGTAAGAAGAAATAAATCCAGTATATCAATTAGTGAATTTGATGCAGCCATAGAAAGGGTTTTAGCAGGCTTAGAAATAAAAAATCCCACAGTATTGCAGAAAGAAAAAGAAACTGTAGCAATACACGAGGCAGGCCATGCTTTGGTATCAAAAATCCTAGGAACAGAAGTTGTACAAAAAATTTCAATAATCCCAAGAGGTCATGCACTAGGATATGTGCTTAAATTCCCCGAAGAAGAAAGATACCTGTTAACCAAATCAGAATTAAACAATAAGATTACTTGTCTTTTAGCAGGAAGAGCAGCAGAAGAAATAATATTCAACGAAATAACTACTGGAGCAAAGGATGATTTAAATAAGGCTACAAACATAGCAAGGGAAATGGTATGCAGTTACGGAATGAGCGACTTAGGAACTATGGCATTAGATGATATATTTATAAAATACAATTCAGAAATAATCAGACAGGAGATAAAGAAAATTACAGACGAAAGGTATGAAGAAGCTAAAAGGTTAATCGAAGAAAATAAGGATTTGCTGCTACAAATAGCCAACGTCCTACTAGAAAAAGAAACAATAGACAGCGATGAATTAGATGAGATATTTAAAAACTACCATAAACCTTTGCCTTGTGCAAATGAAATAAATTAAACTTAATGTATAATAAATATAGGATAGATTAGCGATAATCTATCCTATATTTTTTATTTTTAATAAATATTCAAATTGATAAAAATACTTATTTCCCATTTTTAAAACATTGACATAGTAAAAATTTTTTGTGCTCTTCGGAGGTAGAATATGATTAATATAAAAAATAATATAAAAATTATCAAATATAACGAATCTTATTGGGATAAAGTAAATAGCTTACTTTTATAAGATAAAAATTACATCCCAAAAATTGAAAATTCCAAGCATGTACTACTATTGCTTGAAAATGAAATCTCCATTGGAATTGGCTCAATTTGGAACAGTTTTTTTCATCCCTATAGAGAATATATAAGCATCTTTATTGATTCAGATAAAAGAAATAATGGCTTAGGAATCCTTTTATTTAATGAAATGAATACTCGATACAGACCTAATAAACTTCAAACAGCTTTTGATTCAGACAATATTTATGCTTATAAATTTGCTTTAAAATGTGGATTTAAACTTGCTAGAAGAACTTACTGTTTTAGTGTAAACAAAAATATGTTAGTACCTTTTAAATAAAAGACTTCTGGGGAAATTTTAGACCTTAAAAATTTATCTATAACTCAATTAAAGATATTATAAAACTTCAATATGAAGATTACATAATTAACCATGAAAAGATAAATCCTCTAAATAAAAATATCATCTTGGATAACTGGGAAAAAATTATATTAGATGATTTAATATTTGAAAACTCATATGCCCTTATAAAAAATGAAAGAATTGCTGCTTATTTATTAAGCTATAAAAAAGACAAAACATCAATTGAAATTGGACATATAGGCAGTAGATGTACTGATATTAATGAATACAAGGCTTTTCTTTATGATGTTATTCTTAAATTATTTAATTCCTATCAAGAAATAGAATTGGAAATAGATGACTGTGATAACAGTGCAATGTTATTGATGAAACTGTTTACCTTCAAGCCAGATAAATCATGGGATACATATATAAAAGATAATTGAGAATAAAGGGCGTTTAATAACTTATCTGCAAAGTTATAAACGCCCTTCTTATTTTTATAATTCAATTTAATTTGAGATTACCTTCAATTATTGATTTACTTTATCTTCAATTTCTTTCTTTATCTTTTCTACAAATTCTCCAACAGGCATTTGACCTATATCGCCAATATCTCTCTTTCTGACAGAAACTAGGTTGCCTTCTACTTCCTTTTCACCTACTACCAACATGTATGGTATCTTTTGAAGTTGAGCTTCCCTAATCTTATATCCTATCTTTTCATCCCTATCGTCTACTTCAACTCTAATGCCCTTATCAAATAGCGCTTTCTTAACTTCATGAGCATAATCATTGAATTTATCTGCTATTGGAAGTACTATTGCTTGAACTGGTGCAAGCCATACTGGGAATTTACCTGCATAATGTTCAATCAATATTCCCATGAATCTTTCCAAACTTCCGAAAATAGTCCTGTGTATCATTACAGGTCTCTTCTTTTCATTGTCCTTGTCAACATAAGTCAAATCGAATTTTTCTGGCATTTGGAAATCCAATTGTATTGTACCACATTGCCATGTTCTTCCTATGGCATCTTCTAGATGGAAGTCAATCTTTGGACCGTAAAATGCTCCGTCTCCCTCGTTTACCTTATATTCTTTGCCCTTAGCATTTAAAGCTTCAATTAAGCCATTTGTTGCTAACTCCCATTGTTCGTCTGTTCCCATGGACTTTTCAGGTCTTGTTGATAATTCTATATGATATTTGAATCCAAATATGCTGTAGATATAATCTGCCAATTCTATTACTTTAATAAGCTCTTCTTTAACTTGTGATGGCAAAACATACAAGTGAGCATCGTCTTGAGTGAAGGACCTTACTCTCATAAGGCCATGTAATACTCCTGACAATTCATGCCTGTGAACTAATCCTAGTTCTGCCCATCTTAATGGCAAATCCCTGTAGCTATGCATCTTAGATTTATATATTAATATTGAACCAGGACAGTTCATTGGCTTAATAGCATAGTTTTCATTATCAATATTTGTGAAATACATGTTTTCCTTGTAGTGATCCCAGTGCCCTGATTGATGCCATAGCCTTTCGTTTAGTATCAATGGTGTTTTGATTTCTTCATATCCTGCTTTAGTATGCACTTCTCTCCAGAAGCTTTCAAGAATATTTCTAATTATCATTCCCTTTGGATGGAAGAATGGGAATCCAGGGCCTTCTTCATGGATGCTGAATAAATCTAATTCTTTGCCAAGTTTTCTATGGTCTCTCTTCTTAGCTTCTTCTAGCCTTTCTATATATTCATCTAAGTCCTTCTTCTTTTCAAAAGTTATTCCGTATATTCTTTGAAGCATCTTGTTGTTTTCATCGCCACGCCAATATGCACCTGCGATGCTTAATAGTTTTATTGCCTTAACCTTCTTAACATCATAAAGATGTGGCCCAGCACATAAATCAACAAATTCGCCTAATTTATAGAAAGAAATTTCCTCGCCTTCAGGAATACTTTCAACTAATTCAACCTTATATGGCTGATTCTTTTCTTTGAAATATTCAATTGCTTCTTCCCTGGACATTACAAATCTTTCCAATACATGGCCTTCTTTGACTATCTTAGCCATTTCTTCCTCTATTTTTTCTAGGTCTTCAGGAGAAAACCTGTGCTCTGTATCAAAATCATAATAGAATCCATTGTCAATAGCTGGCCCTATGGCAAACTTTACATCTGGGAAAAGCCTTTGTACTGCCAAAGCCATAATATGTGATGATGTATGCCAGAATATTTCCTTACCTTCCTTATCTTCAAATTTAACTACTCTAAATGTTGCATCTTCATTTATAGTTTCTTGAAGTCCCTTAGTCACTCCATTAACTACTGCACCAAGTGCAACTCTGGCTAATCCTTCAGAAATATCCTTCGTAACATCTAACACCTTTACGCCTTTTTCATATTCTTTTACTGAACCATCTGGTAAAGTGATTTTTATCTTATCCATTTTCAGTCCTCCTTCTTTTATTTTTATCTATATTAATAATTTCAAATTTATTAACTACAATTAAAAAAGCCTTTCATTCCTACATAAATGTAGGGACGAAAGGCTGACGCTTCGTGGTTCCACCCTATTTGCTTCTCATTTTAGGTAACGCTCGCGCGGAAATCCTTAATTCGGATTCTGTTCAGGGGTGGTCTTCGTATATCTTTCACTTAGGGAAACTTCCAGCCAAGGTTTCCCCTCTCTGAAAGGAAATGATATACTACTCTTCCCTTCATCACATCAATATTAAATTGTGCTGATTATAACATATATATTTAATAATGTCAATAGTTTATTTTAACTTATGTAGTTATTCTATGATAATGTCATATTGAATTTATTCTGATAAAATGTCATGTATGCGAAAGGAGACATTCAATATGACTCAAAAAGAAATAACTCGTCTTAGAGTCATCAATCAAACTATCGATAAGGTAATAACCAT
>DATCJO010000200.1:0-71771 GCA_036562765.1 Tissierellaceae bacterium | reverse complement strand
AAAGGCATCAATATAGTAATATTAATATAACAGAGACTATATAGTCTCTGTTTTTTAATATAAGTCATATTTCAGGGGAGGACTTATTATGAAATATTTATTCTTATGTTATCCAAAATGCACTACTTGTGCAAAGGCCAGGAAATGGCTTGATGAAAATAATGTTTGGTATGAGGAAAGGAACATCAAGGAAAATAACCCAATAGAAGATGAAATAAGAGAGTGGGTTGAGAAAAGCAATTATCCAGTAAAGAAATTTTTTAACACCAGTGGGCAGCTTTATAAGAATTTAGGTTTGAAGGATAAATTAGAATCTATGAGCGATGAGGAAAAGATTAAGCTTTTGGCGTCAGATGGAATGCTAGTAAAAAGGCCCCTACTTATTGGTGAGGACATTATTTTAGTTGGATTTAAAGAAGATGAGTGGGAAAAAATATTATAGCGGAGGTGCTTTATGCAAGTCCCAATGTCGAAATATTTAACGAATCAGAAGGGCACGCTAAAAAAATTAATTGGCATTCTTTCAAGGGATTTTAAATATGCTTCAGTTTTAGGTACAGATGTGAAAGGGAAAGAATATGAGGTACGCAAAACGGGGACAAGTATTACAGACTCTCTTTGGAATGAGAGGGGTTTTGTTGTTAGGGTATTTAATGGGTATAACTACTCTGAATACTCCTTTAACGAATTATCAGAGGACACATTAGATTTGCTAGTTGATAAGATTAAGGAAAAGGCTGAAGACGACATAAAAAATTTAAAATCAGCAGGTATTAATATATCGAATTATCCAGTCATAGAAGAAGAGAAGTTGACAATGAGCCATTATAAAGAAGTAGAAATATTACCTGAAGAAAAGACTGCTGAATATAGAATTAAGAAAATGACTGAAATTATGAATGAAGCATTGTCTTATTCCGATCTTTTAGTAGATTTTAATGTGAGATATGAAGAATGCCATATTTCTAAAATTTTTATTTCTCAAAATAAGGATTTGGAACAGTCATATATCTGGAGCCAAGGGAATATCCTTGCTTTGGTTAGAAGAGATAACAATACAAAATACTACTATGATGGTGTAGCTGGGCTAAAAGGAGTAGAACTATTAGATGAGCTTCGTGCTAAAGCTAAAGTTGTAGTTGAAAATGCTGAAAAACTACTAGATGCTAAGAGAATAACTCCTGGAGAATATGATGTGATTTGTTCGCCAGAAATAGCTGGATTAATTGCCCATGAAGCCTTTGGCCATGGTGTAGAAATGGATATGTTTGTAAAAAATAGAGCCAAAGCTGTTGAATATATTGGGAAATATGTAGCATCGGAATTAGTAAATATGCATGACGGTGCAGCTGCAGTTGAAAGCGTTTCTTCGTATCTATTTGATGATGAAGGAACTATTGGCACTGATACATTGATTATAGAAAATGGGATATTGAAAACTGGTATTTCAGACTTGCTTTCAGCATTAAGGCTTGGTACCAAACCTACTGGAAATGGCAAAAGGGAATCCTTTGAAAGAAAAGCTTACGCAAGAATGACAAATACCTTCTTTGAAGCAGGCAATGATAAGCTAGGAGATATGATTGCATCTATTAAGGAAGGATATCTATTAGATGGCACCATGAGTGGCATGGAAGACCCCAAGAACTGGGGTATTCAATGCATGATTCTTGTTGCAAAGGAAATAAAGGATGGGAAGTTGACTGGAAACATCATGTCTCCAGTTATTATGACAGGTTATGTACCAGATTTGTTGAAATCAATTTCCATGGTTTCTGACAAAGTAGAAATATCTGCATTAGGGGCTTGTGGCAAAGGATACAAGGAATGGGTTAAAGTATCCGACGGTGGTCCATATATTAAAGCAAGAGCGAGGTTGGGATAATGTTAGGGAGAATAAAAAATATATTATCAAATATTGATGGAATAGATGCTTGGAAGATTGTTGAAAAGACAATAGAATCAAAGGAACTGTTCTTTATAAAAAAAGAACTTGATATGAATAGAGGTAAAGATGTAACCAACATTACTCTTACTATCTATAAGGATTTTGAAGAAGAAGGGAAAAAGTTTAGAGGTTCTTCAACTATAAATATACATCCTACTATGAGCGATGAGGAAATCGCTAATGAAATTAAAGATGCCCTTTATGCAGCAGGATTTGTAAAAAATGAATATTATCCACTTGCAAATCCAGTAAATGAAATTCCTCAAAAACTAGAAAGCAGATTTAATAAAGATTCCATGTCAAATTGGATTACAAAACTTACACAAGATATATTCATTAGAGATAAATATGATAATGGCTGGATTAATTCAGCAGAACTATTTTTGGACAAAATAAAAGTTAGAATAGTAAATTCTGAAGGTATCGATGTATCCTATGATACTTACAGAGGACAGCTTGAATTTATTACTAACTGGAAAGAAGGGGAAAGTGAAGAAGTAGAACTTTACCAAGATATATTGTTTTCTGACTATGATGCAAACTTAATTCCAAATGCAGTAGATGAAATGCTTAAAATCTCTAAAGATAAAGCAGTAGCTAAACCTACACCTAAGTTAAATAATATACCTGTTATATTATCTGGAGAACCTGTCAATACGATATTTAAATATTACTATAATAAAGCATGCGGGCGCTTAATCTATGAGCACATTTCAACTGCAAAAGTAGGAGAATCTATACAAGGAGATGATGTAAAGGGCGATAAAATAAACATGATACTGGATCCATACTTAGAAAATTCAACATTCTCAGCTCCCTATGACGAAGATGGATTTTTGCTTAAGAAGGTAACAGTATATGAAGATGGGATTTTAAAAAGATACTGGAGTGATTTGAGACATGCTTATTATTTAAATATTGAGCCTACTGGAGTTATAAGAAATATAGTAATAAATGGCGGAGAGAAAACATTAGAAGATTTAAAAAAAGGAGCATACTTAGAATTAAAATCCTTCTCCGATTTTCAAATTGACACAATAACAGGGGATTTTGCAGGAGAAATAAGGCTTGGCTGGTACAACAATGGAAATGAAATTGTGCCAGTTACTGGTGGCTCAATATCAGGCAACATAAATGAAGTCCACAAAGAAATGTACTTATCTAAGGAACTACAAAAGCGAAACAACTTCCTTGGCCCAGTTTCAATTAAGATGTTCAATGTAAATATTGCAGGAGTTGAATAATAGAGTAAAAAAGGATGGATTTATTCCATCCTTTTTAATATTTTGTTTGTAACAAATTTAGGTATTCCAATGGATTCAACAATGAGTTCCCCAGTATATTCTTTATTTTGTATTAGCCCTTTCTTTGCTAGATGAAAAGTAACTGTTTTATTTGCCTTAACAGCTATTCCCAAGACCTCTCCTGTATCTCCATCTAATCCTGAAGGTATGTCTACTGAAATTATGTATTTGGAATGTTCATTTATTAATGAGATAACTTCCTTATAAGTCCCTTCAACATTCCTTGTAAGTCCTATTCCAAATATTGCATCGATAGTTATATCGTTATTGATTAAGGAATTTTTTAGCCTATTTAGTTCATCTGTTCCTTTGATATGAATAAATTCTACATCCATGTTTTTAAGGATATTCAAATTAATATTAAAATCATTGGTAGCTTTATCTAGATTCCCTAATATATATAGGTCCACTTTTTTGCCATTTAAAATAATGTGTCGTGCAACAGCCAGTCCATCTCCCCCATTATTTCCAACTCCACAGACAACAGTGAATTTTTCAGCATTTTCAATGGGGATATTTTTTATTACCTTTAAAGCTGCATTTTCCATTAATACAATGCTTGGCACACCTATATTTTCTATTGTATAAGAGTCCATGGCTTTCATTTCTTTGCAACTAATTGTCAACATCTTATCACTCCTTTAATTGGATTATATATCTATTTTTAGTTAAATTACAAGAATCTATTGGCAATGAATTCTATATTTTCATAACTTCTTTAGATACCTTTTATATGAACAAGCACTTTAAATTTTTATTTTCATAGAATAAGTATTAATCTAAAGTTTATCAAGGAGGTTAATTATGAAGTTAACCATACTGGGAGGCGATGAGAGAAGTATTAAGCTTGCCAATTTACTGATGGAAGATGATTATGATATAAAGGCTTTTGGATTTGAAGAAAACTATATAGATAAGTCCATATTATGCAGTACATTAGAGAAGGCATTGAAAGATTCTGATATAATCATTGGCCCCATACCCTTAACCCGTGACAAAATCTTTTTAAATACCCCCTTTTATTCTACAAACATCAAATTAAAAGATATATTTAATAATATGAAATCAACTCAAATATTAATAGCTGGAAGTATACCAGAGCTAATTTATAACATTGGAGAATTTCATAATATAAAAGTCATAGATTTAATGGAAAGAGAAGAAATGAGCGTATTAAATGGGATACCCACTGCTGAAGGGGCAATCCAAATTGCCATGGAAAATATGGACATAGTTCTACATGGGGCAAATGCTTTAGTTTTAGGTTTTGGAAGGATGGGAAAGATTTTAGCTAAAAAGCTAAAGGGACTTGATGCAAATGTATATGTTGCAGCGAGGAAAATTGCAGATGTAAGCTGGATTGAGGCCTATGGATATATTCCTGTTAACTTATCTGAATTAAATGATTACATTGGAAACATGGATGTAATATTCAACACAATACCCACCATGATTTTGGATGAAGATAAGCTTCAACATGTTGACAGGGATTCTTTGATAATTGATATTGCCTCTGCTCCCGGTGGAGTAGACTTTGAAAAAGCAAAAGAACTTAATATAAAAACAGTTTGGGCCTTGGGATTACCTGGGAAAGTAGCACCAAAAACTGCAGCAATGATAATTAAAAATACCATAAAAAATATTATTGCAGAACTGGGGGGAGAATGATGTTATTAGAAAGAATAAAAATAGGAATAGGGATTACAGGCTCTTTCTGTACCTTTGATACAGTTATAAACGAAATAAAAAGAATGGTAGATGAAGGGGCAGAAGTATATCCTATCATGTCATTTAATGCTAGTTCATTAGATACAAAATATGGATTAGCCAAAGACTGGATTGAAAAGATTGAAAACATAACTGGTCATAAAGTAATTTCTACTATACAAGATGCAGAACCCATTGGTCCAACTGCATTTTTGGATGTATTGGTCATTGCTCCATGTACTGGCAATACCTTGGCCAAAATTGCCAATGGAATTACAGATACTCCAGTATGTATGGCGTATAAGGCCCATTTAAGAAATGGCAAACCTGTAGTTATTGCAGTATCAACTAATGATGGTCTAAGTACCAATGCTAAAAATCTTGGGCTATTATTAGATAAAAAGAATGTCTATTTTGTTCCATTCAGCCAAGATGATCCATTTAAAAAGCCTAATTCAATAATTGCCCATTATGACATGATAATCCCTACAATTCTTGAAGCATTAAAAGGGAAGCAAATTCAGCCACTTTTATATAAAAGAAGCTAAGATATCTTAGCTTCTTTTTTTAGGAATGATTTTTTAGTGAAATAATTATGTTATTGTGTTATAATACTCTTAATTTTGGTAGATATATTATATGAATAATTTTATAAATGAAGGATGTGCATGTATCATGAGTTCTGTAAGAGATGTTTTTGGAGATAGGAAAGAAATAATTAGGAAATTATTTTTTATACTAATGGGGAACCTATTTTGTTCAACTGCTATTAACTTATTCTTTGTTCCTAATGGTCTTTTAAGCGGAGGAGTTGGAGGATTAGGAATAATAGTTCAATATTTAACCGGAATCCCTACAGGTATAACCGTATTTGTTCTTAACTTACCTATATTTCTTATGGGGTACAGGATTTTAAATAAGAAATTTTTAGTTTACGCTTTTATATCCATGTTTGCTTTTTCATCAATATTAACTGCAACTAAGGATATAGGAACATTGTTAGTTGTAGACGATATTTTGCTTGCTTCAATTTTTGGGGGAGTTTTTAATGGTATAGGCATGGGGCTTATGTTCAGAAATGGAGTATGCCAAGGTGGATTTGATGTAGTTGCAGCTATCTTGAAGAAAAAGCAAAATATAAATATTGGTTCTGGCCTTATGATGGTTAATACAATTATTATCACCCTTTCGTCGTTACTATTTGGATATAAACGAGCCATGTATACTTTAATTGCAATGTATATTGGTTATCAAGTTTTGGATAAGGTACAAATAGGATTAAATGTACAAAAAAATGTAATTATAGTTTCAGATAAGTCACAAGAATTGTCTTCTGCAATTATGGAAAAGATTAATCGTGGCGTTACTTTATTAAAAGGAGAAGGCGCATATACTAAGGAGAAGAAGGATATAATATACTGTACATTAACATCTAGAGAAATTGCAAGATTGAAGGAACTTGTAAATGAAATTGATCCAATGGCATTTTTAACAATTTACGATGTAGTGGAAGTTAAGGGTAAAGGATTTAAATCTGCGGAAATATAATATCTATTAGGTTGCAGCAAGGTGAATGCGAATAGGAATGTATTAAATGGTACATTAATTTAAATAGCTTTTTGGAGGGTGCCTATGAAAATAGATTTTGATGAAATTATTAGAAATTTAGAGAGTAAAGCAAATTCTATTTATTATAATAATGAAAAACTTAGAGACATTGTGGAAAGAGTAAAGTCAATAGTGGAAAACAACCCAGAATTGAAGAAAGTAATAGAAGAAATTAAGTTGTTTATTGATTTAATTAGGGACTGGTTGAGAAAAGATTATAGGGAAGTATCTCAAACTTCAATACTAATGATAATTATTGCATTCCTTTATCTATTAAATCCATTTGATTTAATTCCTGATTTTTTGGCAGCAGGATTAATAGATGATATTGCAGTAATTGCGTACATTTTCAGAAAAATCAAAGAAGAAGTGGAAGCATATAGAAAATGGAGAGACAAGAAAGAAACAGTAGATATAATTGAAGTTGAAGGCGAAGTTATAGATTCAGAGGAAGATAAAAATCAATAATTTCAATGACATTGAGGGAGAATGGACTCCCATTTTTCATTATATTTAACTTGAAGAAAAGGGATTGATTTTAGTCAGCAGGGCAGATTACTCTGTCCTTTTTCCTTAGGAATATGCTGACATGATTTAAAATATGGACAAATATTAAATTAACTACTAAAATAAAATAGATGAGTATGGAATTTATAATGGGGTGAGGTTATGAATTACAAAGAAAAATATAAGTATTGGTTAGAAAATGAATTCTTTGATGAAGAAACAAAATTGGAATTAAGAAGTATCACTGATGAAAAGGAAATTGAAGATAGATTCTACACAGATTTGTCCTTTGGCACAGCAGGACTAAGAGGAATTATAGGTGCAGGAACCAATAGAATGAACAAATATACTGTTTCCTTGGCTGCCCATGGCCTTGCTCGTACCATAGTAAATAAGGGTGAGGAAGCAATTAAAAGAGGTGTAGCCATTGCTTATGATGTAAGGCATTTTTCTAAGGATTTTGCTGAAATCACTGCAAGGGTTTTGGCAGCTAACGGAGTTAAGGTATATTTATTTGATGGAATTAGGCCAACACCAATGTTATCTTATGCCATTAGGAAATTAAAAACCATATCAGGTGTAGTTATTACAGCTAGCCACAATCCTAAAAATTATAATGGTTTTAAGGTATATTGGGAATATGGCTCTCAGATTTTAGATGATATAGCTAATGAAATACTTGCAGAAATTGACAAAGTTAAGGATTTTTCAGAAATAAAACTTGCTGACTTTGAAGAAGCAAAGAAATCAGGCCTAATTGAACTCATAGGAAAAGAAATAGATGAAGCTTATGATAATGAATTAATATCTTTAAGCCTTTGTGATGATATAGATAAAGATATTAAAATTGTTTATACTCCTTTAAATGGTACAGGCAATATACCAGTAAGAAGGATTTTAAGAAAAAGAGGATTTACAAATGTAATCGTTGTACCTGAACAGGAAAACCCTGACCCTGACTTTACTACAGTTGGCTATCCAAATCCAGAGGACATAAAGGCCTTTAACTATGCTGTAGCTTTAGGGAAGAAGGAAAATGCTGATATAATAATAGCAACTGACCCTGACTGCGACAGAGTGGCTTCAATGGTAAGAAGTGGGAATAATGAATATAAATTTATTACTGGCAATCAAATGGGCATTCTGCTTGTAAACTATATCTTATCTCAAAGGAAAAGAAAAGGAATCTTACCAGAAAATGGAGCCATTGTTAAGTCAATTGTAACAGGAGATTTAAGCAAACTCATAGCAGATAAGTATAATATTAAAACCTTTGAAACATTGACAGGTTTTAAGAACATCTGTGGTAAAGCCAACGAATTTGATAATTCTGGAGAATATGAATTCATATTTGGATATGAAGAAAGCATTGGGTATGTTTATGGCAATATGGTTAGAGATAAGGATGGTATAAATACATCTATGCTTATCGCTGAAATGGCAGGGTACTACAAAAAGCAAGGGAAGACTCTTTTAGATGTATTAGAGGATATCTACAAGGAATACGGATATTTCAAGGAAAAGCTAATATCCATAGTATTGGAAGGATTGGAAGGTAAACAAAGAATAGAAAGGATTATGGAAGAATTTAGAAGAAATCCAATAACTAAGTTTGATGATATTAGTTTAGTAAAAATAATAGATTATTTGTATGACGATACTGGAAATCCAAAATCCAATGTGTTGAAATACTATCTTGATGACGGTTCATGGTATGCCATAAGGCCATCGGGCACAGAACCCAAGATTAAGTTGTATATATATTCAATTAATAGGAATGAAAAAACAGCATATGAAAGAGTTCATAAAATTGAATCAGCTGTGTTTGAAAAAATAAAATCAGTTAAATAATCATTTATAAGATTTTCAAAAGAAGAAAGAAGTAAATAAATGCAAGTATTTACTTCTTTCTTTTTTATCTATGAAAAATTCATATTGTCGATATAAGTCGGAAAAGCACTAATATTCAATGTTGATAAAAATATGGAATTTAAATAGAATTATAAATATATATCATAATTGCAGTACACTTCTTTGACGACAAATCTGGCAATTAATTAAAACTCTTCAGTCTTTACACATCTTCTAAGGCAAGTCTTGAAAAAGATATTCCATAAAGATATAGTCAGCATAAGATGCTAAAGGAACTTATAATTTCAATTATAAGGAATATTTGGGAGTTGAATTCCATATTCATTTACAAATTGATATTGAAAACTTTTACAAAAATTTAATTTTAAAAATTTTATACTCAATTATTCAAATATTAGATTCAATAAATATATTGATAAATTGATAACAAATTTTTTATAAAAATCTTTTTTTTACATTGAATAAAACTTTCCATTATGTTAAAATTTTAGGTGAATCAAGTAAAATAAAAGCTAAATCATTATAAATTGATTATCAAAGAATTATCAAACTATTATCAAAATTTTAACAAGGAGGAAGTACAATTGTTTAAGATTGTCAGAAAGGAAATATTAGC
The DNA here is from genome assembly GCA_036562765.1 of Tissierellaceae bacterium. Taxonomy (GTDB): domain Bacteria; phylum Bacillota; class Clostridia; order Tissierellales; family Tissierellaceae; genus JAAYFT01. The sequence goes on along the minus strand of DATCJO010000200.1, from coordinate 62,209 downwards.
TCCAAATATTTTCTCAATGGATGTTTTGGCACCTAGAGTTGCAGCTTCTGCAAAACCTGGACAATTCTTAATTGTCATTGCAGATGAAAAAGGCGAAAGAATTCCATTGACAATTTGCGATTACGATACAGAAGAAGGAACTGTACAAATTGTTGTTCAAGCTGCGGGCAGTTCTACCAGAAGGTTAGCAGAATTTGAAGCTGGAGATTATCTAAAGGATTTTGTTGGGCCATTGGGAGTTCCATCAAAATTTGTTAATGAAGACATTGAAGAATTGAAGAAGAAGAGAATGTTATTTGTAGCAGGTGGAGTTGGCGCTGCTCCAGTCTATCCACAAGTAAAATGGCTTCATGAAAGAGGAATCAAGGCAGATGTTATTATAGGAGCTAAAACAAAAGAATTAATTATACTTGAAGATAAAATGAGAGAAGTCGCTGGCAATGTTTATGTATGTACTGATGATGGTTCCTATGGATTCCATGGTATGGTTACAAATTACATAGATGAACTTATAAACAATCAAGGAAAACAATATGACGAATGTGTAGCCATAGGTCCAATGATAATGATGAAGTTTGTTTGCTTGACTACTAAGAAGTACAACTTACCTACAACTGTATCTTTAAACCCAATTATGGTTGATGGTACTGGAATGTGCGGTGCATGCAGGGTTACAGTTGGCGGAGAAACTAAATTTGCTTGCGTTCATGGGCCTGAATTTGATGGCCATCTAGTTGACTTTGATGAAGCCCTAAAGAGACAAGCTCAATATAGGGATGAAGAAAAGAAGAACCTTGAAACATATGAATGCAGATGCAAAGCAGAGGGGGTTAGGAAATAATGGCAGCAGCAATAGATAGATTTAAAAGGACACCAATAGCTGAACAAGACCCAGAAGAAAGAATTCATAACTTTGATGAAGTATGTTTGGGATATACAGAAGAAGAGGCAATGCGCGAAGCTCAACGTTGCCTTAATTGTAAGAATCCATCATGTAGGCCAGGATGCCCTGTTTCTATAGATATTCCAAGATTTATAAAACACATTGCTGATGGAGATTTTGAAGAAGCAGCACATGTATTGGCAGAATTTACAGCTCTTCCAGCAGTTTGCGGAAGGGTTTGCCCACAAGAAAACCAATGTGAAAAGACTTGCGTTTTAGGTAAGAAAGGTGATCCTGTAGCAATTGGTAAATTGGAAAGATTTGCAGCAGACTGGGCAAGGGAACATGGAATAAAAGTTGGTAAGGTAAAACCAAGCAATGGACATAGAGTTGCAATTGTTGGTTCAGGTCCAGCTGGTATTACATGTGCAGGAGAATTAGCTAAGGAAGGTTATGAAGTAACTATATTTGAAGCTTTACATGAACCAGGCGGAGTATTAGTTTATGGTATTCCAGAATTCAGGCTTCCAAAGGATAAAGTTGTAAAACCAGAAATCGAAAACCTAAAGAGATTAGGAGTAAAAATTGAAACTGACGTAATAGTTGGCAAGACAATAACTATAGATCAAATGTTTGAAGAAGGATTTGAAGCTGTTTTCATCGGTTCTGGTGCAGGATTGCCAAAATTCATGGGTATTCCAGGAGAAAACTTAAATGGAGTATTCTCTGCTAACGAATTCTTGACACGAAATAACTTGATGAAAGCATATAGAGACGATTATGAAACACCAATTAAAGTAGGCAAGAAAGTTGCTGTAATTGGTGGCGGTAATGTTGCAATGGATGCTGCTAGAACAGCTAGAAGGCTTGGTGCAGAAGTTCATATAGTATATAGAAGAACTGAAAAGGAACTTCCAGCTAGGGTAGAAGAAGTTCACCATGCTAAAGAAGAAGGAATCATATTCGATATGCTAACTAACCCAATAGAAATTATAGGCGATGAAAATGGTTGGGTCAAGGCTATGAAATGCGTAAGGATGGAACTAGGAGAACCAGATGCATCAGGCAGAAGAAGACCAATTGAAATCAAAGGTTCAGATTTCATATTTGAAGTAGATACTGTTATCATGGCATTAGGTACTACACCAAATCCATTGATTGCTTCAACTACTGATGGATTGAAGACAAACAATCATGGATGTATAATTACAGATGAAATGGGTAGGACATCTAGAGAAGGAGTATTTGCCGGTGGAGATGCTGTTACAGGGGCAGCAACTGTAATACTTGCAATGGGTGCAGGCAAACAAGCAGCTAAGGCAATAGATGAATATATTAAAAACAAGTACAATAAATAAGTTATTTAAAATTAAAGATAATAAATAAACTCTCCTTTATTGGGAGAGTTTATTTATTTCCAGTCATGTGCTATAATATTTAGGGAATCGAAAAATAATGAAAGCTAAGGTGATTATATGGAGTCTAGTCTTGATAGAAAACATATAAGAAACGAAATTATTAAAATAGCTTGGCCTGTTTTCCTTGAACTTTTTATGGGAAGCTTATTTGGTATGGTAGATATGGTAATGGTAGGAAGACATGGCGACGATGCTACAATTGCAGCATCAATAGCAGCGATTGGTATAACGAATCAATTGACTAATTTAGGTTTGGCATTGGTACAGTCCCTTAATGTTGGCGGTACTACTATGGTAGCAAGGTACATAGGTGCAAAAAGAGAAAACAGAATAGAATCAGTAGTAAAACATGTTGTAATATTGACAGAATTATTGCTTGTTTTGCCAATAATTTATCTTGGCATAGGAAAGACAGCTTCTGCCATGAAATTCTTTGGAGCCCAAGAAGATACAATTCAAATAGGCAGTGGGTATTTTAGGGTTGTTTCTCTGGGATTTATATTTCAAGCTTTTAACTATGCAATTTTCGCAGCCATAAGAGGTTCTGGAGATACCAGAACTCCAATGAAAATAAATATATCTACAAATTTGTTTAATGTTTTTGGAAATGCAGTACTTATATATGGTCTATTAGGTTTCCCAAGGCTTGGAGTCTTAGGTGCAGGCATATCTACTGCAATTTCACAAGTTATTGCAACAATTTTGTTAATGAGAGTTATATTTGATGAAAATAGAATAGTTCATATTAACCTTAAGAGCAAGTTTAAGTTTGATAAGGACATTATATATAATCTTGTTAAAATAGGATTGCCTGCCACAATGGAACAGTTAGTCTTAAGATTAGGAGTTCTACTATTTACAAGGATGATAGCATCTTTAGGTACTATAGCTTATGCTACTCATCAAATATGCATAAATCTACTTAGTTTGTCCATAAATCCCGGTCAAGCATTTGGAATATCTGCTTCTACTTTAACAGGCAGAAGCCTTGGCGAGGAAAACCCTGAAAAGGCAGAAATATATATAAAGACATGTGGAAAAGTAGGTACAATTATTGCAGCATTGATGACAATTGTGTTCTTCTTCTTTGGAGATATTTTAGCAAGCTTGTACACAACGAATAGGCAAGTAGTAGGTGAAGCATCAGGAATATTAAGACTAGTTTCTATAATACAACTATTTCAGTGTTCTCAACTGATTTTAGCAGGTGGGCTTAGAGGAGCAGGAGATACAATTTGGACTTTAGTAGCTACATTTTTTGGTATATTGGTTATTAGAATAGCTTTAACTTATATTTTAGTAATTAAAGTAGGAATTGGGCTATCTGGTGCATGGATAGCAATGTTGGTAGATCAATTTGTGCGTTGGTTTTTGATACTAATAAGGTTTAAGTCAGGAAAGTGGAAGTATGTTACCATAAGATAAGGCTTTATTAATAAATTTAGGGATACTTAACAAGTATCCCTAAATTTCTTTCATAATGTTTAAGGCATAAAATTTTGCTTTTTCTTCAATATTAGGTACTTTATATATATCTCCTTTATGATTTGCAACTGCCATCAATGAAAAGTAAGGTGGAAGCCTAAAGGTTTTGTTCATATTTAGGCTTGATATTAGTTGTTTTGCTATGGCATCGCCACCTGAATATCCTGATACTATAATTGCAAATATGCTTTTGTCGTAAAATTTAGTTTTTCTGTAAAGGGCAGTTAATCTATTTATAGTGGCAACCAAGTTTGCAGTTATCATATCATTGTAATTTGGGCATATAAATAGAAGTGCATCAGCTTCCAATATAGCAGGATATACTTCTTCTACAATTATTCCTCCGTAAAAGCATTTATTCTGCTTTCCAAAATGTTTGCAGGTTTTATAATTGCAACCTTTGCAGTCAACTACATTTCCGTTTCCTACATTTATTTCATTTACTTCAATCCCGCTAAGATTTTTAGATACCATATCCCATAGTGTTAAGGTATTTGAGGTGTCTCTGCTGCTTGAGTGTAGTACCAGCAATTTCTTTTTATCTTTATAATTAGTTATAATTCCATTAAGGAACCTATTCCCAAGTTCTTTGCACTGTAAAAGGCAGATACATTCTAATGGCATGTTATATGCTATTTCCATTGCCTTAAAATTTTCTAAATCCTTGGTTGCTTCAACCAAAGGCCTTCCATTGAAGCTGCATCCTAAGCTGTTTGCCCAAAAGGCTATAGATTGGGCATAAGTTTTTGTAAATAGAGGGAAGTCGCTGTGTATTAATATGGCTCCTTCAGAGCCATATAAGGAGTCTTTACCTCTTTTATAGAGCAGTGAGAACATATCGTTTAAGTTGTTTGATGTGCCTATTTCATTAAGTTCTACCGCAAACAGTATCCTTTTATTTTGCATATTTGGAAGTTCATTTGGAGTATGGACTTCAATGGCATTTTGATTCCCTAGTACATTTTCAATCATTTTGTTTAACAAAGGACTTGGTTTTTCTGGAATAATGAGGACTATATCTTTCATATTATCCCTGCCAATCTATCATAAGTTTTCTTGATTTTATCAAATAACTTTTCAGGGAGTTTCAGTTGCTCAAGTTCAATGCCAGTAGAAATAAGCCTGCATCTTGCACCCATATATACCTCTTTAATATAAGTGGAACCATAGAACCAGTCCCCTTTTATTGTAGCTATAATTGAAAGAGCCCCTGATGATAAAGATGGCGCAATATATGGCTTATATCCAAAGCTTCGCACTACCTTATTAGCATTTACTGTTTTTTTGGTTAAGTAGTTAGATATTTCTTCATTATAATTTGCTATGCTGTCTGCTACTATGAGTCCATCGCCATGGGGGCCAAAGAGCCTTCCTTCTTTGAAAAAATGAGCAGCTTCTTTCAATTTTTCAGCATAGAACGTTGCTCTTCCGTACATTACCCCAAGTCCATAGCCTATTATCTGGTCTGAACTTAAGCCTTGAAAGTCAAGGTTTTCATTTTCATCCTTATTGCTTTCTAAAAATGCCACTTTGCATAGAAGGTCTACAGGGTCAGAAACTACTGCGAAAACTCCTCTAAACTTATTTTTTCTTGCAAGATGGGCATATTCACTTATGATTTCAGAATTAGACTTAAACTGTGCCATCCTCACATCTTCTATTTTGCTGTCAACAGAAGGTACTCCTTTAGATGCACAGAATATAAACATGTTGCAGTCAAATAACTTTTCCTTTTCTAAAGGAACAACCTTTGGGAATTCCATTTTTCCTGCTGGATCTATTATTTGATTTAATTCGTGTTCCCATCTTTTTAGCCTATTTATATCTCTATCATATATACCTATTTGGTTTATGCATTCTCCTCCTAATAATCTCAACCCAATTGCTAGTGTACTTCCAACATCTCCTAGGGCTACTAGGTTTACATTCCATTTATCTTTTGGTTTCATGGTTAATATATCTTCCCATGTGGGATAGTAGGTGTTTATACATGCAACTTCTCTTTTTTCTATTTTATCTAATATCCATTTGTCAACTATCTTTGTATAATCTGATTCGTCTAATCTTAATAAATCTAAGCTTTCTTCTTTGATGAACAGCATAGAAGGATGGGAGATGGTAAAATATCTTCTAGAGTTTAACGGGGATAATCTATTAAGGTAATAGATTATCCCTCTTTCATTTTTTATTTCTTCCAAATTAGCTTTTTCTAATTCTTCATAATCAAATAGGGAAAACAGGTATTTATCTTTATATTTGTAATATTTAAACTGGCTATACATTTTTCACTCCTCATCTATTTACAATATTTTCTAATCTCTTTAATATTTCCAAATCCCATTCAATATAGGTTGAAGGTTTAGTATTCCTGTTAATATAGAAATTCCTGTGAATATCTGGGAATCTTGGTGTAACTAGGATTTCCTTAAGGCTTCTTACATTGAGATTTTTTTCATTAATTGACTGATATACATCTTCTACTGCTTTAAAAATTTCTAATGTATTCAACAAGCATACTTCTGATAACTTATATATAGCCTTATTTTCAGTGTCCTTGATAAACCTTGGAGATACATAGGGCAAAATTAGATTTATACTGGGTATTATGCTTAATTCAATGTTTTTTCTACTTACCATATCTCCGCCTATAAACGGATACTGGCTGCTTTCATTGAACCATAGCTTTAGGTTTGGTACAAAGTATGCACAGTCCAAATCCAAGTTTCTAATTTCCCCAATTTCCTTACCCTTACCAGTTAATATTCCAACTATGACTTTCTTTATTGGCACTCCTTCTTTTCTCAAAATTGGCTCAATGACATTTATCCTATATCCCTTATGAAGCAAGTCGTCTACTAGGATAACTGCTCTGTTAAATGATTTTAAGACTTTGGCTTGTTCTTCTAAAGAAAGATAGTATGGCGATGCTTCAATGGTGAAATCGATTATATTTGGCTTAAATACTTTTTCAGTGTGCATTGTTTTTGTGACTGTATTAGGAATTATACATCCGTTTAATATTAAGCCAAATGGTACGCACATGTGAGGGCCTAATCTTCTGCTTTTATTTTGTATAATGCTTACTTCGTTGGCTTCACATATTTTTTGTATGAGTTTGCTGTAGATCATGTCCTTATTGTATGTTATTAATAGTTCCCCAGGATATAGGTTTGATATTGCTGATTTTAGCTTTTTCCTTGTTTCATGTATAACCTTCAAAATTTTAGGATCACTATTATAAGGGGACTTCAACATATTTTCTATGTCTAGATTTAAAGTCATTGGGTCGTTCATATCAACAACGAATAACGGATTTTGATTGTATTTGTAACCAGTTTTTTGAAATCCTTGAAGAATTAGCTGTTCTTCAACTACAGGATTCCGTTCAAATAAAAGCATATTGTTATATATTGCATAGTTGTAATCCCTGTTTATTGCTACGGAAATCGTTTCATTTAAAACCGTTTCAGTTAAGTTTTCATCATTATTTAATGCTATTATTCCAGAAATTAATATAATTCTTCCTTTGACATTTCTCCTGATAAATTCTGTAATATTTCTATCCTTAAATTCATCATACAACATAATGTGCCTTATCCAGAAAGATGTAGAGAAGCCCAGCATCTTTTTAGTTTCAGCATTTCTTACAATCAATATCCTATAATTTAGTTTTTTACTTAAAGATTCTAGGTGTTCGTAGTTGATTAGTGAGCCAAAAGTTTCTTTTATTTCATATAATGTTTTCCTATCAATATTTCTAATTACTTCTACATCTATTGTTTTAGATTCAAATAATGTTTTATATTGTGGTGCCCTTAAATATAGATTGTTGTTATAGATATATGATACAGCCAGTGGGTCCATTAACTTTGAAATATCCCTATTTTTGTCTATGTTTTCCCTTATTTGTGTAGAGCTAATATCTTCATATCTTGGAGGTAATGACAGCCTAATGACTTCTTTCTTGATTTTGCGTATGCTTTCTTCTAGTTTCTTTTCATCATCTTCTTCTGAATTGCCTGTTTTTCTGTCAAAGATTATATGTGGGAAGTCAAATATAATATTGTCCTTTTTATATGCTGAAGCATTTACTAATACATCTGAACCTACAACCATATATACTTCTTGATTTGGAAATAAGCTTTTTAATTTTTCTAGGTCCTTAGGATTGCCTATGTTAATAGGTATGTTGGTTGGGAAAAGATTAATGCTTTTCTCATTTGCAATACTCATGTTTATTATGTTTCTTCTATAGTAATGGGGTTCAGTTCTTTTAGACCAAGAAAATTCATCTACTGCAAGATATACTTCAAAGCCCATATCTCTTATTTCAATTGCTATTTCCTTATGGCTTAATGAGAATGGGTCAAAGGTTCCAGGGAAGAATGCGATTTTTTCTTCCTTACTTGTGTCGATAATTCCTTTATAGAACTCATAGTCTGATATAAACTTATATAAATGAATAAGTGAAGCAACATCGTTGTAAAATAGGAAGTCGTCTTCCTTGTTGAAATCAATTAATGTCAAGATTTTCTTGCCAATGAAGTCGAAGATATAATATTTGTCATTTAAAGATAGCTTCTTAGATTTAAATAGAGTTGAACCTATTACTCTAAAAGCTTCACTTCTAATGTCTGAATTATACGATGCCATGCCAATAGCCAATAAACCTAGCAGTTTGTTAAGCCTTTTGCTGTAGGTCTTTTCATCTTCATTAAATCTGAATTTATAAGATGGGTAGTTTTCAATGGCAATTGCAATTGTATTTAATAAAAGGATAACAACCCTTTCACTGGAAACTTTTATCTTTTGGTCAAAGTCGCTTATTATTTCATCTAATTCCTTAGGTGTTAGATATAAAAGCAGTTGTCCTAAATAGTCAGGGATAAATTTTGTGAATTGATAGCTTTCCATTTCCAATGCCCTTAGAAGTTCCACTGCAACATCGTTTCTTTCTTCTGGAGATAATAGATGGAAGATGTTTAAAAGAGTAATACCTGCATAATTTCTTACCCGTTCAACTGCACTTACCTTCAATAGGTTGCAGAGATGCATAGCTGTATGTAATCCATTGGCTTCAGGGTCCTTAATAACAAAATCATATAAAGTATCAATATTTATTTTCTTCTTAACCCATTCAGTTGCAGTTTTTAAGTTTTCTAAAAATATCTCAGAGCTGTCTCCTTCATCATAGTTTTGGATTAGTATTTCCATATATTCTTGTGGAAGCTTTATCTTCTTTCCAATTATATATTTTAAATAATTCTCACAAGGAGAATCTGATTTTTCCAAATGATTAATTAACCAGTTTTTTATGGCAGTTATAAACCAACTGTGCTGAGTTTTTACAAGCATTTGGGAAATGCTGTCCAATGTAGTGAGCCTAAGTTCCAAGTTGTCCGAATCAAGTTGTTTGATTGTATAGTCAAATAGTTTTAATAATCTTTCTTCATCAAGGCTATCTACAGGTACATAGTCTATGGATTGAGAAAGGTAAAATTGGGCAATAGGGGAAAGTTCATGACATATTTCATAGTATCTGCTGATTACATCGAAGAACTTCTTATAATGGGTTTCATAGCAGTTTTTAAATAGGGAATCAATCATGTTCTTTAAGTTATATAGCCATTCTTTTTGCGTATCAGCGATTTTATGGTCTGGGAAAAGAAGCATATTTAGGAATTCATCTAATAAGTCTTCTGATTTTTCTTTATGCCTGTAATATATTGGGTTTTTAGGCAGTTCCTTTCTATATTCCTCATCGTAGAATGCAATTAGTTTGCCTATTAATTCAGCAGATTCTTTTCTTATGTCTTCACCTTTGTGGAGAAGCAAATCCTTTAAAAAGTGGAGGGTTTTAACCTTTTGGCTTTGAGTTAAATAGATTGAATACTCATCAAAGATTTTAAGGAAAAACCTTAATCTTCTCCAGTTGGTTTCTCCTCTAGCCATTTCTAAAATTGAATTAAAGGCAACATTATCAGTTAGCCTTGACATTAGCCTTATATTATTTTCAATGGAAAGGTGCTTTAGAGTTTCTATGACTTCCTTTTTATTCATCAACTCGTATGGTTTTCTCTCTATCTTTTCTAATTTACCAGTTAATGTAGTGTCTACACCCATTGAAATCATAAAATTTTCAAAATCCTTTAACCTTTTATATACCTTTTTATATCTCAATTCCTTAGCTGCATCTACATTGTCTAATTTTTTTAGGATTACGTCGAAAGATTCTTCTAAGGTGAATATGTGCATGGTATAGTTTCCATTTTCAACTTTGTTTTTTACCCTAAAATCAGCATAAATCAATATTAAGGATTCAATAGGCAGTGTTTCCAATTCTAAATCCCAAGTAGAATGGTTAGTTGCAATATGACCTATTTCATCCATTGAGAACCTGTTGAACCATTCTTCAGTGTAGTAATAATGTAGATATGGCACCCTGTCTATTTCTTCATCTGATACACCATACTTACCAACATCGTGCCCAAGGCTTGCCCCCACAACTTTTCCTAAATCCACTGGGAGATTTAATTCATAAAGCTGTCTTGCAATGTGCAAAGCAAGATGGTTTACTCCTATTACATGGTGAAGTGTATTATGGCCTGTAATTGCCATATCAAGATACATAAGCTCGTTTATATAGTAGTTTTTAAATATATCCTTAAATCTGAAATACTCGTTTGTAATATTTTTATATTTTTCTTCTTCAGGTGATAAAAATGAAATGGGGTATTTATCAAGAAACGTATCTTTTTCATAGAGTCCAAGGGAGATTATTTTTTGAAGTGTCTTAACATAGAGTTCGTATAAAGGTGTCAATTTTTGATTGAATCCATTTATTCCTTTATGGGGGAAAGATTTGTTATTTAGCCAGTTGAATATTGATAATAGAAGTTCTTTTTGTGAAATCTCAGTATATTTATAAAAAACTTGTCCATATAAATCTAGCAAAGAAAAGACAGAGAAACTTCTGTCTTTTGCTAGGCTCTTTAGTTTATCAATAAATTCTTTACTGCTAATGAAATCATAAAGAGTTTCTCTATATTCAGTTAAATAATCTTTATCTAATTCACATTTAAAAAATTCCATTAGCAAATTAATCAATGTGACAGCCTCCTTTTAATATTTTCTCCAGTTGGAGTAGCTGCCAATCCTCCGAGTGCAGTTTCTCTTAATGGTTCTGGCATCATCTTTCCAACCTTATACATGGCTTCAACAACTTCGTCAAAAGGAACTAATGATTTTACTCCAGCCAGAGCTAAATCAGCTGAAATCAAAGCATTGATAACACCATAGGCATTTCGTAGTGCACAAGGATATTCAACTAAACCGCCAATGGGATCGCATACAAGCCCTAGGATATTTACTAAAGCAAAAGATGCAGCATGGAAAGATGCTTCAGGACTTCCTCCTGCCATTTCCACTATTGCGCCAGCTGCCATGGCAGCAGCAGAACCGCATTCTGCTTGACAGCCACCTTCTGCACCTGAAACAGTTGCATTTTTAGCAATTATTTCTCCAATCCCTGCAGCGGTGAATAATCCCATTATTACCTGTTCATCTGAGAGATTTAACTTATCTTTTACTGTAAGTAAGGCACTTGGAATTATGCCAGAAGAACCAGCAGTAGGTGCAGCTACGATTTTTCCCATGGAAGCGTTTACTTCTGATGTTGACAATGCCCTTGCCATAGCTGATACTATTATATCTCCCGATAGTGGATTTGATGATTTTCTGTATTCTTCCAATTTCTTTGCATCTCCTCCAGTCAATCCGCTGACTGAAATTATTTCCTTATCTAAAGCTGCATTGGAAGACTCTTTCATTATTTGAAGCACATTTTTCATTTTATCTAGCAAATCATCACGTGAAATTTTATTCATTATAATCTCTTTTTCTATAACAATTTCTGATATTCTTTTGTTTTTTTTGGTGCATAGCTTTAACATATCTTCAGCTTTGTTGAACATATCATCACCTCATGATTGGATTTATTCCTTTTATGTATATTATGCCTTCTATTTTCTCTATTTCGTCTACTATGTTTCCTTCAATGGGAGAATCTGTTTCTATTACCATTGTGGCAATGTTGTTTTCCCTTGAGACCTTCATGGTAGCAATATTAATATCATTGTTTGCTAATATAGTTGAAATTCTGGCTATCATGCCTTTTTGGTCATGGTATTTTACGAGGAGAGTTGGATAATCGCCAGTGAACTCCACTTTGTTACCATTTATGTCTGAAATCAGAATACTTCCGCCACCAATAGAAGAACCAATAATATATGAGTCATTATTATCTTTTGATTTAAACACTATTTTTACAGTATTGGGATGATAATATCCTAGGTCTGTTTCAATGAACTCAAAGCTTATTCCTTGTTTTTTAGCTAATTCAAAGGAATTCCTCAAGTTTTCATCAGAAGGGCCCATTCCTAAAATCCCAGCAACTAGAGCTTTATCTGTTCCATGGCCTTTATAGGTTTTTGCAAAGGAGCCATGTAGGTAAAATATAACCCTTATGAAATCAGTACCAAGTATTTCCCTGGCAATTCTACCTATTCTTGCTGCTCCAGCAGTATGTGAACTAGATGGGCCAATCATTATTGGGCCAATAACATCAAATACTCCGTATTCTGCCATAAAAACCTCCTCAAAATATTTGTTTAATAATTATATCATCTTTATACCCATATTCCAATTATAAAGGATTAATTTATTTGATTAAGCAACGTCTTTTATTTTATCTAATTTTAAGATAATAGAAAAGTACTAATAATATCCGCAAATATTTTTAATTAATGTTAACCCTCATATCTTATTTTCGCAGATTAATATAAAAATATGTTTTTTTTAAAGATTATTTTTATTTAATTAACTTGAAAATATTGATAAAAGAATTTCTACGCTTATTTGTTATTTACTTCCCTAGTAATGAATATATATTGGTAGCAAATCAATTTAGTTGTAAAACTGTAAAACATTATTTTTAAACTGTTTCTCATGGATGAAGTTTCAATAGTTTTAAATAAAAAGGTAATCTTTTTGTGATTACTTAATTGATATAAATTCCCACCGATTTGAATCAAGTTTAAATTGAATTTTATTTATTCTATAATATATTTAAACAATATATTTATACAATGACTTTGAAAGAATGAATTTATTGTTACAAAACCTTTAATATGGTGGAAGTAAATAATAAACTTTTACTTTGTTATAAGAAAATAATGGAAATATGTATTGTTGAAATGTGCCTCTAGGGTTGGGACAATAGGTTAAAAACTACATTTATTAAAGTCCATGTTTGCAGTAAGGGCTATAAAGGTTTAGAACAAAAAATATGTTTTAGGAGGTATTTTATGAAAAAGAGAGCTTTTATTATGATAATCCTAGGGATTATAATTATCATTTTTATTGTTTTAAGTATCAGAAATAAGAATTTAATTACTGCAAAATATAGTAATGGACAGATTATCACGAAAATCAATATAAAAAATCCCAATAACATACAGTCAACAGAATTTAGGTATATAACACATTTTTTAGAACAGTATAAAAATATAGAACCTCGGATGGTAAAATATTCATTTGATGGTTATAAAGAAACTCATATCTTTAATATCGATGAGACGATGTTGCAAGGCAAGAAGGATTATATTTTAGTACAGGTATTCTTGAATTATAATGATGGAACTACTGAATTAATAGGAGAAACAAAAGTAGAGAATATTAAGGAAAAGGTATATCAAGATTTTGTAATAAGTCCAGATTTTAAAAACGATTTAGTTTATTATAGAACAAAAGGTTTTACAGCTGTTATTGACAGTAGTGATTATGATGAAGAGATTATATTTTATTCAAATCCAAATTATGAATGGTCAAATATTACAGTAGGATTTCATAAAGATTATGCATTATATAATTTGAAATCTTATGGGTTAATACCTTACGATAAAGCTGTAGAAGAGGGCTTTGAGGGATTCAGCATTGTGGATTTTTATGAAAAACCAGAAGACGACTCATTAATCTTAGATGAATATGGTATGATTGATCTTTTTTGGGCTGGTCTTTATCCTTATGACCTAGAGGGGAATCCAGTTTTCTATGAAAGTAAGGATGGTGGATTAAGCCTTATAGATGATAATGGAGAATTAAATGAAGTATCAAAGGCAGGTATAGCAAAGTATCAAGAGATGAAGCAAAGAATTCCTAAAATTAGATTTATTAGGAATACAGATTGATAGTTTATTTGAAAAAACATTAACTAGTCTAGATTTGAACTATTTTGGTGATTGTTATTACGCTATTATAATATCTATATTATAACTTTGATATTATTTTTATCATTTACTTATTTTTCTATTATATTAGATTAAATTATGTTTATGGACTTACGTCAATAAAGTAGATACAAAAAAGTTTAACTTTCTATGTAGCTGATTATGAATTGCATTTGGAGTCATATGGTTAACTTAACTATGTATCCCTTTTCTTTTATATCAAGATTCTATAAACTCAAATATTTCCTACATGATGTCTTAAAATCATAATATTTATTTTTATCTCAATTTTTATCATATACCCTATAAGCATATAGAATAGACATTATGAATTATAAAAGGAACGATTGTTATGAGGATTTAGTTTGAAGCATTAAATCTTGAAAATTTGTCCAGGAAAATAAGAGTTTAACTTAATAATTTTAGACAAATCCTTTATCTTTTGCTACAATTAAAATAATAGAATATTATAAAAACTAATTTGGAGAATTAGGTATGGTAAAGAAGACTATTTATCTTATATTATCTATTTCTTTATTTATTTTATCTGCTTGTGAAAGTCAAAATTATAAAAAAATCATAGCTGAAGAAAAGGTTGAATTAGGAAGAGAATTTGTCGTAGATGATTCTGTTCCTGATGAAGTGAGTTTAGAACTCGACAGCAATGAAATATTTTATCCTTCTTTTTTTTATAATGGCTATATATATGGACACATTAGAAGGATTAATGGTGATGACCTGATTAAAAGAAAATACCTATATAGAATAGATGTTTATAACAAGATAACAGAAACAGTTAAGGAAAACCTCAATAATATGTCGGGTGTAAGACCTATTGGATTTATTGATGATGAAGTTTATACTGTAGATTACAGCAGGGGCAATAAGATTAATCAAATCCGTAATCTATCAATACTGCTTAATGAAAATAAGAAAAGCACTATTGGAAGACAATATGTTGTTTCCTATGCTCTAGGCAGCGAAAACTATATTATTATTCATAAGTATAGTTCAGAAATGAAATTAAATGACATCTACATATATGATTTAGGTTCAAATAGGATTTATAAAAGGTTAAGTGATAAAAGATATGGTGAAATTGCTTATATAAAGGATTTAAATTCTTTAATATGGATTGATAATGAGGATTTTAAGATATATAAAATCGATTTTATAAATGGATATTATACCTTAAATTATCTTATGGATTTAGATATAGATGAAAATACAGATAGAATAAGAGCGTATATTAATAATGGATATGAACTAATGCTCTTGTTTGATTCAAAAGTTGTAGATGATAAAAAATGGGATTTAATGGAAACCACTGAAATTAGAAGTTATAACTTCAGAAATAATCAAAGCTTAACTTTATTTACAAAGACTGATGAAAAAAAATTATATTTTGAATATTTAGGGGACAACTTTTTTCTTTCAGAAAACTTCAAAGTCTTAGATGGTTATATTGAAGTCATAGAAAGAAAGGCCTATTATTATAATTACAAAGAACTGAACCAAATATATTTGGAAATATTTAAAGAAAAATCGCAGCAATTTTATCCTGAAATAAATGTCATAGCAAGTAGAAGCGGAAATGAATTGTTTTCCACGAGAGAGATAAAAGAGATAATTGATGGCGTTCCCATCACTAAAAAAGTAATATATCAAAGAATAAAATTCGATCTTATGAATAATGGGAAATTATTACAATAAAAGGTAGTGATGAGATGGCAAAAAAAATATTAGTTGTAGAAGATGAATATTCCATAAACGATATATTGACTATTACTTTAAAAAGTGAAGGATATATAGTTGAAAGCGTATTTGATGGGAAAAGCGCTTTAGAAAAAATAGATACTTTTAAACCTGACCTTGTTTTATTAGATTTAATGCTTCCAGATATAGATGGATTTGAGGTTTGTAAAAGGATTTCCAAGGACCATTTAGTTATTATGATTACTGCGAGAGACAGCATATTTGATAAAATTGTTGGATTGGAATTAGGAGCAGACGATTATATAGTGAAACCCTTTGAGATTAGAGAGGTTGTTGCAAGGGTTAAGGCCCTATTTAGAAGTATTGAAAAAGAAAAAAATAATAATTCCGATGAGTTTATAAAATTGGGAGAAGGAATAGAAGTAGATATTAAAGGGAAAAGGGTTTTCAAAAATGGTACCGAAGTTCAACTTAAGCGCCAAGAAGCTGCCCTTTTTTTCTTTTTATTAGATAATAGAAATCGGGTATTCACTAGGGCAGAATTGCTAGATAAAGTATGGGGATACGACTATTGCGGAGATTCAAGGACTGTAGATGTCCATATTAGAAGGATTAGGGCTAAATTAGGATGTCCTGATCTTATAGAAACAGTATTTGGAATAGGTTATGTAATGAGGTAATGGTTATGTTTAATACGATTAAAGGAAAAATAACCACTGGTTTAATATTAATAAGCTTTACAATCTTAATAATCATTAATATATTTATTTGGAAGATTTTCGAAAATAATCTACACAATTACATACTTAACGATATGGAAAAAATCAGGTCAATAGTCCATTATGAACTTGAAAGGCAGACTGTTAATTCAGGATTTGTTATAACTGCATATAATAGGAATAATTTGTGGTCTGTTATGAATAGTGCAGCTTTGCAGTATAATGCTTTTTTATCAATTAAATATGATATGGATGACTATGTACAATTTGCTGGAGAAGTCATCGATAAAGGCAGCATGGATCAAATAATTAAAGATAGTGGATATGAATCTTCTTTATTATACCTACACAACAATGGCAATAATTACTATGCCACCTATTCATATCCAGTCTATTTGAAAGACAAATATGTAGGTACATTTGTTTTTCAAAAGGATTATTATGATCAGTACAGCAATTATAGGAATCTGATAATGAGGATAATTGGCATTCAGTCTGTTCTATTTGTTATAATGATAATAATTAACTACATATGGCTGAAAAGGTCTACAAATTCATTAAATACATTATTAGAAGGTATTAATTCTATCGGAGATGGTGAATTTTCTAAAAAACTAGAAGCAAAAAGCAACGATGAAGTAGCTATAATAATAAAGCATTTTAATAGAATGCAGGACAAGATTGCATCTCAAATGGAAAGATTGCAACAAGAAAAGGCTAAAATTGAAAAGCTGGAAAAATCCACTAGGAACTTTTTCAACTATGCTACCCATGAGATGAAAACTCCTATTACGTCAATAACAGGATATGCTCAATTATTAAAAGAAGGGAAGATTGATGAAGAAACAAAGAAAAGAGCATATGATAGAATAATAACTGAATCTAATAGAATGAATAAGTTAGTTCAAAATATG
This sequence comes from Tissierellaceae bacterium, assembly GCA_036562765.1. Classification (GTDB taxonomy): domain Bacteria; phylum Bacillota; class Clostridia; order Tissierellales; family Tissierellaceae; genus JAAYFT01. The sequence goes on along the minus strand of DATCJO010000200.1, from coordinate 44,788 downwards.
CTTATTATAGCAAGAGGTAAGGAAATAGAAAAGGGACACAATGAATACATTCAATTAAATGAGTTGTTGATAAAAATTGTAAAAGAATATGAGATGATACTCAATAATGTAAAGATAGAAGCAGATATTACAGATGAAGATGTTGTTATATATTCCAATAAGGAAGAAATTCGGGCAATTGTTTTAAACTTATTAGATAATGCAACGAAATATAGTGTAGATGGTAAAATTAAAATTAAGTTAAAGATGGATAAAAATGCTTATATAATAGTTGAAAATAAGACTCGACCTTTACCAGATGAAATTCGCAGTAATTTATTTGAACCTTTTGTTAAATATAATTTTGGAGATCGAAGGCAAGCTAGCTCTGGGTTAGGACTATATATTTGTAAAGAATTAGCAAAAAAGAATAAAGGTGATATATATTACAGTATAAAAGATGACATAATTAGTTTCATAGTTGAATTTCCAGTTGAAAATAACAAACAGATAGGATAAACCTATCTTTTTTTTTACAGTTTTTGCAAATTTTAAAATTTGGTAACCTTTTTTAAATAATTAGCAAAAATCTTTTATGTTGATTAACGTAAAAAAAATCAAAATATATAATTCTATTTTCCTTATATATGGGAGGGAAGCTATGCTACGAAAAATCGCAATATCTGGCACGAAAGGGAGAAAAAAGGATACTTTCATATTTGCCTTTTTAGTATGCTTATCCTTTATATTTACAGTATTGGCTACTGTCTTTCATGCCAGCTCAGAAGGGACAAAGTTAGAGCAAAGAACTGCAATGTTTGGCTCTTGGGATGCTGCATATTTAGATGTAGGTGAAGAAAATATACAGAAATTTAAAAGAAAAAGATGAAGTTGAAAAATTGGGAATAAGCAGGATTTTGGGGAGTTCTTCAACTGCAGGTGTAGTTGGAACAATAAATGATGATTTAAAGGAATTAGGGAATTTCACAATGCATGAAGGAAGGCTTGAACAGATTAAGTTATTTTTCATCAGATATTAAAGTAGGGGACACAATACCTGCTAATATGATAGAAGATCATTTACAGATGGATTAAATTTAGTAAATATAACTGAAGAAAAACAATTTTTAGTACAAGATGCAATAGTAACAAATATTTACACAACAGATGTAGATGATCCATTGTATGATAGGTTTGAAAAATCAATAGATGTTGGAGAAATAGATAAAAATGTTTAAAAAGGGGAAAGAAGTAATTATATTACTTCCCTTTGACAGCAAGCATATATCCATATAAGTACGGCAAAACATATGTGTATATTTATGTAGACAGAAATGCAAATGAAGTTGATGTAGATGTTGGATTAAAGAGGATTGCAAGGGAATATGAGGTTAAATTTATTAATTATATTGGAGAAAATATGAAGATTTTAAATAAATCATTGAATATGACAGTAATTGTTTCTTTGTTGGGAGTTTCAGTGGCGCTAATTACATTGATAATTCTATATAATACAACATTATCGAAACTAGAACAGGAAAGGGAAAGAATAGAGATATTACAAGCATTGGGGGTCACAGAAGAACAATTTAAGAAACTATATTTATTTATAGGATTTGGATACGGGTTAATAGCGTTGATAATTAGCCATGGGCTTTTAGGATTGGCAGTAATTATTACATTTATTACTGGAAAACCAAAACCATTGTACATGTATCCTTGGAAATTGCATTTGATTGTTTCTGTGGTGATGTTTGTTACTATATTATTCACTTATTTCTTACCAATTAGGATAATCATAAAAGCTCAACCAATTGATAATATTAGAAATCTAGGACGATAAATAAGAAATTTGATTTTCTACAAACATTTAACAATTTGTTAACATTTTTATTTTAAATGGTAAAAAATACTTGTTATAATTTATAGAAATAAGTAGATATAGGAAGAAAATAGATTATGCTATTTAGTCTAAATGGAGGGAAAGATATGCTACGAAAAATTGCAATATCTGGTATGAAAGGGAGAAAAAAGGATACTTTTATACTTGCCTTTGTAGTATGCTTATCCTTTATATTTACAGTATTAGCTACTGTCTTTCATGCCAGCTCAGAAGGGACAAAGTTAGAGCAAAGAACTGCAATGTTTGGTTCTTGGGATGCTGCATATTTAGATGTAGGTGAAGAAAATATAGGAAAATTCAAAGAGAAAGATGAAGTTGAAAAATTGGGAATAAGCAGGATTTTAGGGAGTTCTTCAACTGCAGGTGTAGTTGGAACAATAAATGATGATTTAAAGGAATTAGGAAATTTCACAATGTATGAAGGAAGGCTACCAGAAAAGGATGATGAAATAGCAATAGAATTAAGTAGGTTAAGTTATTTTTCATCAGATATTAAAGTAGGGGACACAATACCTGTAGAAATAGTTATACCCCTATATGAAAGAAGCATAGATGAAGCAGCAATGGAACAAGTAATGAGGGTTGTACCTGAAATACAGGAAAGGCTTGGATTTAAAGATCTTCTTTATCAAATAAATAATTATAGGAATTGGATGCTAGAATATAAGGAAAAAGAAAGAAAAGGCGATTTAACAGAAAAGGACAGAGAACCGATTAATTGGGCTTTTTATATATATTATGGATTTGCCAATTCCTATATAAGAAATGAAAATTCTTTAGAATACTTTGATGGGACAAAAGTAGTCATAAAAACCTCTTATGTTCAAATGTTTGTACCAGAACTATATAGCGACTATTCATATGGGAAATCACTTACTAGAGAAATGGGATTGGAAAATTTATTACAACCTCCAAAAGAAAGAACAACTGAGGGAGAAGTAGCGTTAAACCCAGAAGAATTATCAATGATAAGTAAGTATGCCCATATAACACGGGATATGAAAGTTACAGGTATAATACAAAATTACAGCAACTTATGGGATGTAGGGGATAGCCCGGTAGCTAATGCTTTTGTTACTGAAGGAGCAGCTAAAAAGTTTATAGAAGAAGGCTTTCTATTAACAAAAAATGCGGATGTATCCGATTTTAGAACAGCTTATGATATTTTTATAGGAAGCAGCATATCATCAAAGGAATTTTACAACAAATATAAAGATGAATTTGAAGGTCTAAGAAGAAACACCTATGCATATCCAGAAACAAGTGGAAGTACAGAATCAACATTAACTTATGGTATACTAGCAGCAATATTTATAGCAACAGTATTTGCAGTATTCCAAATATATCTAACCCAAACAAAGAGGCGTACAAGAAGGATTGCCCTTCTAAAGGCCATTGGGGCTGTAAATGGGCAGATAATAGGAATGTTATTGTGGGAAACAGTATATCTTTTGTTAATTACTCTACCAATTAGTTTAGCTCTAGGCTTCGGACTTTCAAAGTTGATGATACTTTACATGAACAAATATGGAAACACAGTAATCAACTTCCATATAGACTATAGATTAACACTAACTGGAATTATCCTAGGCATATTATCAGTATTTTTAGGAATGATAGTACCTATGATAATGTCTGCAAAGGTACCACTAACAGGGAGTATATCAACACCACCAAGGAAGAAGCCAATAATAAGGGCCAAATTGAAGAAGAAAACAGTAGATTTAAATATGAAGGTACAATCCTTTGCAAAGATATATCTAAGGAATTTAAGATATAACAAAGGGAAAACAATACTGACAGCAAGCTTGTATACAATAGCTACAGCAGTATTATTGGGCAGCATATTTTTATCCTTCATCTTTTTTGGAGATTATATAGACAATGTAATAGTAAAAGACAAGCCAGCGTATGGATATGAATTCAACTATGCAGTAACAGTTAGGTCACTACCAGATTTATTAAATGCCATAAACAAAGTAGAAGGTGTAAAAAGGGTAGAAGTATATAGAGCAGGGGAACATGCATATCTCTGGTATGAAAATATAGATGAAGATAAGATATATGAGGAATTTAAAGAGATTTTACCAGCAAAGTTAGTTAAAGAGCATTTTGGTACAGAAGATACAAGCTTTGCCAATATAAGTAAAGAAGAAGAGTATCTAGTAAAGGATGCAGTGATAACAAATATATATACCATAGATGTAGAGGACCCACTTTATACAAGGTTTAAAAATTCGTTAAGTGAAGGGGAATTGAATAAGGAGAAGTTTAAAACAGGGGAAGAAGTAATATTGCTAATGCCTTTATATGATGAACTAGATGGCAGCAGTAGTGTTGAAATAACTGATGACATTATAAAAGCTACAAATCAAAAGGATAGGATGAAGACCTTATTGAAATATACAAATAAATATGACATTACTTATGATTTCCGCTATGCAGATTATTATTCAAGAAATGAAAACATAAAAGTTGGGGATACAATTTATTTAACAATTCCTACTGAAGAGATGAAAGGTGAAACTCCAACAAACGAAGCAAGGATTATGAAAACTAAGGTAGGAGGTATAATATATTATTTCCCGGAAAAAGGAATATGGCCCTTTGGAGATACAGTTGAAAATCCTGTAATTATAAGCTCATTTAATTTCCTTGCTAATGCTTATCCATCTACTGTGTTTGGAAAAGGGAATTTAACAGTTCAAGATTTGAATTATTTAATATCAAGTATTTATCCACATAGATATGGAAAAACTTATGTCTATATTTACGTAGATAAAAATGCAGATGAAATAAATGTAGATGTAGGGTTAAAGAGGATAGCAAGGGAATATGAAGTAAAGCTAACTAATTATATTGAAGAAAATAGGAAGATATTCAGCAAATCCTTGAATATGACAGCAGTTGTATCACTACTTGGAGTTACTGTTGCAGTAATTACATTGATAATCCTATACAATACAACATTATCAAAGCTTGAACAAGAAAGGGAAAGGATAGGGATATTACAAGCATTGGGAGTAACAGAAGACCAGTTTAAGAAATTATATCTATTTTTAGGATTTGGATATGGTCTAATTGCAATGATAATAAGCCATATACTATTAGGATTAGCGGTATTTATTACTTTTATAAGTGGTAGGCCAAAGCCATTATACTTATATCCATGGAAGGTACATTTAGCTGTATCTGTAGTGGTATTTATTATCATAACATTGACATACTTCTTACCTATTAGAAAGATAATTAAGAATCAACCTATAGATAATATTAGAAATTTAGGTCGATAGAGGTGAAAAAGATGAGTATATTGAGATTAGAAAATGTAAGCAAAACTTATATTACTGGAGATTTAAAGGTAGAGGCCTTGAAATCCATCAATCTTGAAATAGAAAAGGGTTATTTCTATGCTATCATAGGTAAATCTGGTTCAGGGAAATCCACCCTTCTCCATATATTAGGAGCCTTAGATAAACCTACAGAAGGAAAACTATATTTGGAAGGGGAATCTGTATTTGACAAGACAGATAAAGAAATCGCCATATTGAGAAGAAGGAGAATAGGATTTGTATTTCAAGCATACAACCTATTGCCTGAACATACTGTCCTTGAAAATATCCTAATGCCAGCCCATTTAGATGGCGTAAAACCTGATGAAAATAGGTTAAAAGAAATAATATCTGCATTGGAAATAGAAGATAAGTTGGCTTATTATCCAGATGAACTGTCTGGTGGCCAAAAACAAAGAGTTGCTATTGCAAGGGCATTAATCACTAATCCAGCAATTATTCTAGCTGATGAACCAACTGGGAACCTCGATGAAAAGACTGGCCAAGAGGTAATAGAGTTAATTAAAAAATCTGCTGAAAGATTTAACCAAACAATCGTATTGGTAACTCATGATATGGATATAGCAAAACAAGCAGATAGAGTAATTCGTATTCAAGATGGACGAATAGTAGATGGGCAAGTAATAGCTTAAGTGATAAACATAAATTTAAATAAAAGAAGGAGATGACTACAGCATCTCCTTCTTTTTTATAATTATATTTGACAAGTATAGAAACAATTTGAAATAATATTTATATTCAAGTTCAAAAGGAGTGAAAGCTTTGGTAACAAAAGTATATGATGATATATACTTGATAGATATTGTACTACCTAATAATCCACTAAAAGCAATAAATGTATACGTGATAAAAGGTGATGATAAATCTCTAATAATCGATACAGGATTTAATCTAAAGGAATGTATTGATTCACTTTTCAATGGATTGGCTGAATTGGATTTAAATTTAAATGATACAGAGCTATTTATTACACACCTGCATTCTGACCATTCAGGGATGGCTGGGATTTTCCAAAATTATGGAGTAAAAATCTATGCTGGAGAAATAGATGGAAGATATATAAACAGAATGACTTCTATTAAGTATTGGGAAAAGTTTGATGAAACAAAGAAAATATTAGATTTAGAAAAGGATAATGTAAGTTTTCAAGAGCATCCTGGATATAAATATTGCTTAAGGGAACCTATTGAATTTGTCTATGTTAAAGAGGGAGATAGAATTAAAGTAGGAAAATATTTCTTTGAGGTAATAGATATTCCAGGGCATACTCCTGGCCATGTAGGGTTGTATGAAAGGAACCATAAGCTATTTTTCTGTGGGGATCATGTATTAGATAAGATAACTCCTAATATAGGATATTGGGGGACCGAAGATATTCTATCAGTGTATTTTAATAGTTTAGTGAAGATATATTCCTATGATATTTATATTCTATTTCCTGCTCACAGAAATATTATTACGGATCATACTAGAAGAATTACTGAATTGTTAATTCATCATAGAGAAAGGCTTGAAGAGATTTTAAAAATTCTTAGAAATGGTGAGCTATCGCCACGAGATGTGGCAAGCCAAATGAAATGGAGTATACGTGCAAAGGATTGGAATGATTTTCCAAATGCCCAAAAATGGTTTGCAACTAGCGAAGCCATGGCCCATTTAGAGCATTTATATTATATTGGGAAAGTAGATAAAAGGTTATCTAATGGGAAATTGCTGTATAGATTAAAATCATGAAAATATATCATTAAATCATAGGACAGGATTTGAATCTTGTCCTATTTTGTTAGGCTTTTTCTTGTTTTTTATGCGCATAAATTAATTTCCCCTTGTAATAATCCAGCAATTTTCATCCAACAAAAATAGCAGAATAATGGATATATGCCTTGCGTCATTTCAGCGATGGTAATTAATCAATAAATAAAATTTCCTAACATACTCCTCTTTCAAGACCATATATATGTATTATAAAGGTTTTGGGAGAGGAGTTTTTTGTGAAAATCAATATAGATGCAGTAAAATTCCTAAAAGAAGTATTGGAAGGTGATATAAGCTATGGTAAGTTAAGAAAATTAACTAGAGCAAAGGCAATGAAAAAGTACATAGAATATGAGAGAACAATAAACAAGGGAATAGATGAATTTAAGCTGATGGAAGAAATAATTAAATTAAAAATTTATGAAGGTTATAAAGACAGGTTTGAACTTCATATTTTGAAGGATAATCTGCCTTTTTTCGTAAAAGAATTAGAAAATATAAAACAAGAAGAAAGAGAAATTATACAAAAAGCTTTAAAAAAAGTTTATGAAATTATACCAGAACATGTAGAAATACACCCAAAAATCTATCTATATGCTGGAGGTATAGATGGAGGTTTTACTTTAAATAGGAAAGAAATCTATATAAACTATATAAAGTATTTATCAAATTCTGAAGAATTAATAAAAATAATTAGCCACGAATTGTTTCACAGCAGAAAAATCCATCCAAAAATTAAATTTATAAGATATTTTAAGTTAAATACCAAAGACATATACTTGTATGAATTATTTGGAAAAATTTTTGAAGAAGGCATTGCGCTGCTTATACAACATGGGCCTGTTTTAAAAAAAGACGATCCAGTGGGAAGCCTAACTAAGGGAAAACTTAGTCTTGTAGATAAAGAATTTGAAAATTTGAATAATTTGCTTTGGAGAATAAAGGGCGGAGCAAAATACATAGACATAAAAACTGTAGATTATTATATTTTAGGATATTTTATGGTAAGTTTCTTGTATGATTTTTATGGGAAAGAGATATTATTGCCTTGGATATTAGAACTAGATTATATACCTCTTTTAAAATCTTTTATAAAAGGAGTTAAGAAAAAAGAAAATACAGTAATGTTTTCAGAGGAAATAGAAAATTGGATGATGAATCTTTAAAGGTATCACAAACTTATTACTTCTGCATATCTTATAGTAATGAATCTATTAAAGGAGTGGATTGGATGAGCACAGGGGATCTATTTGTTCAAATAAAGACATATAAATTAGATATGCCCAAGCTAGAGATACATTATCCACAAGTTTATGGATTAAAGAATATATATGTACAAGATAGAATAAATAATGCTATCTTAGAGGCTATTTACGAACAATTAAAAGAACAGGGCTATTATGATAATGAAAATACAGAGGTAACAGGTACATGGGAGCTTAAAAATAACAGTAAGGGAATATTATCTTTAACTTTGATAAACTATGCTTTTTCAGGAGGTGCCCATGGTTTAACTAAAGTAAAGGGTTTAACTTTTGATTTGGAAACTGGCAAAAAATATGCACTTCCTGAATTGTTTAAGAAAAAATCAGATTATGTAGAGATATTATCGGAAAAGATTAAGGAACAAATAAAAGAGCGAAATATTCCAGTGATAAACGAATTTAACAGGATTAAAATAGATCAAGATTTCTATGTGGCTGACCTTACATTGGTAATATTCTTCCAACTTTATGAAATAACTCCTTATGTTTATGGCATTCCATATTTCCCAATTTCAATATATGAAATTGAAGATATAATAGATGAAAAGGGACCTTTAGGAAAGATGTTATCGAAGATTTAAACCAGCTTAAGCTGGTTTATTTTGTATATTCTAGTATTTTTATGTTATAATTTTATTACCTGAAGGGGGGATAAAATTGATAAAATTTATCCATACAGGAGACATTCATCTTGGTTCTAAGTTTAATAATGTTTCCTTTGACATGGAAAAGGCAGTAATGAGAAGACAGGAACTTTGGGATACCTTTATAAGGATAATTGATTATGCCAGAGAAAATGATGCGAATTTTTTATTTATTGCAGGGGATTTATTTGAAGAAGCTTATTTTACCATTAGAGACATAATTAGAGTTAGGGACTATTTTAATTCCATAAAAGACATAAATGTTATTATTGTTGCTGGAAATCATGACTATAAAGGGAATAATTCCCTATATGACAGAATTAAGTGGCCAGAAAATGTAACTATTTTTGGTGGACAAGCCATTGAAAAAAGGGAATTTAGTGAATTGAATACTGTAATTTACGGTTACAGCTGGGGAACTAAGGAAATTCGCGAGAATAACCTTTTTAATGATTTTAATGGTGTCGATGAGACAAAGAACAACATATTGGTTTTACATGGAGATGTAAATAATGAATCGAGGTATTTGCCTCTTAATTTAAAAGAATTAAAAAGATTAAATATGGACTATATTGCTTTGGGACATATACATAAGCCACAAATTTTAGAAGGCAACATAGCCTACTGCGGATGCCCTGAACCTTTGGATTTTGGAGAGGATGGAGATAGGGGCATAATTGAAGGCACCATTGAAGACAAGAAAGTAAATATAAAGTTTATCCCCTTTAGCAAGAGAAAATTTATTGTAACAGAAATAGAATTAAATGAAAACATGAATTACCTTGAGATAGAAGAAAAAATAATAAACAGTGTGGAAGGAAATAAAGACAAGGATTTCTATAGGATTATATTGAATGGATATGTTAATAGGAATATAGATATTAAAAATATAAGGGAAAAATTAAAGGATAGCTTTTATCATATGGAATTAATTGACAATACTATATTAGATTATGACTTAGAAGCATTGGAAACTGAAAATAAGGACAATATTATAAGCCATTATATAAAAGCTATGAAGGAAAAAGGGCTAGATGACCCTGTTGTTAAGAGAGCATTATATGTTGGCCTCGAAGTGCTATTAAAGGGGAGAGAATAGTATGATACTAAAGGAACTTAACCTTATAGGTTTTGGGAAATTTAATAATAAAAAGATAGAATTAAAAGAGGGCATAAACCTTGTATTTGGAGAAAACGAATCTGGCAAGTCCACAATTCATAATTTTATATATGGAATGTTCTATGGATTTGTTAGACCAAACTATAGAAGGACTATGTATACTGAAGAATTGGATAGATATAAGCCTTGGGATTCAGATAGGTATGCTGGTATCATTAGCTTTCAATATAATGGCAGACAATATAGGATTGAAAAGGAATTTTCAAGGACAAGCGGAACAACAAAATTAATTGATGAGAATACAGGTGAAGATATAACTTATAGGATAGATAATGGAAGTAGGGTTTTGCAGCCAGGAGTTCATTTCTTTGGTTTCAACAGCATCGTATTCTCCAATACTATTTCTATAAAGCAACTTGGCTGTAAAACCGAAAAAGAATTAGCAAATGAAGTAACAGATAGGCTTATAAATGTTTCTCAATCTTTAGCAGATGACATATCTGTACAGAACGCTTTATCCCAATTAGAATCTAAGATGGATGAAATAGGTACAGAAAGGGCTTCAACAAAGCCTTATGGTAAGAATCTTAGGGCAATAGAAGAACTTGAAAGGGAGAAAAAAGAAATCCTTGCAGAAAAGGATGTCTATGAGTCGTTTTTGGCAGAAAAGGAAAAACTAAATGATGAACTGTTGAATAAAGAGAATAATTTTAAGAGCTTAAAGGATATTTTAAGGAAAATAGAAATATATGAAAAAGCAAAAAAACTTGAGGAAGCTAAAAAAATAAAAGAGGAAATAGGGTTTCTTGAAAAAAATACAGCTGAATTATCTTCATTTAGTAATCTGTCTATGGAAGATTATAATGAAGCTATAAATCTTACAAATTCCATTAGCCATTATAATAACAATTTAAAGGAAAATGAATCAGAATTAGAAGAAACAAAAAAGAAATTAACATCCATTGAAGCAGATATTAAAGACAATGGCAGTCTAAATATGGAGGAAATAACTAACGACTATAATCAATATGAAGAGCTTGAAGAGGAAAGAAATAATATTATTTACAACAAGACAGATAATACTATTGAGTTTTTGAAAAGAGACAATAATGAACACATTAAAAATGTATCCAAATATAAGATACTTCAAGGTGTTTTAGGTGTATTAGGAATTGCATCGTTAATGCTTATGTTAACAGTACCAAATGTTAGATTATACTTATCACTATTAGCTGCAATCTTATTAGCAAGTTTTGTATTCTTCGGTTCAAAGGTCAATAAACTTAAGGGTGATATAAGGGAAATAAATAAAAAGATAGCTGAATTCGAAGAAAACGAAAGGAAAAGGGAATTAAGGTTAAAAGAGATAGAGTTTAAACAAGAAGAACTTTTGAAAAAATATAATGTAAGAACAAAATTGGAATTTAAAAGGTTATATGATAAGCTTCATATTGAACATATAAGCAAAGAAGAAAATATTAAGCTATATGATGAACTAGACAAGCACAAAAAATCTTTAATTGATAAGATTAGTGAATTGAAAGTAGAATTAGAAAATAGCAAAAATAGATTAGAAGAAATATTTTTACAAAACAATGTTAGAAATTTAGATGAATTTAGGAGTGGTTTAGAAAAAAAGAATCTATATGAAAAATACATGAAGGAATTGGAAGCAAAAAAAGAAATATTAGATAAGGTATTAGGTCAAAGCACTATTGAAACTTTACTTTCCGAATTAGAAAATGAAGAAGTGGATGAAAGCGTAAAAGAGCTAAACAAACAGCAAATACAAGAAGAAATAGAAAGATGTGCTAACACGATTTCCGATTATAAGGTTCAGCTTGGAAGGATTGAAGAAAATATAAATAATCTTGAGGAAAGAATTTCAAAATTGGTAGAAATTGAAGAAGCACTGGAAAGGAAGTACCAATATAAAGGAGAACTTGAAACTGAATATAAAGCCTTAGAACTTGCATACAGCACCATAGAAGCAATATCTAAAGAAATACATGATGAATTTGCTCCAGATATTAATAATAAAGTGAGCAAGTTAATAAAGAAAATAACTGAAGGGAAATACAACAAAATCAAGATAGATGACAAATTAAACATTAAAGTAGAGAATCCTTTAACTGGAAGTTTAATTAATATTAGTGACTTAAGTGGTGGAACCATAGACCAGATATATTTTTCCTTAAGATTCAGTTTAATAGATTCCATATCAGAAAATAAGCTTCCATTGATTTTAGATGATTGTTTTATTCAATATGATGACAATAGGCTTAAAAATATCTTAAAGTTTTTAACTGAAATAAGTGAATCAAGGCAAGTCATATTATTTACATGCCAAATTAGGGAAAAGAAATTCTTGGAGGAAATAGGTGCAGATTTTAATTTCATATCTTTAAGTTAAAGTATTACATTAACTTATAGAATGTTGGAAAATAGGCATTTTTTCTTAAAGTTAAAGTTTAACATTAACGAGGTGGTAAATTGATTTTTGCCATAGGTGATTTACATTTAGATAGCAGTGGAGATAAACCAATGGACATTTTTGGAGAAATATGGGCAAATCATCAGGAAAAAATAATACATAACTGGAATTCTACAATTTGTGAAGATGATTTGGTGTTATTAGCTGGTGATATTTCTTGGGCCCTGAAATTAAACGAAGCTTATGAGGACCTTTTGAAGATTGATAAGCTTCCTGGAAAAAAAATTATAATTAAGGGGAACCATGATTATTGGTGGAATAGTCTAAAGAAATTAAACAGTCTTGGATTGAAAACCATCCATTTTATTCAGAATAATAGTTATATTTACAATAATATAGGAATAGCTGGGACAAGAGGGTGGTCCAATATTGATGAAGAGATGCCTGATTTACAAGACCAGAAGATATTTAAAAGGGAGCTGAATAGGCTAAAACTGTCTTTAGAATCTTTAGAAAATAATTTAGAAAAGAAAATCGTCATGCTTCATTATCCACCGTTTAATATAGACTCAAGCCCCAATGAGTTTGTAGAAATCATGAAAGAATATGATATTGACATCTGTGTCTATGGACATTTACACGCTGAGGGGCACAAGTATATAGTTGAGGGCATAATTGAGGATATTGAATTTCATTGTGTATCCAGCGATTATATAAACTTTATGCCAAAAAAAATATTATAGGGGTGAAGGCTTTGAATATTTTTGTTGAAAAGGATTACGATGCAATGAGTAAAAGGGCAGCTAATATCCTTATTGATGCTATTAAGAAAAAACCTGATATCGTTTTAGGCTTGGCAACAGGCAGTACTCCTATAGGATTATATAAAGAATTAGTTAAGGCACATGTTGAGAAAGGTTTGGACTTTTCCAGAGTAACCACTTTTAATTTAGACGAATATATTGGATTATCTCCTGAACATCCCAATAGTTATGCATATTATATGAATGAGAACTTATTTAATCATGTAAATATATCTAAAGAAAATATCCATATACCTGATGGGATGGCTGAAAATCCTGAAGAATACTGTAAAAAATATGATGAAATGATAGATGAATCTGGCGGTATAGATATACAAATCCTAGGTGTAGGGGAAAATGGCCATATAGCCTTTAACGAGCCAGATGAATCCCTTTCTGTAGGGACTTCAGTTGTAGAGCTTGCTGAAAATACTGTTGAAGCAAATTCTAGATTTTTTAAATCCAAGGATGAAGTGCCAAGGACAGCTATTTCCATGGGAATTGGAAATATCTTGAAGGCAAAGAGGATTATTCTTTTAGCCAATGGAAAGAAAAAGGCACCTGTAATAAAGAAGTTGCTTGAGGAAAAGCGGGTATCTACTAAATTCCCAGTATCTTTTTTACTCCTTCATCCTGATGTGACACTGATTGTAGATGAAGAAGCATATTATGGCTAAAGGAGAAGTTAAAATGAAAGAACTTGAAGTAAAAATTTTGAATATCAATATACCTGAAATGGAAGAAAAACTAAAAAAACTGGGGGCAAAACTTATTGAAAAAGAACTTCAGATAAATACATTAATTGATACCAATGATAATTTCATTGAAAATAATCTTAACGCCTATATGCGTATACGGGAGACAAAATCATTATTAACTGGAAAAACTAAATTGACATTAACTATGAAGAAGAATATCAGTAAAGACGGAATAAGGGAAAACGTCGAAATAAATACTGACATATCTGATAAGAAAGCAATGTTAGATATACTAAAATCTTTAGGATATATAGTTAAAGAAGAGGGTTTTAAAGAGAGAGTTTCCTACGAATTAAATGGTGTAAGGTTTGATATTGATAAATGGGATGAAAGAACTTATCCATATCCTTATATGGAAATAGAAGTTAGGGATACTAGCGAACTGGAAAAGATAATTGATATTTTAAATATTCCTAAAGAAAGCATATCAACAAAATCTATTGTAGAACTTAGGCGAGAAGCAAATTTAATATAATGTAACAAAAACCTCCCTATAGGAATATTATGTATTAATCTTAAATAGGGAGGTTTTATTATGTTAGGCCATCCTGCAAGACGTGACGAGAAAATACTGCTCCTATTTTTCTTGTTAATAATATTATTGTATGGCAAAGATAGAAGAGGAAGAGGTTTTGATGAAATATTGCTGTTACTTATATTATTCCTCTTTCTAGGCGATATTTTTTAAACAGCAGGAAACCTGCTGTTTTATATTTTTTTTTAATAATTTTTATAATATAATATTTATAATTAATATATTGCAAAAAAATACATAAAAGGAGGGATTTTTTTGTTGAATCAAAAAGTAATAGAAAGAGTCCTATGTGCTGCATTATCTAATGGCGGAGATTTTGCAGAAATCTTCGTTGAAGATAAATTAAGCACAAACATTAAGCTTGTTGGCGGTATTATTGAAAATAATATTTCAGGTAGGGAATATGGTGTTGGTATTAGGATTTTTAATGGATTTAACTGTATATATGCCTATACCAATGATTCTTCAGAAGAAAATCTAATTAAGGTTGCCAAGGAAGCAGCAGCTGCTTTAAAATCTACTTCTTCAGATTTGACTTTAAATTTCTTAAAGGGAAATGATAGGGATATAAATCCTATAAAGATTTTGCCATCAACAGTAGAAAAGAATAAGAAAGTTGATTTAATGAAAAAAGCCTATGAAGTTGCAAAAAACTATGACCCTTGCATAACTCA
This sequence comes from Tissierellaceae bacterium, assembly GCA_036562765.1. GTDB lineage: Bacteria > Bacillota > Clostridia > Tissierellales > Tissierellaceae > JAAYFT01. Next base: position 29,565 of record DATCJO010000200.1, on the reverse strand, counting down.
AGTAACAGTAAGCTACCTAGACGAAGATCAAAAGATACTTGTAGCGAATACAGAAGGTGTTTTGGCGGAAGATAGAAGAGTAAGAACTAGGTTTTCAGTATCTTCTGTTGCAGCGAAGAATGGAGAAATGCAGCAAGGATTTTATGCACCAGGTGCTTCTATGGGATTTGAGTTCTTTGAAAAGATAAATGTTGAAGATGTTGCAAGGGAAGCATCTAGAATTGCAAAGACCATGATAGATGCTGAATACTGCCCATCAGGTGTAATGCCTGTAATTATGGACAACGAGTTTGGTGGAGTATTGTTCCATGAAGCTTGTGGCCATGGGTTGGAAGCAGCTTTTGTATCTAAAGGAACATCAGTATTTGCAAATAAGTTGGGACAAATGGTAGCATCGCCATTGGTAACAGCCATAGATGATGGAACTATTCCAAATGGATGGGGAAGCACTAATATAGATGATGAAGGTACTCCAACTCAAAAGAACATTCTTATAGAAAATGGAATATTGAAGTCATATCTAGTAGATAAATTAAATGGTAAAAGGATGGGAATGAAATCTACTGGGTCTGGAAGAAGGCAATCATATAAATTTGCTCCAACTTCTAGAATGAATAACACCTATATAGCAGCAGGAAATTCTACTTTGGATGAAATAATTGCAAATACAGAATGGGGACTTTATGCTAAAAAATTAGGTGGTGGTTCAGTAAATCCAGCTACTGGTGATTTTAATTTTGCTGTTATGGAAGGATATCTAGTACAAAATGGAAAGATAGTAAAACCAGTTAGGGGAGCTACCCTAATAGGCAATGGGCTTAAAGTACTAGAATTAATCGATATGGTTGGAAAAGAGCTAGCTTTAGGCCAAGGTATGTGCGGTGCTGAAAGCGGTTTAATCCCTGCAAATGTTGGACAACCACCACTTAGGATTAAAGCTCTAACAGTTGGCGGAAGGAAGGGGGATAAATAATGGATTACAGGAATTTGACCCAAGAAATACTCTCTAGGGGAAAAGAAAAGTTTGAAGACCTAGAAGTCTACATTCAAAACAATAAGCAAGTTGAAATTAACGTTTTCAATGGAGAAGTTAACAAATACAGTATTTCTGAATCAGGTGGCCTTTCTTTAAGAGGAATTTCTAATGGGAAAATGGGATATTCCTATACAGAAAAGCTTGATGAAAGCTCTATAGATATGTTGATAAATGATGCTTATGAAAACAGCAAATATATTGATTCCCCAGATGAAGAAATAATATTTGAAGGTTCAGATGAATATAAGGAAATAAAAAGAAGAGAAGGGAATCTTTCCAGCGTACCAGCAGAAAAGAAAATTGAATTCCTTTTAAATTTGGAAAGAGAGGCTTTAGCATTAGATAAAAGAATATTCGCTGTACAATATTGTGGTTATGAAGAATTTCATACTGAAAGATATATTATGAATACTAAGGGAATTGATTTATCTGATAAAATTTCAGGTGCTGCCATATATATTTCTGTTATTGCAAAAGATGGAGAAGATAATAAGACTGGCATGAGCATTAGGATTTTTAATGATTTTAATGAAGTAGATTATAAGGAAATGGCAAAAGAAGCTGTGGATGAAGCTATTTCGATGTTAGGGGCTACTCCAGTAAAAAGTGGCAGTTACCCAATTATATTCAAGAACTTAGTTTTTGCTGATATTTTATCTGCTTTTGGCAGTATATTTGATGCAGACCAAGTTCAAAAAGGGTTATCCCTACTTAAGGATAAAATTGGCAGTGTAGTGGCTAGCGATTTATTTACTCTCGTTGAAGACCCATTTATGGAAGATGGTTTCAACTCAAGGTCCTTTGATGATGAAGGACACAAGACTATCTTCAAAAAGATAATAGATAAAGGCGAATTAAAAACTTATCTATATAACTTAAAAACTGCTATAAAGGATGGAGTTGAATCAACAGGAAATGGTTATAGAAGTTCGTATAAGTCTTCAGTTACTGTTGCTCCTACAAATGTTTATATTGAAAAAGGGGACAAAACATTAGAAGATCTAATTTCAAGTATTGATAAGGGCATTTATATAATAAATGTAGCAGGGCTACATTCTGGACTAAATCAAGTATCAGGAGATTATTCTTTATCTGCCTATGGTTATGAAATAGAAAACGGTAAAATAAAGAGACCAGTAAATCAAATAACCATTGCTGGCAATTTCTTTGAAACATTAATGGACATTGAAGCAATAGGTAATGACTTAAGATTCAATATGTCATCATTTGGCTATATAGGTTCTCCATCAATAAAAGTCAAAAAATTATCTGTATCTGGAGAATAAATATATTTTAGAAAAACAGTAACCTCTTATAGGATTTCCTCATAATATACAGTGAGGAAAAAATATAAGGGGGTTAGTTAAATGGCTGAAGAATTAAATGTAAGCAGAGAACGCAGAGGTTTATTCGGAAATCTTGCTAACGATGAATCCTTACTATTCTTCTTCCTATTGTTAGTAATATTATTTGAAAATTCACACTGGTTTAATGAAAGATCAGATGATTCATTGTTATTCTTCTTCTTGTTGTTAGTTATACTATTTACTGGCGAAGGATTTTATTTCTAAATATACCTAAAAAAACAGTTTTAGAAAAAATCCCGTAAAAAACGGGATTTTTTTCTTTTTTTGGGAAAAAATATTCTTTGCCAAAGGAAATATTACGAATATTTAATAAAAAAATAATAAATAGTATAGCACATTTAAAACAATGTGATATAATATATAATATGAAAAACACATAGGAGGTTATGCTAATGTCTGGATATAAGTATATTAGATGGTTTAATGAAATAGATAAAAATGATATTCCAGTTGTAGGAGGAAAAGGGGCTAATTTAGGAGAACTCACTCAAAAAGGATTAGATGTACCACCAGGATTTTGTGTAACAGCGGAAGCATATAATTATTTTATTTATTATTCAGAATTAGATGAAGTAATAAAGCTATTACTTAGAGGGCTTAATGAAGAAGATTCCAACATGTTGCAAAAGATTAGCAAAACAATTCAGGAAAGAATAAATGGAGCAGATATTCCCAAGGATTTAAGAGATGAAATTGTTGGGGCATACAGGGATTTAAGCAATAAAATTGGGATTGATAATCCACAAGTAGCTGTAAGAAGTTCTGCAACAGCTGAAGATTTGCCAGAAGCTTCCTTTGCTGGACAACAAGATACTTACTTGCATATAAGTGGCGAAGAAGAACTGCTTAAATATGTAAGAAGATGCTGGGCATCCCTTTGGACAGCAAGGGCAATTTATTATAGGGAAAAACAAAATTTTGACCATTCTCAAGTATCTTTGTCAGTTGTAGTTCAAAAGATGGTGAACAGCGAAAAATCTGGGGTTATGTTTACAGCCAACCCTATAAATAATAACACTGATGAGATGATGATAAATGCAAGCTGGGGTTTAGGAGAAGCAGTAGTATCCGGTGCAGTCACTCCAGATGAATATATAATAAACAAAAAATCAAAAGAGATAATAGAAAAGCATATTTCAGAAAAGAACATCATGATTATTAAGAAAGAAGATGGATTAGGTACTGAAGAAGTCAAAGTGGCTGATTATTTAGGTGAAAGATATGTAAATGCTCAGTGTTTGTCGGATGAAGAGATAATGACATTGGTTGACTATGGGTTGAAGATAGAAAAACTCTATGGGAAGCATCAGGACATTGAATGGGGATTTGATAAAGACACTAAGAAGCTGTATATTTTACAATCAAGGCCAATTACTACATTAAAGGGTGATGTAAAGATGAATGAAGTTAAGGAAAATAAGGAAAATAAGGAATTGAAAGTATTAGTTAGAGGACTTCCCGCATCTCCTGGAATTGGAAAGGGAAAGGTTAAGAATATTAAGGATATATCTGAAATAGACAGGGTTGAAGAAGGAGATATTCTTGTAACAGTAATGACAAATCCTGATATGGTGCCAGCCATGAGAAAGGCTGCAGCAGTAGTTACCGATGATGGCGGAAGGACTTGTCATGCAGCCATTGTTTCTAGGGAACTAGGTATACCATGTATTGTAGGAACCAAGGATGGAAGCAAAGTATTAACTGAAGGTATGGAAATAACAGTAGATGCAATTCGAGGAGTAGTATATGAAGGCTATGTAATGGATGAAGAAAAGAAAGAAGAAAAACCTTCAGTAGGTTTTAGCGAAGAAATACTACAACAATTGGCTCCAATTACTGCAACTAAAATATATATGAACCTTGGAGAACCTTCTATGATTGGGAAATATAAGAACCTTCCTTTTGATGGAATTGGACTTATGAGAACTGAATTCATATTTACTAATATGGTAGGAGCTCACCCAATGTACTTAGTAAAGACAGGTCAAGGTCAGCTTTTGATAGATAAAATGGCAGAAGGTATACAAATGGTTGCAGGGGAAATCTATCCAAGGCCAGTGGTTGTAAGGCTTTCTGATTTTAGAACCAATGAATTTAGAGGACTTAAAGGCGGAGATGAAGTTGAACCTATAGAATCTAACCCAATGATTGGTTGGAGAGGAGTTTCTAGGTATATTTCACCTGAATATGAAGAAGGCTTTAGGCTAGAATGTAGAGCCTTAAGGAAGGTAAGGGAAGAATTTGGATTAAATAATGTATATGCAATGCTACCATTTGTAAGGACTACATGGGAATTAAAGAAAGTAAAAGAAATAATGGCAGAAGAAGGATTGGTTCAAGGCAAGAACTTTAAAATATGGATAATGGCAGAAGTTCCTTCAGTAGTATTCGAAGCTGAAGAATTTGCACAAATGGTTGACGGATTCAGTATAGGAAGTAACGATTTAACACAACTTATCATGGGTGCAGATAGAGACTCAGGAATATTGAATAATATGGGATATTTTGATGAAAGAAATGAAGCAGTAAAAAGGGCCATATCAATACTAATTAAAGCAGCCCACAAATATGGGAAGACTATATCTATCTGTGGACAAGGGCCATCACAATATCCTGAATTTGCAGAGTTCCTTGTAGAAGAAGGAATAGACAGTATAAGCGTTAACCCAGATACAGTTGTATATACAAGAAGGCTAGTGGCTTCTGTAGAACAAAAGATTATCTTAAGAAAGCTAAGAAATATTTAGGGAAAAGGCAAGATTGCTTGCCTTTTCTTTTTGCATAAAAAAGACTTTACATAGTATTCAACTTTTCATCTCAATTTTCAAATTTAAATCAAGTGTTATATATACAAAGCGTGTGGAGTTGTAGTATAATGTGTAATTAATACTTTTTTAACAAAATTCATATTTTTACTCTTTTTTACTTATTTTTAATATTTAATACATATCTAATGAAAGAGGGGAAAAGATTGAATTAAATATGTAAAGTATAGAGTTTGTTAGTTAATAGATAAAATGTATGCCAATGTTTGGAATTTATGATAAAATGAAAAGCAAAGGGAAATGAATCTGTTTTTTGTAAACTAATTGTTGAAATCCTAGGAATTTAAGCAGCATCTTTTTAATTTAATTGAAAAGTATAGGGGGGTTTATATGACAGTTAATGAAAGGGTAAAGAATTTAAGAAGATTAATGCAAAAAAGAGGAATAACTGCTTACATAGTAGTTACATCAGATCCTCATCAATCTGAATATGTAGCAGACCACTATAAAACAAGGGTTTGGATTTCAGGTTTTACTGGTTCTGCAGGCACAGTTGTAATTACACAGGATGAGGCAATTCTCTGGACAGATGGCAGGTATTTCATTCAAGCGGAAAAGGAACTTCACGGGTCAGAATATAAATTGTTTAAAATTGGAATACCAGGATTTCCTTCATATACAGAATGGCTAAAGGAAAACCTAAAAGAAGGAGATACCATTGGATTTGATGGCAGGGTATTCTCACAATCACAAGTTGAAAAACTAGAAAATGAATTTTCTGAACGTAACATTAAATTTATAGATGAATATGATTTAGTAGGAGAGTTATGGAAAGATAGGCCTTCTATTCCAAAGGAAAAAGCTTTTGTTCTTGATATAAAGTATGCTGGTAAAAGTGTTGAGGAAAAGATAGATGAAGTAAGAAAAGAGATGGAAAAAGAAAATGCTGATTATTTTGTTTTGGGCAGTTTAGATGATATTGCATGGCTTTATAACATAAGAGGTGGAGATGTTGAATATAATCCTGTTGTTATATCCTATGCTGTGGTATCAAAGGATAAAGCATATCTTTTTATAGATAGGGATAAGGTTACAGGAGAAGTTGAAGAATTTTTAAAGGATAATGGCGTAGAAATAAGAGGGTATGAAGATATTATAGATTTTCTAAAATCAATTAATAAAAATTCTAAAGTATTGCTAGAAAAGGAAAGGATAAACCGCTGGGTTTATAAATCTATACCTAAAGAATGTAAGATAATCGATAAAACTAATGTAACTACAATATTAAAAGGTATAAAAAATCCAACAGAAATAGAAAATCAAAAGAAAGCTTATATTAAAGATGGTGTGGCTTTAGTTAAGTTCTTCCATTGGTTAGACAAGAATGTAGATAAGATTGAAATCACTGAAATATCTGCTGAAGAAAAGCTATTGGAATTTAGAAAAGAACAAGAAGGTTTTATTGAACCAAGTTTTGGTACTATTTCAGCTTATATGGCTAATGCTGCCATGGCTCACTATTCAGCTAGTGAAGATTCAAATGCTGTAATCAAGCCAGAAGGGTTATATCTAGTAGATTCAGGTGGACAATACTTTGAAGGCACAACTGATATTACTAGAACAGTGGCAGTTGGTCCTGTTACAGAAGAACAAAAACGGGATTTTACTTTAACATTAAAAGGACACATAAATTTAGCCAGTGCAAGATTCCCTTATGGTTCAACAGGCAGCAATATTGATGCTTTGGCAAGGTACCCACTATGGCAGGAGGGTATTGACTACAAACATGGCACAGGCCATGGAGTAGGATACTTATTAAATGTTCATGAAGGGCCACACAGAATTTCTACTATACCAAATTCAGTAGTACTTGAAAAGGGAATGGTAGTAAGTATTGAACCAGGAGTATATAAGGAAGGGAAACATGGTATAAGAATAGAAAACATTGTAGTAGTAGATGAAGATATAAAGACTGATTCTGGCCAATTTATGAAATTTGAAATGTTATCCTTTGTACCAATAGATTTAAATTGTATAGATGTTACATTGTTAACAGAAAAAGAAAAAGAATGGTTAAATAACTATCATAAAGATGTATATGAAAAGTTGTCTCCATATTTAAATGATGAGGAAAGAGCTTGGCTAAAAGAGAAAACTAGGGAAATATAGGATAACGCTGCTAGCATGCTTATGTTAGCAGCGTTTATAAAACATAACTTTTGTTAATATATAGATTAATATGACTATTTGGGGGTACTTAATATATTGATGAGATTTTAGGAGGAGGGTGAAACATGAAGCCAATAAAGGTTACTGATGATATATATTTGCTATCTGTAAATGTTGATGATATGTTATTTGAAGGATTCTGGGAAATGCCAAATGGAGTCGCATTAAATTCATATATTATTAAAGGTGAAAAAACTGCATTGGTAGATGGAGTTTGCGGTTGGACTGGAGTACCAGAGACTTTATTTAAACTCCTCGATGAGTTAGAAATAGATCCAAAATCTATTCAATATATAATAATTAATCACATGGAACCAGACCATTCTGGTTGGATAGAAGATTTCAAGAAGGTTAATAATGATTTCAAAATAGTTTGTACAAAAAAAGCAGTGGATTTAGTCAAAGCATTCTTTGATCGCAGTGAAGAAATAATTGTAGTAAAGGACAACGATACATTAGATTTAGGAAAGGGTCATGTATTGAAGTTTATTGAAATTCCAAATGTACATTGGCCTGAAACTATGGTAACATTTGACACCTTGACTGGAACTTTATTCAGCTGTGATGCTTTTGGTTCCTTTGGAATGATTAAAGGCAATCATTTTGATGATTTGTTAACACCTGAAGAAATAGAATATTTTGAAAAAGAAACAGTAAGGTATTATTCAAACATTGTTGCAGCTTATTCTCCAGCAGTTAAGAATGCTATCATAAAGTGCAAGACATTGCCAATAAAGATACTAGCCCCAGGCCATGGTATTATATGGAGAAATAATCCAACCAAGATTATAGAAGAATATGAAAAATTTGCTAGTTTCCAAAAAGGTCCTGCCAATGAAGAGATTACTGTAATCTGGGGTTCAATGTATGGCATGACTGAAAAGGCTGTAAAACATGTGATAGATGTACTTGAAAATGAAAAAATAAAGTATCATGTTCACAGGGTTCCTGAAGATTCATGGGGAACAGTTTTAGCTTCCGCTTGGACTTCAACTGGTATAATATTAGGAATGCCAACCTATGAATATAAGATGTTCCCACCTATGGCTGCAACTCTAGCAGAATTAGGTAAGAAAAAGGTATTAAACAGAAAAGCCTTTAGGTTTGGCTCTTATGGATGGAGTGGTGGCGCTGAAAAAGAGATGATGGATATTATAAACAGATATTCTATGAACTGGGAATTTCTTGAATCAGTAGAATTTAAAGGAGCTCCAAGGGAAAAAGACCTTAAGCTAATTGAAGAGAGAGTAAAAGAGCTTGTTAAAATTGTAAGGGAAGCAGTTAAGAAAGGATAAAACGGTATCAGTTAAACTGATATCGTTTTTTATATTAACTTTATTTTGTTATAATAATAAAAGGAAAATTCAATGCTAAGGGTGATGTAATGTTTAATATAGAAGAAGAATTAAGCAAACTTCCTGATAAACCTGGAGTATATTTGATGAAAGACAAAAATGGCGAAATAATCTATGTAGGAAAGGCAGTATCCTTGAAAAAAAGAGTAAGGCAATATTTCCAATCAAGTAGAAATAATCCGCCTAAAGTCCAAGCCATGGTGAAAAATATCGCTGAATTTGAATATATAATAGTTGACAATGAAGTAGAAGCTTTAATATTAGAAGCTAATCTTATAAAAAAACATAAACCAAAATATAATATTTTGTTGAGAGATGACAAGCAATATCCTTATATAAAGGTAACAGTTAATGAAAAATATCCGAGAGTAATTAAAGTTAGGGAAGTAAAAAGGGATGGGGCAAAATATTTTGGACCTTATCCAAGTGCCACAGCAGTCAATGATGCACTGGAAATCATAAGAAATCTTTATCCCATTAGAACATGCAATTTGAATTTGGAAAAAGACATTGGCAAAACAAGGCCATGTTTAAATTATTATATTGGAAGGTGCCTTGGTCCTTGTCAAGGAAATGTAGATGAAAAGGAATATTTAAAGATGATTGATGAGATTTTACTTTTTCTAAGTGGTAAAGAAGATAAGCTTATTGAGATTATGGAAGAAAAGATGAAAGAAGCTTCAATGAGGCTTGACTTTGAATCTGCAGCAAAATATAGGGACCAGATAAATTCGTTAAATCTTCTTTTAGAAAGGCAGAAGATTGTATCAACTACAAATCACATAGACCAAGATGTAATTGCCATGGCAAAAGGAATTGAAGATGTATGTATTCAAGTATTCTTCATACGAGATGGTAAGATTCTTGGAAGGGAACACTTCATACTTCAGGATAATTACAATGATGAAAGAAGTGAAATCCTTTCTTCATTTATAAAGCAGTTTTATATAGGCTCTGCATATATTCCAAAAGAAATCATACTAGAAGAAGAAATTGAAGATATGGAAGTTTTGTCTAAATGGTTAAGTGAAAAGAGAGGAAACAAGGTAATAATTACTGTTCCGAAAAAAGGTGAAAAATATGAATTAGTAGAAATGGTAAGAAAAAACGCCTTGGATATGCTAGATAAACATGGAGACAGGTTTATAAAGAAGGCAAGGGAGAATCAAAAAGCTTTAGATGAAATAAAGGAAGCATTGGGGCTAGAAGGGGATTTAAATCGAATTGAAGCCTACGATATATCTAACATAATGGGAGTAGAGCCAGTTGGTTCTATGGTTGTTTTTGAAAAAGGAGAGCCAAAAAAATCAGATTACAGGAGATTTAGGATAAAGACAAAGGCTACTCCAGATGATTATGGTAGCCTTGAAGAAGTCCTTACTAGAAGGTTTACAAGAGGACTGGAAGAAAGGGAAATGATAAAGGAGAATAACATTGAATCTAAAGGGTTTTCATTATTTCCAGATTTAATCATGATTGATGGAGGGAAAGGGCAAGTAAATGTTGCATTGAGGGTATTAAGGAGCCTTGGGTTAGACATACCAGTTTGTGGCCTTGTAAAAGACGAGTTTCATAAAACTCGGGGGATAATTTATAATAATGAAGAAATTACTTTAGATGAAGACTCACTAGGATTTAAGCTAATTTACAAAGTTCAAGAAGAGGCCCACCGCTTTGCCATTTCCTACCATAGGTCATTAAGAAGCAAAGAAATGTTTAAATCTGAATTAGATGATATAAAAGGCATAGGAGAAAAAAGGAAGAAGGCATTGCTCAGACATTTTCAAAGTATTGAAAGGATTAAAGAGGCATCTATTGAAGAGCTAGCAGAAGTTGATGGGATGAATAGAAAAGTAGCAGAAGAATTATACAGTCATTTTCATAAAAAATAGAGAACTAAGGTTTGTGATCGACAAAGGTTTGACAAAAACAATCATAATTATGAATAGTCAAAAAATTTAATTCTTTATTATAATATTTCAAGAAAGATTGACTTTATCTGTGAAATAAAATATACTTAAAGTAGACTATATATAAAAATTTCTAATTCTCAAAATTGAGGATTGTTATTCTTTTTACAATTTTATGGTAAGGGGGCTATTTTATGGCAAAAGTAATGAAGACAATGGATGGTAACACTGCAGCTGCACACGTGGCTTATGCCTTCACAGATGTAGCCGCAATCTATCCAATTACACCATCGTCACCAATGGCAGAATTAATAGATGAATGGGCTGCCAACGGCAGAAAAAATATATTTGGTCAAACAGTAAGAGTTGTTGAAATGCAATCTGAAGCAGGTGCTGCAGGGGCTGTTCATGGCTCGTTGTCAGCTGGTGCTTTAACTACAACTTTCACAGCATCTCAAGGTTTACTACTTATGATTCCAAATATGTATAAGATTGCTGGGGAACTTCTACCAGGAGTATTCCATGTTTCAGCAAGAGCAGTTGCAAGCCATGCACTAAGCATATTTGGTGACCATCAAGACGTTATGGCTACAAGACAAACAGGATTTGCTTTGCTTGCATCTGGTTCTGTGCAAGAAGTTATGGATTTAGCTGGTGTTGCACATCTTTCAGCTATTAAGTCAAGTATTCCATTTTTACATTTCTTTGATGGATTCAGAACAAGCCATGAAATTCAAAAGATTGAAGTTATGGAATATGAAGACTTGGCAAAATTAATCGACTATGAAGCACTAAATAGATTTAGACAAAGAGCTTTAAGCCCAGAAAATCCATATACAAAGGGTACAGCTCAAAACCCAGACATTTATTTCCAAGAAGCAGAAGCATCAAACCCATACTATGAAAAGGTTGTAGATGTAGTTGTTCATTACATGAATGAAATAAGCAAGATAACTGGCAGAGAATATAAGCCATTTAATTATTATGGACATCCAGAAGCTGAAAGAATTATAGTTGCAATGGGTTCTGTAACTGAAACAATTGAAGAAACTGTTGACTACTTAATGGCTAGAGGAGAAAAAGTTGGAGTTATAAAGGTTCATCTTTATAGACCATTCTCAGCTAAACACTTCTTTGACGTATTGCCAAAGACAGTTAAGAAGATAGCAGTTTTGGATAGGACTAAGGAAAAAGGTTCAATTGGCGAACCATTGTATCTAGATGTTAAGAGTGTATTCTACAGTTCAGATATGAAACCAGTTATTGTTGGCGGAAGATATGGTTTAGGTTCAAAGGATACTACACCATCACAAATCTATGCAGTATTTGAAAACTTGAAGTTAGATAATCCAAAAGACAGATTTACAATTGGTATTGTTGATGATGTAACTCATACATCACTTGAAATAAAAGAAACTATTAAGACTGAACCAGAAGATACTATTAGATGTAAATTCTGGGGATTTGGTTCCGATGGTACTGTTGGAGCTAACAAACAAGCTATTAAGATCATAGGCGACGATACTGACATGTATGCTCAAGGATATTTCGCATACGATAGTAAGAAATCTGGTGGAGTTACAATTTCCCACTTAAGATTTGGTCATAAGCCTATTAAATCTACTTACTTGATTACAGATGCTGACTTCATATCCTGCTCAAAACAATCATATGTATATCAATATGATTTGTTAAAAGGATTGAAGAAAGGCGGAACATTCTTATTAAACTGCAGCTGGGCTGAAGAAGAACTTGACAAGAATCTTCCAGCTTCAATGAAGAAATATATTGCAGAAAATGATATTAACTTCTATATCATTGATGCTACAAAGATTGCTAGAGAAATTGGCTTAGGCGGAAGAATCAACATGATAATGCAATCTGCTTTCTTCAAGCTATCAGGAGTACTTCCAATTGAAGAAGCAGTTGAACACTTGAAGAAGTCAATAGTTAAAGAATATGGCCATAAAGGTGAAGATATAGTTAATATGAACTTCAAAGCAGTAGAAGCAGGTATACACGCTCCAGTTAAGGTAAATGTACCAGAATCATGGAAATACGCAGAAGAAGAAAAAGTTGAAGAAGATAAAGATTTACCAGATTTCATTAAGAACATATTAATCCCAATGAATAGACAAGAAGGCGACGATTTACCAGTAAGTGCCTTTGTAGGTATGGAAGACGGTTCATTCCCACATGGAACTTCTCAATATGAAAAACGTGGTATAGCAGTTGAAGTTCCTCATTGGATTAAGGAAAATTGTATACAATGTAACCAATGCTCATTTGTATGTCCACATGCTGTAGTAAGACCAATACTAGTAGATGCTGAAGAAAAGAAGAATGCACCAGAAACATTTGAAACAATTAAAGCTGTAGGAAAAGGATTGGAAGGATTAGAATTCCGTATCCAAATTAGCCCATTAGATTGTACAGGTTGCGGTAACTGCGCTGATGTATGTCCTGCTAAGGAAAAAGCATTAGTTATGAGACCATTTGAAGAAGAATTAGAAGTACAATCTAAGAACTGGGATTATGCAATGACTGTAAAAGTTAAAGAAGGATTAATGGATGAATTTACAGTTAAAGGTTCACAATTCAAAGAACCATTACTTCAATTCTCAGGAGCATGTGCTGGTTGTGGTGAAACTCCATATGTAAAACTAGTTACTCAATTGTTTGGCGATAGAATGATGATTGCAAACGCAACTGGTTGTTCATCAATTTGGGGAGCTTCTGCACCATCAATGCCATACTGCAAGAATCAAGAAGGTAAAGGACCATCATGGGCTAACTCACTATTCGAAGATAACGCAGAATATGGATATGGTATGGCAGTAGCTGTAAGACAAATAAGAGATAGAATAGAAGCATTGATGAAAGAATTCATCGAACTTAACGTTGATGAAGAATTAAACGGATACTTCAAAGAATGGATAGAAGGCAAGAAAGACGCAAGGGCTTCTAAGAAGGCTGCAGGAATGATTATTCCAAGATTAAAGAAAGAAGTAAACAGTGAAAGAGGAAGAGAAATCCTTGCAGAAATTGAAGAATTAAAAGACTACCTAATCAAGAGATCTGTATGGATCATTGGTGGAGACGGTTGGGCATATGATATCGGATTTGGTGGTTTAGACCATGTTCTAGCATCAGGAGAAGATGTAAATGTATTAGTACTAGATACAGAAGTTTACTCCAATACTGGTGGTCAATCATCAAAAGCTACTCCAACTGCAGCAGTTGCTAAATTCGCAGCTTCTGGTAAGAAAGTAACTAAGAAGAACTTAGGATTAATGATGACATCCTATGGTTATGTATATGTAGCACAAGTTGCACTAGGTGCTAATATGAACCAATTAATCAAAGCTCTTAAGGAAGCAGAATCCTATGATGGACCATCATTAGTTATAGCTTATGCTCCATGTATTAACCATGGTATTAGAGTTGGTATGGGCAAGAGCATTAAGCAAGAAAAGAAAGCAGTAGACACAGGATATTGGCATCTATTCAGATATGATCCAAGACTAAAAGAACAAGGCAAGAACCCATTCGTATTAGACTCTAAAGAACCAACAGAACCATTTATGGACTTTATTAATTCTGAAGTAAGGTATACATCATTGAAGATAGCATTCCCTGAAATAGCAGAAGAACTATTCAAAGCTGCAGAAAGAGATGCTAAAGCAAGATACGAACAATACAAGAAGATGGCAGAATTACAATAGTATAGATAAGAACAAGGTTGTGGAAAAATCCACAACCTTGTTTTTTGTTCCTTTTTATGATGGATTTATTTTCTAAAGTTATGTTTAAGCTCATACAATGTCGATATACTTGGATATGGAGCATATTAGAATGATTCTGTATCATATTAGATGAAATAACTGATGATTTATAGAGCATAAGCTCTTTTTTTTATATTTAAGTTATAAAGAATAATAGATATTACTATAAATTTATTAGTAATAAGCAAATAAGTTTGATAAAATAATATAGGTAATATATAAAGGGAGTGATTTTATTGAATAAGGCGGAAATTCAGAAAATGTTTGTAAATAAATCCTTTGGCAAAATATTATATGATGAACCTATGAAGAACCATACTACATTTAAAATTGGCGGCCCTGCAGATGTGATGATTATTCCAAATACAATAGAAGGGTTAATAGATGCAGTTAGATTTTGCAGGGAAAATGATATAGATTATTTCATAATGGGAAATGGCAGTAACTTGCTTGTTAGAGATGGAGGTATAAGAGGAGTAGTAATTAAAATCTATGAAGGATGCAACGATATAAAAGTAAATGGAAATACAATTTACTGTGAAGCTGGTGCGTTGCTTTCTCAGGTTAGCAGAGTTGCATTAAAACATAGTTTAAAGAATTTTGAATTTGCTTCAGGAATACCAGGAACAATTGGCGGTGCAATAACAATGAATGCTGGTGCTTATGGCGGTGAAATGAAGGATGTTGTAAAGAAAGTAAGGGCTTTAGATAGAAATAACGAAATAAGGGAGTTTTCAAATGAAGAGATGAACTTTAGATATAGGAATAGCAGAGTAGGTGATGAAGGTTTAATAGTACTTAGCGTAGAATTGGAACTTGAACCTGGTAATTATTCAGAAATCGAATCAACAATTAATGACTTGACTTATAGAAGAAAATCAAAGCAGCCTCTTGAACTTCCTAGTGCTGGAAGCACATTTAAAAGGCCAGAAGGGTATTTTGCTGGGAAGTTAATAGAAGATGCAGGATTAAGGGGCTTAAGATTAGGTGGTGCAGCAGTATCTGACAAGCACTGTGGTTTTGTTGTCAATATAGATAATGCTACTTGTAAAGATGTATTAAATTTAATATCAGTTATACAAAAAGTAGTAAACGATAAATTTGGGGTTAAACTAGAACCAGAGATAAAAATAATAGGGGAGGATTAGATGATAAAACTAATTGGGGATTATCACACTCATACTATTTATAGTAGCGGATTTAGAAAAAAGGGAACCCATGCCAAGGGAACAATAAGGGAAAATGCTGAAGCAGCATTAAAAAAAGGGCTTAGAGAAGTGGCTATATGTGAGCATGGCCCAGGACATTATGTATATGGCGTAAGAAAAGAAAACATACCAAAGATGAGGGAAGAGATAGATAGGCTAAATGAAGAGTTTGTACCCAAAGGTTTAAAAATCCTACTTGGGGTGGAAGCAAATTTAGTAGGATTAGATGGAACTATTGATGTAGATGAAAAATTATTAAAATATATAGATATTCTTTTAATGGGATATCACTATGGTGCTACTCCAAAATCATTATCTGATGGTTTTGGATTATATGTCTTAAATCCAATATCTAAGTTTTTCCATTTAGGAAAGGAAAAAGCAAAAGAATTAAATACCCTTGCCTATATAAAAGCTTTAAATAAGTATCCAATAAACTTAATTACCCACCCAGGGTCCAAAGCAAAGGTAGATATTGTAGAATTGGCAAAAGAAGCCAATAAACATAATACTTATCTCGAAATAAGTGCAAAGCACAGCCAATTATCTGTAGAAAGCCTTAAGCTTTTACTAGATATAGATATAAAATTCATGGTAAATAGTGACGCTCATAGGCCAGAGGATGTGGGCAATGTTGATGAAGGTATTAGAAAGGCAATTGTAGCCAACATGCCCCTTGATAGGATTGTGAATATTGAAGTTAGCTGAGGTGAACCCCTATGGAATTTTTAGTTATTACTGGCATGTCGGGTGCTGGTAAATCTCAAGCCATGAAAATAATGGAAGATATGAATTATTATTGTATGGACAATCTTCCTCCAGTACTCTTAACAAAATTTGCAGAACTCTGCAATGAATCTAAGAGGGACATAGAGAAAGTAGCTGTAGTAGTAGACATACGTTCAGGAGAATTCTTTGACAATTTATTTAGTGGACTAGAAGGGCTTAAAAAGATGGGTATATCATACAAAATATTGTTTTTGGAATCCTCTGACAGCACTTTAATTAAAAGGTATAAGGAATTAAGAAGGCCTCATCCTTTAAATCCTGATGGAAGCATAATAGAAGGCATAAAGAGGGAAAGGGAGCTATTATATGAAGTAAAGAAAAGGGCAGATTATATCATAGATACTTCAAAACTAACTTTGGGGATGTTAAAGGAAGAGTTGAGAAAGATTTTCCTAGAAGGAAAGGAAGATAAAAATATATCCATTTCAATTAGTTCCTTTGGTTTCAAACACGGAATGCTTTTAGATGGCGATTTGATTTTTGATGTGAGGTTTATGCCAAATCCATATTATGTTCCAGAATTGAGGCATTGTACTGGGGAAGATGAAGAGGTAAAAAGTTATGTATTTAAATGGCCTGAGACAAATATTTTTATTTCAAAATTAATAGATATGTTAGAATTTTTAATACCATATTATATAAGAGAAGGGAAATCTCAACTTATTTTAGGAATAGGTTGTACTGGAGGGGTTCATAGGTCTGTTGCAATTGCCAACAAGATTGGCGAGATTCTAAAAGATCATGGTTATAGAGTTACAGTAAGTCACAGAGATTTAAATATTAAATAAAGGGGAATTCAATATGGCTGACATAAATTATGATAATGATGGAAAGTTAAGTCATGAGCCAAAGGTTGTAGCTATTGGCGGTGGTACAGGCTTATCCATTTTATTAAGAGGGTTAAAAAAATTTACTCCTAATATTACTGCAATTGTTACTGTTGCTGATGATGGAGGAGGTTCTGGGAAGTTAAGGGAAGACCTTGGTATGCTTCCACCTGGTGACATTAGGTCCTGTATTCTTGCACTGGCTAACACCGAACCTACTATGGAAAAGCTGCTGCAGTACAGATTTACTGAAGGTACGTTAAAGGGGCAGAATTTTGGCAACTTGTTTATAGCTGCCATGAATGAAATTTACGGAAGCTTTGAAAGGGCTATTAAAGAAACATGCAATGTATTAGCTGTTACTGGGAAAGTGCTGCCTATGACTTTGGAAAATGTAACATTATGTGCTGTATTGGAGAATGGGGAAGTGTTAAGAGGCGAATCCCATATTCCAGTTGAAGCAATTAAGGCAGGAAGTAGAATTGATTATATTTATATGGAACCCAAAATTAGCTATCCTTTAGAAGAATCTATTGAAGCAATTAATGAAGCAGATATTATAGTTTTAGGCCCAGGGAGCCTATATACTTCAGTTATTCCAAATCTGCTGGTAAAAGATATGGTTGAAATAATAAATAACGCTAAAGCACCAAAGGTATATATAGCCAATATTATGACTCAACCGGGAGAAACTGACGGTTATAATGTACTTGACCATGTACATGCCATATTAAAGCATAGTACTCCAGATTTTCTTGATTATGTGATTGCAAATACTGAGGAAATCCCTTTGGATATCTTGGAGAAATATGTTTTAGATGGCTCACAACCAGTTTTATTGGGAAAAGATGATGAGAAAATATTGGAATCCATGAATATAAAGCTAATTGGGGAAAAACTGATAGATATTAAAAATGACTATATTAGGCATGATAACATAAAGTTAAGCAAAATCCTAATGGACATAGCTAGAAAAGAAAAATAAGCATAGCCTATTTTTTCTTTTCTTCTATTAATTTTGATATGATGGTTGCTGCAGATTTCTTTGTTAAGTTTTCATAGTTTATCTGATGGTTTAATTCTCCTGCCAATTTCTTAATTGTTTCTATTTGCCTTGAAGTTGGCGCTTCGTCTAATGGTACTGAGTAGTTTGTATCTTCATCTGAAATTATGTTGTCATCAATAGATAATTCTTCAATAGCAGTCATTCCAACATTAGTTAAATCCCTAAGCACTCTAGCTTTTGCTCTAGTTGATGCCATTCTAATTAGATGTGGAACTAAAGCAGTATTCACTGACCTTGGTGAAGCATCTCCTATATCTTGAAATCTTTCCTCATCGGTTGTTGCTACTGCTTTACAAATGGCAGTCATGCCATTTTCATTGGTGGGTATTTGTATTATTTCAACTTCTAGGGACTTTAAATTTTTCTGATGGGCTAAGTCTAAAAGGCCTTCATAAGTAACATAGGATTTCCCCTGTAAATTTATAATAAATTTTTCATTGACATTCATTATATCACCTCAATATTATGTTTCCCAAATATTTAAATATAACAATTGTAAATAATGGAAAAACCTCCAAGTAGACTGCTACTTGGAGGTTTTAGAGGATTAAATTATTTAGTTAAATATGCAACTCCAAGTTTTATGGTATTTTGTAGTGCTTCAACATGAGTTCTTTCAAAGCTGTGGGATGCATCGACACCAGGTCCAATTAAGCCCACTTTAAAATCATATCCTGCACGAAGTGCAGCAGAGCCATCTGAACCATAATGAGGATATATGTCAACTTTGTAATTTATGTTATTTTCTTGTGCCAATTTTATTAATCTTTTTCTTAGTTCATAATCATAGGGGCCAGAGCTATCCTTTGCACAGATGGTTACTGAAAATTCATCAGAAGTTTGTCCTTCTCCAGGTGCTGCCATATCTACTGCTATAAACTCAAAGGTTTTCTCTGGAATGCCTGCTGCTGCACCATGTCCTACTTCTTCATAATTAGAAATAAAGAAGTTAGTTGTATAATTAGGTATAATCTTATTCTCTACTAGATGTTTAGCTATACCTAAAAGGCATATAACCCCTGCTTTATCATCTAGATGTCTTGATTTAATAAATCCTGATTCAGTAACTACGACTCTGGGATCAAAGAATACAAAATCTCCTACATTGATGCCTAATTTCAAGACATCTTCTTTACATGATACTTTCTCATCTATTCTAATTTCCATGTTGTCTGCATTTCTTTCAATCTTTTTAGTTTCTTCACCGTGAACGTGAGAAGAAGCCTTAGTTGTCATTAATGTTCCTGTATAAGTCTTGCCATTTAAGGTTTCGATAATTACATGTTCTCCTTCTACAGTGTTCCAAACATATCCGCCTAGTTGAGTTATTTTTAGTCTTCCATTTCCTTTTATTTCCTTTACCATAGCTCCTAGGGTATCTACATGGCCAGATAGGGTTACTTCTTTATCTCTGTTTTTTCCTACTATTGTGGCAATTAGGGCTCCTTTATTAGTTCTTCGAGTTTCTATTCCCAATTCTTTGAACCTTTCTTCAACGAACTCAATTGCTTTTTCTGTGTGTCCAGTTGGACTTGGTATTTTTAGGAGTTTTTCAAGGTTTTCAACTATGTAATCCAAAATAATTCCTCCTTCATGAATAATCTAATATAATTATATTTCTACATTAATTATAAATCAAAATCATTTAGCAAATAAACATATTATATAGTATAATTAGATTAATATATGTTTTCAATTTAGCTGGGAGTTGATTAGATGATAGAGGAAATAAGCGCCGGAGGTGTTGTAATTTTTAGTAACACCATTTTACTATTGAAGAAATTTAATGGAGACTGGGTATTACCAAAAGGCAGAGTTGAGAAAGATGAAAAGATAGAAGAAGCAGCACTGAGGGAAGTATTTGAAGAGTCTGGAGTAAAAGCTGAAATAGTTGATTATATAGGTACAATTCAATATAAATATAAAAACATGAAGGAAAATAAGGTTGTTCGAAAAACAGTGCACTGGTTTTTGATGAAGGCAAACAATATGGAATGTTTTCCCCAAAAAAAGGAAGGATTTGCAGATGCTTTGTTTGTTCATATAGATAAAGTGGAAAGCCTTGTTAAATATGATGATGAAAGGAAAATAATTAATAAAGGGCTAAAGATGGTTAAGCCCTAGGAAATGGGGTGTTCAAATGTCTTTTTCCTCAGCAACTAAAAATGAATTATCCAGAATTCCCATAGTGGACGATTGCTGTGCTATGGCAGAACTGGCAGCATTAGTCCGTATGAATGCTACTATAAAGATTTCAAGGAATGATAATGTGGTTTTAAAGTTTACTACGGAAAATGCAGCTATTGCAAGAAGGATTTTTTCTTTAATTAAACATATATATAATACTTCAATAGAAGTTGTTGTAAGGAGAAATACGCAGCTTAAGAAAAATAACGATTATGTTGTAGTGGTCAATGAAGGAGATATACCTAGAAGAATATTAGAAGATGTTGGCTTTATTGATGAGGACCACAGCTATTTTAATCCTAACTATTCTATTCCA
This sequence comes from Tissierellaceae bacterium, assembly GCA_036562765.1. Lineage (GTDB taxonomy): Bacteria > Bacillota > Clostridia > Tissierellales > Tissierellaceae > JAAYFT01. The sequence continues at coordinate 8,725 of DATCJO010000200.1, read as the reverse complement.
AAGGAAATAGTAGAAAAAAGGTGTTGCAAGCGCTCATATATTAGAGGTGCTTTTATTGGTGGAGGTTCTATATCAAATCCAGAAAAGACTTATCACTTAGAATTTGTAACTGGCAGTGAAGAACATGCAGAAGACCTTTCAAGACTTATTAACACTTTTGGGCTTAAATCAAAGGTTATACTTCGAAAGGAAAACTATGTTGTATATATAAAAGAAGGGGAGCAAATAGTGGACCTATTAAATATTATAGGGGCCCATCAAGCACTTTTGAAACTTGAAGATATCCGTGTATTTAAAAATGTTAGGAATAATATTAACAGGATTATAAACTGTGAAACAGCTAACTTAAGCAAGACAATAGATGCATCCATGAAGCAAATTGAAAATATAAAAATAATCGAAGATACAATTGGGTTGGAGAATCTTCCTCAAAACTTAAGGGAAATTGCGGAATTAAGGCTTCAACATAGGGAAGCTAGTTTAAAAGAATTAGGAATGATGTTAAATCCTCCAGTCAGCAAATCCGGAGTAAATCACAGATTTAGAAAAATCGAAAAAATTGCAGAAGACTTGAAAGGAGATGAATAATATGTCTAGTATAATAATTACTAATAATAAACTTGTATACGATAAATATAAAGATATTATGGAAGTGGACTATAAGGAGGACTTTACTTATTTACAAATACTTGAATATGTTAGGGATAAGATTCATTTAGGCCATGAACTATTAACTCATCCTTTATCTGGCAGTGTGAAGCCTAATGAAACTCCATATAAAACAGTTATGATTTCAAAAGAAAAGGGTAATTTAGATACTAGAGGGCTTCTTATTATTGAAGATGCAATAGCAACAGTGAAGAAATTCTTGGCAAATAGGCCAGTACCAAATTGGCCAGAAAGGGTATTGGATGATTTCAGAGTAATTGACTTATCATTGATTGAGAATGTTATAGACAAATTAGAACATAGATAATTTACAGAGCAGGTTGCATATTTCACATTTAGTAAAGAAGAAAAAATTTCCTACTTTTTTGGGAAATTTTTTCATTTTATGATAGAATATAGATATCATTTAGAGAGGGAGAACCTATGAATTACAAGGATAAGTTTACCCATTTGCATGTCCATACAGAATATAGCCTATTAGATGGTTCTATTAGAATAAAGGATTTAATAAGCAGGACTAAGGAACTTGGAATGGATTCTGTTGCAATTACAGACCACGGTGCCATGTTTGGAGTTATTGAATTTTACAAAGAAGCAAAGAAACAGGGAATAAAACCAATTTTGGGCTCTGAAGTATATGTTGCCATTGATAAGTATACTGATAAGGAACAAAAGGATAAGAATCAGTATCACTTAGTCTTACTTGCTGAGACAAATGAAGGATATCAAAATCTTATGAAAATAGTTTCAGAAGGGTATGTAAATGGATTTTATTATAAACCTAGGGTTGACCACGACATTTTAAGGAAATACAGCAAAGGTATTATTGCATTATCAGCATGTTTGGGTGGGGAAGTTCCATATCACTTATTAAATAATGACTATGAAAAGGCTAAGGAAGTAGCTTTAGAATATGCTGACATTTTTGGCAAGGATAACTTTTTCCTAGAATTACAGGACCATGGCGTGGAAGAACAGAGGATTGTAAACAGGGAACTTATAAGGATTTCCAAAGAAACTGGCATACCTTTAGTTGTTACAAATGATGTTCATTATTTAAGGAGAGAAGATGCTTTAGTCCATGATATCCTCTTGTGTATTCAAACAGGGAAGACCGTTGATGAAGAGGACAGGATGAAATTTCCAACTAATGAATTTTACTTGAAGTCTCCTGAAGAGATGAAAAGTATTTTCTATGACAATATAGAAGCTTTGGAAAATACAGCATGGATAGCAGACAGATGTAATGTAGAGCTGGATTTTAATACATTGCATTTGCCAGAATACAAAGTACCGGAAGGCTATACAAATGAAGAATACTTAAGGTATTTATGTGAAGAAGGCTTAAAGAAAAGATATAAAAATATTACCCAGGAAATTAGAAACAGATTTGAATATGAATTTAAAACAATAGTGCAAATGGGATATGTTGATTATTTCCTCATTGTGTGGGATTTCATTAAGTTTGCAAAGGACAATGGAATTATGGTAGGGCCAGGAAGAGGCTCTGCTGCAGGAAGTATAGTATCCTATGCCTTAGGAATAATAGATGTAGACCCTTTGGAACATGGATTGCTTTTTGAAAGATTTTTAAATCCTGAAAGGGTTTCAATGCCTGATATAGATATAGACTTCTGCTATGAGAGAAGAGAAGAAGTTATTCAATATGTAAGAAACAAATATGGCGAAGACCATGTGGCTCAAATTGCAACTTTTGGTACAATGGCAGCTAGAGGTGCCATCAGAGATGTTGGAAGAGCTTTGAATATGCCTTATGGACAGGTAGACTATATAGCTAAGCAAGTTCCAATGGAACTTGGCATGACTATTTCAAAGGCTTTGGAAGTAAACAAGGCGTTAAAAAATATGTATGATGAAGATGAAGAAGTAAGAAAGCTAATAGACATTGCCATGGCTGTAGAAGGGTTGCCTAGGCATACTTCCACACATGCTGCAGGAGTTGTTATTTCAAAAGAACCTATTACAAACTATGTGCCACTTCTTCGAAATGGTGATGCAATAACTACTCAGTTTACAATGACAGAACTTGAAGAACTGGGACTATTGAAGATGGATTTCCTAGGATTAAGGACTCTTACTGTAATCAGAGATGCAGTAAACCTCATAGAAAAAAATCACGGAGTTAAGGTGGATTTCAACAAAATATCCTACGATGACCCATCTATTTTTGAAATGTTTTCTAATGCTGAAACTCTAGGAGTATTCCAGTTTGAATCTGCTGGCATGAGGGCTTTTTTGAAGGAGTTAAAGCCAACGGTATTTGAAGACTTGGTCGCGGCTAATTCACTATTTAGGCCAGGCCCAATGAACCAAATCCCTACTTTTATTGAATGTAAACATGATCCATCTAAGATAAAATATATTCATCCAAAACTAGAACACATATTAAACGTAACTTATGGTTGTATAGTTTATCAAGAGCAGGTAATGCAAATAGTAAGGGATATTGGTGGATACACAATGGGCAGGGCAGACTTAGTAAGGCGTGCTATGGCTAAAAAGAAAATGGAAATAATGGAACAGGAAAGAAAGAATTTCATCTATGGCCTTGAAGATGAAAATGGCAATGTAATAATCCCTGGAGCAATAAGAAATGGAGTTGATGAAGAATCTGCATCAAAGATTTATGATTTAATGATAGATTTTGCTAATTATGCTTTTAATAAAAGCCATTCCGTTGCTTATGCAGTAGTAGCCTATAGAACTGCATGGCTAAAAAGATATTACCCTGTTGAGTTTATGGCTGCTTTAATATCATCAGTAATGGGCGACACAAACCAAGTATCTCTATATATTCAAGAATGTAAAAGATTGGGAATAGAAGTCCTCGCACCTGATATTAATGAGTCATATAACAAGTTTACAGTTTCAGAAGGGAAAATCAGGTTTGGATTATCAGCAGTTAAAAACGTTGGGGAAAGCTTTATAAATGCTATTATAAGAGCAAGAGAAAAAGGAAAGTTTAAGAGCTTTACAGATTTTATTGAAAGAGTTGAAAGAGTTGATCCTACTGTTATGAATAAAAGGGCAGTAGAATCTTTAATTAAGTGTGGTGCAATGGATTGCCTTGGAGCCAAAAGGGCTCAACTTTTATCCATATTTGAAAAGACAATAGACAGCATACATTCCAACAGAAGAAAGAATGTAGAAGGTCAATTTTCGTTGTTTGATACTTTTGAGGAAGAAGAATTTGGTGATAACTTGCCTGATATTGAAGAATTTCCAAAGAATGTGCTTCTTTCCATGGAAAAGGAAACAATAGGTATTTACCTTTCAGGGCATCCTTTGGAGCCATATAAGGCTCAATTAGAAAAGATTTCTACAGTTTCAACTATTGATATTCACAATATGGACGAAATTAATGAAGGCATTAATGGATTATTAGATGGTGAAACAGTAGTTATTGGAGGAATAATAGTAGAGAAGAAAAACAAAATTACAAAAAACAATAATATGATGGCCTTTATTACCCTCGAAGACTTATATGGAACTGTTGAATGCATCGTATTTCCAGCTGTGTTTGAAAAGTACAATAAGTTATTAGTAGAAGATAAAATAGTTGTAGTAAAAGGCAAAATCAGCACCTTGGAAGAAGAAGAGCCAAAGATAATTGTTGATAAGATATCAGATTTACAAACATTTAACATAAATAAAATCTATCTAAAGGTTTCAAACAATTCTCCTGATATGATGAACAAGATAGTTCACATATTAAGAAACTACAGTGGAGATACTCCTGTATATGTATATTTTGAAAAAGACAAAAAAACAGTTGTTGCAGATAGGAAATTATGGATTGACATAAATAATCAAAATTGTATAAAGGAATTAAAGGACCTTTTAGGTGAAGCTTCTGTAGTTATCACTTAAAGTGTATTTTTGAAGGGGTGCTATTATGTGGACAACTGTATACATGGCTTCAGGCTATGAAAAAGCATTGGAAATTGAAAAATTGTTAAAAAAAGAGGGATTCATGGTTAAAATAAGATATTTTTCCAAAGAAGGTGGCGAAGAGCTGTATGAAATCCTGTCACCGCAGTTTGAAGCAGAAGATGTTCATGAAGCCATGATTGAATTAGGAATAATTTAATTTATTAGGGGGAATTTTATGAGAACAATTGGTGTATTGACGAGTGGCGGAGACGCTCCAGGAATGAATGCAGCAATTCGAGCAGTAGTTAGAGCAGGAATATTTAATGATTTTAGGGTAATGGGAATTAGACAGGGGTTTAGTGGACTTATAAATGGTGATATATTTGAAATGAACCTTTCTTCAGTTGCAGATATTATACACAGAGGGGGGACCATGCTTCGCTCTGCAAGGTCAGAGGAGTTTAAAACTGAAAAGGGTTTTAAAAAAGCCTTAAATGTCCTAGAGGTTTTTTCCATTGATGGCTTAGTAATACTTGGTGGAGATGGCAGTTTAAGAGGTGCTAGTGCTTTATATAAAGCAGGTGTTCCTACAATTGGAATTCCATGTACCATTGATAATGACCTGGGGTACACAGATTATACTATAGGCTTTTTTACAGCAGTAGAAACAGTAGTCGATGCTATATCAAAAATCAGGGATACTTCTACTTCCCATGGCAGAGCCAATGTAATTGAGGTTATGGGAAGAGATTGTGGAGATATTGCACTATATGCAGGTTTAGCTGGTGGTGCTGAAAGCATAATTATTCCTGAGGTAGAATTTGATGTTGATGAAGTGTGCAAAAGAGCCCTTCAAGGGAAAAATAGGGGAAAGCTTCATCATATAATTATTGTTGCTGAAGGAGTAGGCAATGCTTATGAGGTAGCAAAGACAATTCAGGAAAAAACAGGTATAGACACTAGGGTTACTGTATTAGGATATATTCAAAGGGGTGGTAGCCCAACTGCTTTTGACAGAATAATGGCAAGCCAGATGGGAAAAAGAGCTGTAGAGCTCCTTAAAGAAGGAAAAGCAGGGAGAGCTCTAGGTATAAAATGTAATGAAATTATTGATATGGATATAGATGAAGCCTTAAGCATTGAAAAGAAGTTTGATTTTGAAAAGTACAATGTTTCTAAAATTTTGTCAATTTAAGATGCGAATGGAGGAGACATATGAAAAAAACTAAAATCGTAGGGACCATAGGTCCTGCATCTGAATCTGAAGAAGTTTTAAAAGAACTTTTCTTAAATGGCTTAGATGTTTGCAGGTTGAACTTTTCCCATGGAAGCCATGAAGAACATAAGAAGAGAATTGATACAATTAAGAAAGTTAGACAAGAATTAAATTTACCTATAGCAATAATGCTTGATACAAAAGGACCAGAAATTAGGATAGGGGATTTTAAAGATGGTATAGTAGAGATAGAAGAAGGAGATATTTTTACCCTTACAACAAGGGATATATTAGGAGACAAGAACATAGTAAGCGTATCATATAAGGGATTGCCTAATGACGTTAAAATTGGTACCAAGATATTAATAGATGATGGGTTAGTAGAATTGGAAGTAATGGAAATAATCGATGGTACAGATATAAAGTGCAGGGCTCTTAATAGTGGAACATTAAAGAACAGAAAAGGAGTTAATGTTCCAAATGTAAAAATAAATTTGCCAGCAGTTACTGAAAAAGACATAAATGATATAATCTTTGGAATAGAAAACGAAGTGGATTTTATTGCAGCATCTTTCGTAAGGAAGGCTTCAGATGTTTTGGAAATAAGGAAGATACTTGAAGAAAATGGCGGAGATTATATTGAAATTATTGCTAAAATTGAAAACCAAGAAGGCGTTGACAACATAGATGAGATTTTGGCTGTTGCAGATGGCATAATGGTAGCAAGAGGAGATTTGGGTGTAGAAATACAAACAGAGGAAATACCAATAGTCCAAAAAGAGTTAATTAAAAAAGCCAATTTAGCTGGTAAACCTGTAATTACTGCTACACAGATGCTTGATTCCATGATAAGGAATCCAAGGCCTACAAGGGCAGAAGTAACAGATGTAGCCAACGCAATTCTTGATGGTAGCAGTGCTATAATGCTTTCTGGAGAAACAGCTGCAGGGAAATACCCAGTTGAAGCTGTTAAAACCATGTATAATATAGCTGTGAGGACAGAAGCATCTTTGGATTATAACGCTATTTTAAGGTCAAAATTTTCAATAGCAGAAGTATCAACAACTAACGCCATAAGTAAAGCTACTTGTACAACAGCTATGGACTTGGGAGCATCTGCAATAATTACTGCTACATCTTCTGGATATACATCAAAAGCCATATCTAAATTTAGGCCAAAGGCTCCAATAATTGCAGCTACAACATCCGAAAAGGTAATGCGTAAGTTGTCTATTGTGTGGGGAGTATATCCTGTACTAGCGCCCTACAGCAATTCAACTGATGAAGTCATTGATTATTCAATTCAAGCAGCCATGGAAAACAATTATGTTAAAGAGGGGGATTTGGTTGTGGTAACTGCAGGGATTCCTGTAGGCATATCAGGTTCCACTAACCTTATAAAAGTTCATACTATTGGCAAAGTGCTTGTAAAGGGTATGGGAATTGGGAATAAATCAACTTTAGGAAAAGTATGTATTATAAATAGCTTTGAAGAGTTAGAAACAAAGTTTAAAGATGGGGATATTATTGTATGCAAGTTTACAGATAAGGAAATGGTAAAATATATTGAAAGGGCTTCTGCAGTTATAACTGAACAAGGTGGCTTGACATCCCATGCAGCAATTGTAGGATTAAATCTTAATAAGCCAACAATAGTTGGTGCCGAAGGTGCTACTACAGTGTTGAAGGATGGAGACTTAGTAACAGTTGACTGCATTACTGGACGAGTATATAAAGGAGAAGCTAGAGTATTATAAAGAATGGAGGGTTACTTTGGAAAAAAGAATATTAGGAAGAACTAATTTTGAAGTATCTGTAATTGGATTTGGTGGAATACCTATTCAAAGAGTTGATGAAAAAACAGCACTGGAACTAATAAGTACTGCATATGAAAATGGGATTAATTTTATAGATACTGCAAGGGCATATACTATTTCAGAAAGCTTGATAGGACATGCACTTGAAGTAGTTGGGAGAGAAAAATTTTACCTAGCTACTAAATCCATGAAGAGGGATTATGAAGGAATTTTAGAAGAACTAGAAATTTCTCTAAATGATTTGAGGACTAGCTATATTGATTTATATCAATTTCATAATGTAAAAACTTTTGAAGAATTAGATTTCATCTTAAGTGAAAATGGTGCATTAAAAGCTATAAAAGAAGCAAGGGAAAAGGGACTTGTAAGGGAAATAGGAATTACATCCCATAATCCAGAAATACTTTCTAAAGCCATAGAAACAGGAGAGTTTTCAACAATACAATGTCCATATAATCCTGTAGAGCGTCAAGCTGAAGAGCTGTTTGAAAAGGCAAAAAGCATGAATATAGGCGTCATAGTAATGAAGCCTTTAGCAGGCGGAGCTATAAAAAATGCTGAATTATCTTTAAGATATATAATAAATAATCCAAATATTTCAGTAGTGATTCCTGGGATGGATTCAATTGAACAAGTAAATGCAAACGCCCAAGTTGGCATCAACAGGAGAGAGCTAACTGAAGAAGAAAAAGAAATAATATTTGAAGAAGCCAAATCCCTTGGTACAGAATTTTGCAGAAGATGTGGATACTGCCTACCTTGCCCTCAAGGCATAGATATACCATTCCAATTTTTATTGGAAGGATATTATACAAGGTATAATCTTAAAGAATGGGCAATATCCAGATATAATGCTTTAGAGAAAAAGGCAAGGGATTGTGTAGAATGCGGTCAATGTGAAAGCAAGTGTCCATACAGCCTTCCTATAAGGAAAAAATTGAAAGAAGTAGTTGCTGTGTTAGGATAGGTACAGAATTCTGTACCTATTTTTTTAGGCTCTTTGTCAATTGTTGGGGTAGGATCAATTTTGATCCTGCTCCAATTCTATATTTAAGAGCATTTTTACATATAGGTACTAGTATATTGGTTTTTAAGCGCACTTAAATAAACCTAGCTAAAATATAGGTTT
>DATCJO010000199.1:0-4817 GCA_036562765.1 Tissierellaceae bacterium | reverse complement strand
GAAGGCGATGTTCCAAGCCCAATTAATCCAAAGCCAGGATGCAGATTTGTAGAAAGGTGCTCAATTGGAAAGGATATATGCAGGAAAGAAACTCCAGTATTTAGGCAAATAAAGGAAAACCATTTTGTAGCATGCCATTTTGTTCAGTAAATAACTAATAGTAAATAGTGGATAACCTTTAATAGAAAAATAGCAGCGAATAAATTCGCTGCTATTCTTTATTATACCAATCCCATACAATCAAACTATTTCAATCCTAAAGCAAATTTTGCTGCTTGTTTTCCTCCTAACCTACCAGAAGTAAATGCAAATCCTATTCCATCACCATTGCCAATATAAGTATCGCTAAACAATACGCCTAATGCCTCTGCACCTACAGCATACAACCCCTTAATAGGAACTCTATCGTCATCAAGAACTTGGAATTTCTTATTTACAACTAATCCACCAACAGACCCTAAGTTGTTAATTTCAGCTATTATTGCATAATATGGGCCTTCATTTCCCATAGGAACTAAATATTGAGGATTTTTACCAAATTCAGTATCTACTCCAGTTTTACATGCTTCTTCGTAGTTATTAAACGCTTCAACAAATGTTTCAACATCCATTCCTGCATTTTGTGCCAATTCTTCTATAGTATTTCCTTTAAAGCCATCACCATTTTCAACCATAGTATCCATTACTTTATACACATCTTTCCATGGATTGTCTAATGTCATTTGATCTGCAAAATCCAAATAAAATTCTGGTGGCATTCCAGGCAAACTTGGTGCTTTAATTCCTTTCATTCCTTCTTTTTCTAGAGCATCTAGTTGAGCTTTGGATACTATTACATAATGGAAAGGCCCATTAAATGCACTGGTATTTGCAGCTGCAACTGCATTTAAAGTAGCAGCTTCGTCCCTAAATCTTGCACCAGATGGTCCTACATTCATTAATGTTGGCAAATAAGTCAACATTACTGGATATGAAGCTTTAAATGGCTCATATACTTTTCTCAATCCTTGAGTTGCCCTAGCTAATGTTTGATGCAGCATTTGACCTCCAATATTATCTGGAACTTTGGCTCCAACTTCCCATGCCATTTTTAATCCTTCGCCAACATTTTGTCCCAAACCTCCATTGATTCCTTCAAAACCAAAATATTCTTTGACCATTTCTGCATTTGCTGCATAACCACCTGTAGCAATAACCACACTCTTACCTTTTATTTCCAAAGTAGTCCCATCACTTTTTTCTGCGATTACGCCTACTACATCTCCATTATCATTAGTTATAAGCTTCTTTCCTGTAGTTTCTGTAAGTACTTGCCCACCATTTTTCTCAACAGAATTTGTTAACATTTTTCTCAAAAGGGATTCACGAACTGAATAATCTGGCAACAAATAGAATTGTTGTCCTCCAAAATTCATGAATGTTGTTTCATAACCTCTTTCCTTTAGCCAGTCATAAGTTTCTCCAGATTTTGTAATGTATTCTCTTAATACAGCAGCATCAACTCTCCAGTGATTCATTTGTATCCAATCATTAATAATTTGTTCTAAGTCTGCAACTACTCCATTTTCAACTGCTACAGAAGCATTAAGAAACTTGCCAGCCCAAGATAGATTACTTGCACCGCCAATAACATTTGTTTTTTCAATAAGGATTACTTTTGCCCCTTCATCAGCTGCTGCAATTGCTGCTGATACCCCAGAAGCTCCAGCTCCTATAACTATGACATCTGCTTCTAACTTTTCAGTTTTCCCTTCATTTGTTTTTTTGGAGACTTCCTTTTTCTTTAATGCGTCAACATCTCCTCCAGCTTGTTTTACACAATCTTCTACTGCCTGCAATAATGCATTGCTTGAAACTGTTGCTCCAGTAACTGTATCCACTGCTAAAGTTTGATTGGATAAAATTTCTTCCTTTACTTTATCCATTGCAGTATCTCCTAGCCCTTGTGTTTCTATATGGCTTACTATCTTGATATCTTCAATTTTATTTTCAGAAAAAGTTACTTCAACCTTTACAACACCATTTCTTCCGTCAGCTTCTGCAGTATAAGTTCCTGGTTTGAAAGAAACATTAGAAGTTTCAGTACCTTGCTTATTTCCTGTACAGCCACTAAGTACTGATAAAACCAAGACAATACTTAGAAATACTAGAACTGTCCTTTTAAAAATACCATTTTTCTTCACTTTTTTGCCCCCCTTAAATCTAAATTTTTGCTGTCATTTATACTAAAAATGTTATCCTTATAAATAATATAAACCTTAGTGTAACACTAAGGTCAATTAGTTTGTGAAATATCAAATTATATTTATGAAAATTTTATCTTTCAATAGGAATATTTACTTCTAAATATGTTTTCATTTCTTCACCATCTTTTATTGTAATGATGATTTTACCAAATATATCTCCCTCAATTGAATAATTATTTCTTTTAATATAATCTATCATAAATTGAAATAGATTTCTTTCGAAACACTGGTCATTGGGTGATAATATAATTGAAGAAACGCATTTTTTTGGAGGAATATATTCAATATAGTCATAAATTTTTACTTTTAAATTATTAACATCTGATTCTTTGATGCCTAAACCCCAATTATATTTTAAGCATTCACTATTGGAGAAGAAATCTTCCTTGTCAATTTTAAATGAGAAAAAGGCATAAGGAAGCAATTCCATCCATTCATCAACTGCATTTTTTATCCTATCATCATCTATCAATGTATTTATATATGTTTGTTTCAATCGATAGATACCTGATGTATTTTTTATACTGCACTTATTTAACTGAGAATCAATCTCTTTTATGTTATCAACTATTTCCTTAACTCTGTTTAATAATAGCATTTTCTCCATTATTTCTTTTTTCAAATCCTCTTGCGTTTTCTGAATCCTGTTAAGAATTTCATCCTTATTTGGAGAATTAACAAAAGTTGCTACTTCCTCCAATGGAACATCAAGGCTTCTATACCATCTACTCCATAGTATATTTCTAACATCTAAGTCGTCATAATATCTATAATTGTTATTTTCATCTCTTAAAGGCTTAATGATATTATATTTCTCATATAATCTTAAAGTATCGGTAGTAACCCCTATCATCTCAGCAAATTCTCCAATGGAATATTTCATAATTACCCCCCCTATACAAGGTTTCTATATATATTGACACATCCAATATTTATTTATAAAATACAAAAGTACAGATTAATTTCTTTCATTATATATAATATCAGTTTTTCAATTAATAAAACAGAACTTCCCTCAAATTAATAACCTCAACAATTAAAAGTAAATAAACTAATGCAATTTTCTCAAATAAAGATAAGTGTGCCCAAAACTAGATATATTAGTACTAATAATAAAAAATACTGTTATATGAAAAATGGAGCAGGATTTAAATTAATCCCACTCCAACAATTGGCAAAAAACCCTACTTTCTCTACTTTATCCATTTGGGGGGGATAAATATCCCCCTATTGTTTTAGCTAGATTTATTTTGAAGTTTTTTCACAATATAATTTATTAATCCGCCTTCCTTTATTATGGCCATTATATGGTCAGGTATTTTATCGCATTTATACTTTTCATTCTTTGTTAAATTGTTTATTATCCCATTTTCATAGTTTATTTCTATTATATCTCCCATTTCTATTCTGTCTGTTTCAGGACATTCTATTGCTAATATTCCTATATTTACTGCATTCCTATAAAATATCCTTGCAAAACTTTGAGCAACTATTGTCCTTACACCAAGCTCATATAACGTTAAAGGAGCTGTTTCTCTACTAGACCCTGATCCTAAATTTTTGCCAGCAACTAGTATATCCCCCTCTTTAAATTCTTTTGCAAAATTCTCATCTATAGGACTCATTGCGTATTTTGCTGCTTCCTTAATTGGTAATTCCATATATGCTGGTGGTGAAATTATATCAGTGTTTATATTATCACCATATTTCCATACTTTTCCTCTTATCATAATAACCCTCCTAGACAAATTGGCGACAATCAGTAATATACCCAGTAATAGCAGACGTTGCAACTGACAATGGAGAACCTAAATATACTTTTGAATCCTTAGAGCCCATTCTCCCTAAGAAATTCCTATTAGTTGATGATATGCAAACTTCGCCAGCTGCTAATGTACCAGAATGAACTCCTAAGCATGCACCACAACTAGGAGCTAAAATTACAGCACCAGCATCTGATAAGATTTTAAGTATTCCATCATTTAAACATCTATCATATACATCTTTTGAAGCAGGAGATATAAGTAGTCGAACGCCCTTAGCCACTTTTTTTCCTTCTAATATTTTTGCAGCTTCTTTTAAATCGTTATAACGACCACCTGTACATGAACCAATATAGGCTTGGTCAATTTTTACGCCTTCTACATTGGAAATATCTGTAACATTATCTACTTCATGAGGACATGCTACTTGTGGTTCAAGTTCTTCTGCCTTGAAATAAAGTTCTTTTTCATACTTGGCATTTTCATCTGGGTTAATGTAGGAATAATCCTCGTCTATATTGAATTGCTTTAAATATTCTTTTGTAACTGAGTCATAAGGTATTAAACCTGCTTTTGCACCAGCTTCAACTGCCATATTACATATTGCTAATCTTTCATCCATTATTAAATTGTTAATTGTATCTCCCGTATATTCTATTGCCATATAAGTTGCACCATCATGTCCAATAGTACCAATTGTCTTTAGTGATATGTCTTTAGCCATAACTCCCTTTTTCAATTTTCCGCTCCAAGTAACTTTAATGCTCTTTGGTACCTTAAACCATATTTGCCCTGTTGCAAGTACTCC
>DATCJO010000194.1:0-2739 GCA_036562765.1 Tissierellaceae bacterium | reverse complement strand
GCTATAAGCATGTCAAGCGTCTGCAAGGGTACGGTGTTAACCGCGTGGTTCGTATTTACGCTTATTAGGAATCCCGAAACCAAGGTCCTCAGGAAAGTAAACCTCTTTAATTCCTAATTTACTTTGTACCGTTTAATGAGCCGAATGGCCAAAATTGCGAAGGGGGGTATATAAGGTAGTATCTCGTTAACAAAATGCTCATCTAATCAAGGGCTTTTAGCCGTTAGCACGAGAACAGGTGTGACTGCACTTGATCAGGTTGCTTTCCGTCTCCGGGATGGGATTTGCTACATAAATGCCCTTAAAAACGGTCATATTCGCTTGGAGATCGATCTTTGTTGCTAAAATATATCTCAGCATAAAAAACAATTTAAAAACGAATTTGAAAATCGATGTTACATTTCTATGCCTTCTAGTTCTACTGTGAGAAAAAGCCTGGAACGCGGAGGTTGCCCTTCGCGCTCCAGGCTTTTTTGTTGTACCTGTATTGTGCAGCGTTTTCACCGGGTGCAATAAAAAATAATTTGATAGGTGACGGTGAAAAACTACATAAAATCGGCATTTCTACCGACGACCAAGAACACGGGGACGGTAAAATACGGGGACGGAAAAATTAGGTAACTAATAACAACAGTAATATTAATAATAACAGTGATGTTAATAATAATTTTAACAACAGCATTAAAGAGTATAACTGCTTAAAAGAAGATAAGGCACATAAAGAAAACGTGCTTAATACTAACAAAAATGCTGTTGTAAAAAAGAACCGAAAAAAGAAAAACACATCAGAAGACTATAAAATCGATGAAAAAATAAAGTACTTTGAGAGTTGTCAAGAATCTTGTGTCTGGTTAAAGTAACGTAACTGGAAAATTTGTTGTATTTCATAAACATGAGCATTTATCAATGGCACCACTTTTTTCCACTTTGTTTGTCTTAAATTTTCTCGCTGTAGATATATGTTAATTTCTAATGCCTCAATAGAGTTAAAATAACCTCCTGATTTAATACGAATTTTTTCAATAAGGCTGTTAACGCTTTCTACGCTGTTAGTAGTATAAATATGCTTTCTTAACGGTTCTGGATATTTAGTGAAGACCATATAATGCTCTGCCTTTCCCATGATAATACTCATATATCGGCCATATTTATTCTTAAATCTAGCACAAAGGTCATAAAATTTTTGTACAGCCTCATCAAAAGATGAAGCAAACTTTATTTTAGCAAGGTCTTTATTAAACTCTGAAGCATCTGTTTTAGTCATATATTTACGAACATTTCTCTGAAGATGCACAAAACATAGCTGATGGTTAGCATATGGATATACAGCCTTGACAGTCTCAACAATGCCTGGGGAATCATTGCTTATAACCACTAAAACTCGCTTGAGGCCTCGATTTATTAGATCTTCAAAAACCTTGTTCCAATCAGCCCTATTTTCTTTACCGAAGAATGTATAGAGGCCATATAACACGCTGCTTTCTTAACTTTTGAACTATCTTTTACTTCACAGTGATAGGCATCGATGAGCAATGCAAATTGCTGATTCAGGTAGTTCCCGCTGTTTAAAAAGATCTAATTCATTTTTCAGGTCATTTTTGATTTTGTCGAGTTCATCATCAGAATAAGGAAGATTGAGATTTTTAAGGGTATTTAAAAGAGAAGATTCTGAATAACCATTGACAACAAGAGACATAAGGAAATCAGTATATGAGTTATCGACTCTTTTATACGGTTCAGGAAGGATATAAGGTCTGAAATCACCAGTACGAGTTCTTGGGACAGAGATATCCAGGTTACCCATAGGTGTAGCAAGTTTTCTATTGTAGAAACCATTTCCTTTGTCGTTTTCGGTATTTAAGAGATATATTTGGCGTTCAGATAACATAAACCAATCGAGCAAATCTTCAAGCAATTTTTTAAGGGCAGGACATGAGGGATCAGAATCAGAACTATATTGATTCAAAACTCTTTCAATAGCCATATTTTTAACTGTTTCATAATATGAATTTTTATCCATAATTACTAACTCATTTTTATGATTTTATTATATACCAAGCACAACTTTAATTTAACCACCTTAGGACTTCCTGAAAGGTATAGGAGGAAGCTTTGAACAACAAACGGTATAGAGCGGCCTAATGAAGATATACGGCGACGTGAGAGGGTAATAAAGATATTTTCTAATCAGGAGTTAGCTATACGTCTAATTGGAGCATTGCTCATGGAACAGAATGAAGAATGGCTGTTTGGCAAGAAATACTTGTATATGGTTGAATATTTAAAGTGGCAGAAAGAAAGTTCAAAAGTAGAAAAGCAAAAAATAGTATCGATAAATTGAATTGTGGTTATCTAATGCTAGCTAGAGGGAATTTTATGCAAAAAATTGGATTTGATCCAAAAAGAAAAATTTGGTATACTATACAATAATTGTAGTAAACGCTTTTATATTTTTAAGGAGGTGTTGGAATGAAAAAAATAGTATATAAACTTTTTTCCAGAGTTTTTATTTTTACTATTGTATTGCTATTTATATTAATACTTATAAGAATACTTATAAGATTTTATTGGTATAAAGAAAAATTAGAAATCATGAAGTTAGTAAAGGATAACCTAGATTTTTTGAATCAATGTATTCAGAACGAAACCTATGATAAAATTTATGAACTAAAAAAAGTAAAGCAAATAAGAAAATATCGTTTAGATAACGATGATGTATATATTGAGTTCTATTGTACT
>DATCJO010000187.1:0-1631 GCA_036562765.1 Tissierellaceae bacterium | reverse complement strand
TATGATCCCCTTAAAGTAGACAGTACAAAAAAATAAACTGTACTATCTACAGAAAGGGGATCTTTTCATTTGGGAAGAAAAGCTAAGTTAAGTAAAGAAATGAAGTTAAGAATAGTTCAAGAATATATAGAGGGAAATAAGAGCGTAAGAGAATTAGCAGATGAATATGGTTATCACGTTAACCATATTAGGAGATTAATTATGTTTTATAAGAATTTTGGAGAAAGCGTGTTTGAAGAAAAGCCTAGGAACAAGTCATACTCAAAGGAACTTAAAATACAGGCAATACAGGATTACTTAGATGGGAAAGGATCAATAGTAGATATTTCGATTAAATATGGGATAATTAATCATTCAATTTTACATACTTGGATAAAGAAGTATAATAGTCATATAGAAATTAAAGATTATAATCCAAAAGGAGATGTCTATATGGCTAAATCAAGAAAAACGACTTATGAAGAAAGATTAGAGGTAGTGAGATATTGTTTAGCGAACAATCGAGAATATAAATTAGCAGCAGAACATTACAATCTATCTTATAGTCAAGTATATCAATGGATAAAGAAGTATGAGGAAGAAGGAGAAGAAGGGTTAAGAGACAGGAGAGGAAGAAAGAAAGAAGAACATGAGTTAAGTGAATCTGAGAAGTTAAAGCGTCAGATAGAGTTATTAGAAGTTAGAAATAGACGTTTAGAGATGGAGAATGAAGTATTAAAAAAATTCCAGGAGTTAGAAAGGAGAGTGATTTCAGCAAAACAAGGCAAGAAGTAAAGTACTTAGTGATAAAGGAATTACACGAGACTAAGGGATATCCAATACAAGTGATGTGTGAGATATTAAAGTTAAATCGCAGTTCATATTATAAATGGCTAAATCGAAAGGAAACAGATAAAGAGATACTAGATCAAGAATTATCTCAGATTATTTTAGAGTTTCATCGGGACTTAAAAGGCATTTTAGGTTATCGTAGAATGACGATATGGATTAATAGATTATGTCAAACGAATTACAATAAAAAGAAAATTAGAAGGCTTATGAGGAAATTAGGGGTATCATCAGTTATAAGAAGGAAGCGAAATACCTATAAAAGAACTACACCAGAAATAAAGGCAGAGAATGTCTTAAACAGAGAATTCAAGGCAGAAGCACCTAAGCAAAAATGGCTTACTGATGTGACAGAATTTAGAATAATGGGAAGTTCAGTAAAACTATATTTAAGTGCGATAATTGACTTATATGACAAGAGTATTGTTTCTTACAAAGTAGGTAGAAGTAACAACAATGAGTTAGTCTTTCGAACCTTCGATGAAGCGATAAAACATAATCCTTTAGCTAAACCACTTGTTCATAGTGATAGGGGTTATCAATATACAAGTCCAGCATTTAGAAAGATACTTGAGTTAATGGGAGCAACGCAAAGTATGTCGCGAGTTAGTAGATGTATTGATAATGGTCCTATGGAGGGGTTCTGGGGTACAATCAAAAGTGAGATGTATTATATTACTAAATTCAATAGTTTCAAAGAGTTAGAAGAAGCTATACATAAATACATTTATTTCTATAACAACGAAAGATATCAATTAAAAACTAAAGGCTTAACTCCGATTGAATATCGAAATCAAGCCTTA
>DATCJO010000152.1:0-15533 GCA_036562765.1 Tissierellaceae bacterium | reverse complement strand
AGTCCAATTCATTTTCTAGCTGAACTAAAACAACCGAACCTCCCCTTGTTACTTGATGCTTAGCAATAATGGGCAAAATATGATCATACCACTTGCTAACATATGAAAGATACCGCTGGTCATTATCGCGGATTTTTATATTTTTCTCCGCAAATAAATACGCCGGTAATCCCCCACCATCCCATTCTGAACATATGTATGGACCAGGCCGAGCCACAACATAAAGCCCTTCTTCCTCTGCCATTGTTAAAAATCTATCCACATCTCGTTGACCAGAAAATAACCATGTATCTTTTTTTATTTCATGATAGTTCCACGGAAAATATACATCAATACAATTATAACCAGCAAAACGAATCTTCTTCATCCTGTCCCGCCATAATCCCTCAGGTATACGAAAGTAAAAAAGAGAAGCACATAATAAAATTGTATATTGGCCATCTATCTTTAGCCCCATCTTATCCAGTGAAACCTGTTTTGATTTGACGTGCATAACAATCTACTACCCCCAAACATTACCAATTTTCTTTGTTTATTTTTTGGTATTTTTATCAAATATGGATAAGTCCCATTCATCCATCCAAAATATACTTAAATTACCGTTTTCTATAAATATTGGCAACCAGATATATCTTGAGTCCCCTAAATTATTCTTTTTCCATCTATCGGCCATG
Source organism: Tissierellaceae bacterium (assembly GCA_036562765.1). Taxonomy (GTDB): domain Bacteria; phylum Bacillota; class Clostridia; order Tissierellales; family Tissierellaceae; genus JAAYFT01. The sequence goes on along the minus strand of DATCJO010000152.1, from coordinate 14,859 downwards.
AATATATATGCACCAGGCTTATCAGCAACTGGTAAAACATAGGTACTTTGAGAAAAAAAGGTCTTATCAGCATTTTCTCCCTTACATGGATTTCCCATAACTTTCCAAGGGCCCAGCGGAGAATCTGCAACTGCATATTCAGCTTCATTAGGATCCCATCCAGTACATCCTGAAGTAATTAAATAATACTTTCCATCGTGTTTAAAGATTGCAGGAGCTTCCCTCCATCGATTTTCAAAATTTCGGGTATATGTGCCCTCGGGTTTTAAATAGTCCTCTGTCAATAGAGCCACATACATAGTGCTATTATTCTCTGAAGAAAAAATTAAATATGCCTTGCCATCGTCATCTTTAAATACTGTCATATCTCTGCTCATGGCACCTACTGGTCTGTAGCTACCAATATATTCAAACGGACCAGTAGGTTTATCACTCACAGCAACACCTGCTCGAGCATAAGAATAGTCGGGAGAGTCTATATGCATCCACATCACGTATTTCCCAGTTTTTTCATTATAAATAACCTTTGGTCTTTCAAGCACTTTGCCAACAGCCAAATCATGATTAGGATCATCAAGAACTCGCGTTAACACTACACCCTCATGCTTCCAATTATATAAATCTGTTGAAGAATAGCATGATATACCTACCGCTCGAGGCCCTCCTCCAGTTCTGTTTTCACCATACCAATAATAAACCCCGTCCTTATATAAAATTCCACCACCATGTGCCTGTATAGGTACACCATCAACATCCAGCCACACTTCACCTGGCTTAAATGATGTAATTTTTTTCTTCACAATAGATCCCTCCTCTATTTGTTGCATTGTATTTTGTTCATCAGTTTGTTGGATATTTTCATTTTCTTTCTCATTTTGTTCATTAACTTTATTTTGTTCAATTTTATCACTCACGTTTTCCTTTAAATCATGAGTGCAACTTGTAAAATGTAAAATGCATATAAAGATAAAAATGACAACTATATACTTTTGTATAACTATACCCTCCCTTCTTCACTGTAAACTGGACAAAGCCTAACTCATAAAATAACTTTATTCTTATAAAATAATTAAAATATATCCTATGGGAGGATGCTGATAATCATTGTTTTAGATTTCGAGCATTTTATTACCGCATCCTCCCATAATTATACACTTTATATGCTCATTTTCTAAAATAATACAATACTAAAAATTTAGTTACTATTCTGAGATGATCCACCTTTTAAAGCATCTTCAATTATCTTCTTAGCTTGTTGTTCGATAGCCTCAATAGCAGCTTGCGGAGTCTTGGTACCGGAAGTTATTTCTCCTATTGCCCCGTCTAGCACTCCTACAAGATCAGGGAATCCTCTGTGTAAATTTATTTTATTTAGACCTTTATTTAATATAGTTTCTATAACCTGCATCGATTCAGTATCATTAACTTTTTGCTCAAAAAAGTCTCTCCAATATCCTGGAGTTTCTTCTTCTAGATAAACATCTGTGATTGCATCCCAGATTATTGCAACATCTTTTGGATTCTTGACTGTACCTAGCATAATATCAATTGTTTCTTCATAACCGTAAGAAACATATTCTGTAGCTTGTGGACCTTTAGGAAAGTATATAATACCATATTCATCTTTCATTTTGCCATCGCTTAAGTAAGAATCGACAACCCAAAATTCAGCAATACACATGGCAACCTGCCCATCTCTGAAAGTAGTAGCATAAGTATCCCAGTTATCTCCTTCCATCCAGGGTCTTATAACATTTGCAGCATTAACCTTTTGATAGAACTCAAGAGCCTCATATGCTTTAGGATCATTTAAAGCAAATTCAATTCCATCAGCCGTTTTTCTTACTACTTCCGCTCCATTTGAATAAATAAAGTTATAAACAATTTGACTCCCTGTAATGCCCCATTGGTCAATTTGCCCATCTCCATCTAAATCTTTAGTAGCTTGTTTGGCAATCTCCAGTAATTTCTCCCATGTCCATTCTCCATTTTTCTCAAGCTCATACAAGTTCGGCAATCCTTCTCTCTCAAAGAGAGTCTTATTCCATATGACAATTGAACGCGGCCAACCTCTACCTGCCTCAACATTATATTGTTTGCCTGCAAATGTTCCTACTTCTACTTTCGATGGATCCCATTTACTTTCAGAAAAATCGAATACTCCTAAATCACTGACAGGATAAGCAATTCCACTTGTTACAAAACCAGGCAAAAAGTAATGACTCCAAATATAAGCAAGCTCAGCAACTGGATCTCCCGCCAATGTTGAAGCCGTAAGTGTTTCAACATATTCTCCATGAGGGACTTCTATCCATTCAAACTTAAAATTCCATTTCTTCTCTAACTCTGCTACTCTAGCTAAAAGTTTATCACCTATTTCACTTGCCCCCTCTTCGGGTTTTCGGTTCCAATAAGCAACAGAACGTATTACTCTGCCTCCAAAATCATAATCAGGTTCTTCCTCCTTAGGTGGCTCCTCTTTCTTTACTTCTTCACTAGTTTGTTGTTCTCCATTGGGTTCCTGCGTCTGGTTATTCTTTTCACTTACATCACTAGCTGGCTTTTTTGCACATCCTAAAAAGCTGGTTACTAAAAGTATAATTATAAGAGAAATCCCTATTAACTTTAAATATCTATTCATTTTTATTCCCCCTTTTATTTCTCTTTTTTCATTTACTTCCCTGCCATATATTAATACATTTTCTATATAGAGAGTAATACTCATCCTCCCTTTTCTATCAATCAATTCATACTACATAATATTCACCTCCTGACCTTGATAAATATAAATTTTCAGTTACACATTTTAAAATACATATCAAAATGCTGGCAGAGAAAGTAAAGTAATACTTAATTCATACTATTTTTTACCCAACAAGACCCGATCTTTCGATACTTTGAACAAAATACTTTTGCCCAAACAAGTAGACCAACAAGAGCGGCAATATTACCAATATACTTCCTGTATTATTAATTAGCGAATAAAAACCTGGACTTATAAAGTTCATTTGTCCCAATCCTGTATCAAAGTATTGCGCACTTAGATTTTGAGCTAAAGAACTTAAAGCATTTGGTAATACTTTTAGTTCTCTCAAAAAGAGAGTGGTATAAAAAGTATCTGTCCATTGCCAAACAAACGAGAAGAGAAAAACTGTTACCATCATCGGAACAGCGCTTGGCAACATAATTGTTAAAAAAGTTCTAAAAAAACCAGAACCATCTACATAAGCCGCATCTTCTAGATCTTTAGGCATGCCTCTAAAGTGTTGTCTTAACACGTATATATACAAGCCATTTCTTAGTCCCATACCCGTCATTGACATAAGAATAAATGGCCAGTAGCTATCAAGTAAACTGATAGATTCTCCCTTTATCAAAGAAACAATTCCAAATACATCGAAAAATCTAAAATGTAAAAACAAGGGAATCATAATAGTCTGGTGTGGTACCAATAAAGTCAAGATTACTAATCCGAAAATAAAATTTTTAAAAGGAAAATTAAACCTAGCAAACCCATATGCTATTATTGTACAAGAAATAAGCTGTAAAATACCACACATCAATGATAATTTTAATGAATTAAACAACGCTCTTGGATATTCCATTCCTTCCCATGCCATCTTATAATTATTCAAAGTAAAATGCTTAGGCACATACCTTACCGTAATATCATATATATCTCGCTCATCCATTATAGAAATACAAAATTTAGAAATCCAGGGTTGTAAAATGATGAAACATATCCCTATTACCAGTACAGCCCTTACAATTGACCAACTAATACGAGCAATTTTAGATAATATAATCTGTTTTTTCGCCACAATATTCTCTTTTATATCTTTTATAAGAGAAACATATACCCGTTGAGAAGTCAAAGTTAAAACAACCCTTTTCATCAATTTCACTCCTTAATATTATTCGTGATAAAACACATGTCGTGAAAATACTATAGTAATGACAGCTAATATAATAATTATCATAACGAAGTAGCTCCACGCCATTGCGACACTCATGCCAAATTCTGAACGTATAAAAGCAGTATTTCTGATATTATCCATTACTGGATTTGCTGAATTAGTAAATGAATCAATAATTGTATATACGGTATTTACTAGTATCAGGGGCGTAGTCATTGGGAAAGTAATTTTCCAAAAATTTTCCCACCCAGTAGCCCCTTCAATATTAGAAGCTTCAAATAGTGACGGCGGTATAGACTGAAGACCAGCTAAAAAGATTAATATTTGGACCCCAGAAGAAGAAACAATTTGATAAATTCGATCTACTGCACCAACAATAAAATCTATAACTCCCGGATCTATTTTAGTCTGATAAAGTAGCTCTCTTAATTCAAAAGCTTGACCCATTATATTCCCAACCGCTCCTTCAGTCAGTTCTTGCGGTAACGTCTCCCTCATAATACCCATCATCAAATCCGAACTATCAATTGCATTAATAATACCCGTTGACAAAATTACAGGTATGAAAAATATAGAACGTGCAATTGCTCTTCCTTTAAACTTTTGATTTAAAAGATTAGCTGCAAAAAAGCTAAATATAACTATTAAAGGGACATTAGTAACCATTTGCAAAAGCGCATCTAACAACTGACGTCTAAAATTTGGATCTACAAAGAATATTTGGTAATAATTGTTCCAACCTACATTGTACAATTGATAACCTGTAGATGTAATTTCTAATTTGCTGAAACTAAATATAATTGACTGGACAAGAGGCTTTGCAAAAAATACTATAAATCCTATTAAAAATGGAAGGACAAATGTAAACCCTGCTAATGCTTTTCTAGCAGCCAAACTCATTGTACGCTTTTTATGCTCAATAATAAACATGATCTAAACTCCTCCTCTCGAAAATAACTAATCACTATAAATGAGGAACTCATTTCGTTTTATTAACTACTTTATAATTTTCTCCTTCTATCTTTATCCCATTGATGTAAACAGGGAATTTATTATAATTAACTATTATACTTTTACCATTATCAAAAGTAACCTGATATACATTTTCTGCTACTATTTGATGATCAGCTATACATTGTCCCTGAACGTCATTCAAAATAAGACTAGCTTCTTTATAAAAGGATATAGCTTGTTCTAACCAATTTTTATAATGTACCGAATACAGATCCTCTGCTAATGAATCTTTTGTTAAAACATTGTCACCATATATCCATTGATAATATACGCCCCCACCAGTTTCTATAGTCTTTAACATGGCTTTTTTATAATCACCTTGAGCCATATTTATAGGTTCACCCGCATACTCAATATACCCTCTTACCACAATTTGATAAAAAGGTATTGCTTCGTCGGTAATTGTAAACTTACTTGAATGCATAGGTACATTTATTATATCTGTAATATATGGGAAAGCATAAGCATTAGCCCCATCAGCTAAAATATTGATATTATTTCTTTTTATCTTATCCAGCTGTTGAATAAGTAATTCTTTCGCTTGTTGTCTGTCTACAAGCCTATTTACAGCAAAATCAGAATTAACGTCCTTAGCTAAATACCTCGTTGAAATACCTTCAAAATTATACTTTTTTGCACTTCTAAGAAAATTGCTTACAATACCACCAATATATCGAGGGCTTACTATATACTTCCATCTAGAAGTATCCCGATTGCCTGTAGCTAAATCATATTCATACACTCGAACCACTCTTCTATCTAAAAACCTTACAGCATGTTTGTTAACGGTAAAACCATCAAAAAATTTATCAACATAGGTATATTCAAATGCTACATCAGGAAAAAATTCAATTTGATTCTCTTTAACATAGTTATTAAGCCTAGTAAATGCCTTTTCGCCCCCCAATTCTTTCAAAAGTCGAATTTTATTGGGTACACTATGATTAACACCCCCATTAAACCAACCTACATACCTTAATTTTATATTATTAATATCAGCATTTTTTAGTTCTTCTAAAATTTCTATAGCTTGATCATACGTCGTCAAAGCTTCTGGTACTTTAACTGGTATACCAAATCCACTTTTTACTTTTTCAACAGCTCCTATTAATTCTAAATAAAACGGCAAACTATCATTAAAATTTTTCTTTACAAGATACCCCTTTTCAATAAGATAATTCCGATAATATTTCGCCATTCCTACATAATTTGCTTCTTCACCTGACAAGAAAGCATAACGTATAGTAAAATTACCCTCATACATTCTCGGTTGATATAACCTTAACTTATTTGCCCCTAAAATTGACCCTAAAGAAAGCCAATCACTTGGTAAAGAATTAAATTCAGCATAAACATAATTATAAGAATTTATTTTTCCACTTATATCTGCATAAATTGTTGCAAAAGCTTCACCATCTTCAATTATGGCAAATATTGCTTTATCATTTTGCTTCATGCCGAATACCGGCATATGAACTGAAAATGCATTTATTTTCTGTTGAGAAAGTACAAATGCATTATCTCTCCCATAAACCTGGGAAACAAACCTTTCAGCCTGATACTTCCCATTATTTAGATAAATTAAAGCTCCCGACCCGTCTGGAACAAAAATATACCCTTCTGCAGACTGATTAGCAGCCCCAAAGAATTCTAGTACTCTTATCTGTGTAATTGGAAAATCTTCATTATACTCTATTTCCTTAGTGGGTACTGAGACCACCAGATTTTCTCCTTCAAGTCTATATTCCAAAGATAATTTAAATCTCTCTTGCTCTTGTTCGTCCTGTACCGTTCCATGTTCCATATTATCTTTTTGCAAGTCTTCACTAGTATATCCCATTTTCTCGAAAAGTTTCTGAAGTTGATCTATTATATATGGACTCAAGTTAGGTCTTAGTACATATAAATCATGTTTTTCTAAAGAAGGATATTGTGCTAAAAGTTCTTTATTCTTCTCTTCATCATCAGAAAGCGATATCCTCATATATCTTCTTAAAAGATTTCTTTTTTCATTTTCGTTTAATTTCTGCGCAAATTGTTCAAGCCTTTCAACGCTTATAATTTCTGGAATAATAGCCTGTTCTTCCATCTCTCCTAAAATATACTTAACTTTAATCCCATTAGGAATTTTAATAAGTTCGAACTGTTTTTTAACAATACTATCATTGTAGTTATCCATTATCCTTTCTTGACCTTCCAAATTATAATATGTAATACTCAACTGTGAACTAAGTCTAGTCTTATTATACCCTGATGCAATTGCATCTTGTTCTCTATCCGGTGGATTACTGAACCAAAAGTCACCACTTCTTTTAACTTTTACTGCAATCTCAGTAGTTTCCGGATTAATATACAGTACCAGATACTCATTTTCAGCTATCTTTTCCATAGTACCTACTACAACATTCTCAAGAGAAGATGTCTCAATTCTTTGTCCGGCATTTTCAGCATTTACATAAATAGAACTTTGAACAATAAAGATTATTATAGTTATAATAACAACAAAAATCATTTTTTTACTCAATTCAACCAGCCCCTTATATTTTTATGTCCTAAATACTATTTCCCTATATACCGTATATACAAAACCCATTATCCTCTGAATTACGTTAAAGAAAAGCAACGCAATAAACGCAATTATACCCATCCCAATTATAATAACAGGTATGACTACTAAAGTCTTTCTAAGAGAATATTGATGAGTAGTCATAGTTCCAATTATAATAAGCCATATACTCCATATTATAGAGAGATAAGAGAAAAAGTAATAAAAAGCTCCTTCTTCTAACGAAATAATTCTGCTCAATATAACTAGAGGAATATTAATAATTATTATGGGTGCTAATGCATATGAAGTTGATATAACAATGTCCTTAAAACTTCCTTCCCCATCCGCTAACGTAGTTACACACCAATTTGAAATACACCACAATACAAACGGTAAAAATACGCTAATAATCTCCATCATGACATTAAGTTTGGTTAAATCATTATAATTAAACAAAAATCCTGTATATTGCCGCTGAACTATATATGTTATAATCACTAAAATTAATAGTACAAAGGCGGCTTTTAAGTTTCCCCTTTTCTCATATTTTAAATCCCAAAAACCATCAAATGGATGAAATATAACATGAAAACTATATTTTAGACCTTTCATACACTCAGAACTAAACACTTTCCCATTTATAGGTAAATATCTTTTAAGTTTTGTTATTATAATAAGGACCCCTATACTAACAAAAATCATTAACATTATAAAACCAAATCTTTCCCCTACAACTTCTCTACGATATAACTTAAATGCTTTATTATAATAATGCCTGCTATTTGCTAACTTAAAATATTGCATAGCTTCGTAAAATTGATTTTGCCGTAATAAGGATTTCCCCAAACCTATGTATGCTAAGTCCATATTAGCATTATACTTCAATAATTCTGTCCATACAGCCTCTGCGTCTTCATACCTCCCACTATAATGCAAATTTACAGCTTTATTAACTCGTTTTCCATACTCTGTTTCTGTGAATATATTCAGCGTTCCCCTTTCTTGGTCTAATATTACTATATCGTTATTAAGATAATCTATTGCAACAGGCTGACTAAAACTACCATCCTGTTCCCCCTTGCAGCCAAACACATAAAGCAAATTACCATCAAAATCGTAAGTAAATATACGTCCTCTTTCTTGGTCTAAAACGCTGTAAAAACCATTTTGACTAACAGCTATATCAACTAGTCTTGACGACATCTCGAATCTTCCACTTATATAATCTCCTATAGGAGGTCCATAACCGTATCTCCTTAGAATATCAATCCCTGTAGGATTTAATCTCACTACAGGATTTGCACCTCTACTAATATCTCTACTACTCATATAACTACTACAGGCATAGATAAATCCTTCTTCATCTAAGCAAATATTACTGTATTCAGTAGGAACAAAAAGTTCCATTCTTTCTCTTTGTTCTCTAGTGGAAATCATTTTCCATAAATATTCTATAGGGTTAGGCGTAACACGTGGAGCACCCATAAATCCTCGAAAATTTCCTTCATTATCCAATTCAATTAGTCCTCTATTTACCCCTGCAGCAATAATATAAATTCGCCCTGCCTGGTCAACCACAACTTTTAATGGCCTATAAGGTTGGTCTTTGGGAAGTAGATCAGTTTCAGGAATTCCAATTTCTCTTCTGAAACTTCCATTATTATCCAATTCGACTATTCTTGAATTATTTGTATCAGCTACAAAAATATGCCCTTCTTTGCTTACATATAAGCCCTGAGGATTGTTAAAAGTATCAATTTTACCATTATGTTCAAATTGATTAATAACCTTGGTTACTTTCTCTTCTCTTATACACACAAGACGATTATTCCCTGAATCAACTACATAAATTGTACCCTTATTATCAACAAAAACATCAGCTGGACTTTTGAATTCCCCAATACCTAACTTTTCACCATCTATTATTTTTAATAACACATAAGGCAAAGGAGCCGGTACAGGTTCAAGCCAATAATTATATGTATAGCTGTTATATGGTTCAAATGCCGTTACTTTTTCAGAGATTGAAAATGACAACAATAGGACTATTAATAAACTAGTCACAATTCTTCGTACCAATCTTAATTCCCCCATTTTCCCATCATTCTTTTATCCCCGATGTCGTCATAGTTTCTATTACATTGCTCTGCGTAATAATAAAAGTTGTAATTGGCACAATCATCATGATAACTCCCACTGCAGCTCCAACACCTGCTCTAGCAATACCAGCAGCTAATATTTGCTGCAAAGCATATGGTAAAGTCTTCAATTCTTCACTGTATATAAAATTACCTCCCTGAGTATTCCATAGTGACTGAACAGATAGTATAACAAGTGTTAACCATGCAGGCTTTACAGCGGGCATAACAATATTCCAAAAGATTCGAAATTCTGAAGCACCATCTATTCTTGCTGATTCTAAAATTGAATTGGGAATTTGCTCCATAAATTGTTTCATTAGAAATAAACCCAAAGAGGAAGCAAATGCAGGAATAATAATTGACCAATATGTATCTATCCACCCCAATTTGGACATTGTTAAATAATTAGGTATTGCTGTAACATGGCCAGAAAACATAAGTGATAACACAACCATTTTGAAAAATATTCTTTGGCCAGGAAATCTATGCTTAGCTAAAGCAAAAGCTGCCAATGAAGCAATCAATACATGACCTACAGTACCTACTACTGTAATAAAAACAGTATTAAAAATATATCTAGAAAATGGTACCCATGACTGACTCATTAATACAAACAAATCTTTAAAATTTTTTAATGTTGGATTTCTGACAAAAAATCGAGGAGGAAATATAAACAACTCATCCATGGGCTTAAAAGCATTGCTAACTGCGTAAACAAGCGGCAAAACCATAAAAGCACCAAATATTATCAATATTATAATATTACAAATATCTCCCTCGATTGAGCGGTTAGGTTTTCTTCTTTTAATTTTTGCCATTACCTAATTACCTACCTTTCTAATTAATCTTTGAACCAACTGATTACAACCGACCATAGTTATGAACAAAATAGTTGCTATGGCACAGGCATATCCCATTTCAAACCTTATACTACCATAATCAACCAAGTGAGACACTACCGTGTGAGCAGCATAATCTGTACTTGGAAATCCTACTAATGGTACAATAGCTTCATGTACAGCAAAAGAACTTGTTATAGACATTACCGCACCAAATAGTAATTGTGGCCTCATAGAAGGCAACGTAATATACCACAATTCTTGCCACCTATTTTTTATACCATCAATATATCCTGCTTCATAAAGCTCATTATTAATAGTTTGAAATCCAGCTACAAATGCTAAAAATCCTGTACCTAAACTCATCCATAAAACAGCAATTATAACAACTGACATCATATAATCGGGATTTGTAAGCCACTGTATAGGCTCTTTAATAAATCCCAACCTTATTAATACACCATTAGCATAACCATAAAAATCCCCGCTAAAAATTACCCTCCAAATTGTAGATACCTGTCCCGAAATAGCAGGTGCATAAAAAACTACAACCAATATAGCTCTTATCTTTGGAGGAAGTTCATTAATAAACCATGCAAACATAAGAGCTGCAAAATAGCTAATCGGACCTGTAATGGCAGCAAACAAAAAGGTATTTTTTACAGCTATTAAAAATATCTCATCAGCAAGAAAAAGATTTATATAATTTTGCCATCCAACCCATTTCGGAGGCTCTAAAATGTTATAATATGTAAAACTATACCCAATTGACACAAGCACAGGTAATACTGTAAATACAAAAAATATAATTCCAAACGGAGCGATAAAATAGTACGAAACTCTATTCTTATATATTTCATTTAATAACTTCTTTATTTTTATGTTTAAATTGAAACCATAAGAAGCTGTTTTTACTTTAAATATTATTTTTGTGGTATACATTGAAACCTCTCCCACTTTTCACTTAAATTTTCAATTTCATGTACCTAATATTTTTAAATTTTATTCCAGCCCAAACTCTTTTCTCTTTTTGGCAATTTCATCATTAATAACTCTTACATAGTCAAGAAGAGTCTCTCTAATATCTTCACCCTGATATACAACCTTTCTAAAAGCGTTATCTACATGTCGCGGAGTAAAATAAGCTCCTGGTATTTGCGGAATCCCTTTTACCCATTCCCATTGTGTACTCAGATTTTTATAGTCATTAGTTGTCCATGGCAATCTACTCATAGCTTCTAAATTAGCAGTACCATACCTTGCTGCTGTCCCCAATAAGCTTTCCATTTCACGTCCAAAACGCTCCTGTATCTCTGCACTCGTCCACCATTTCATAAACTCCCATGCTGCTTCTTTATTTTTACATGTTTTCATCATCATGCAACCCAAACCACTAGCCGCAACAGACCGATCGATTGTACCATCCGATTTTACAGTACCAGGAACCGGAATAAATGCCCACAATCCTCTAATCTCAGGGGCAAAAACTGCTAACTGATTATATAATTGATAGTTCGCTATTCCTATTGGCATTTCACCAGTTCTAAAGCGATTCGCAAAATCATACTCAAGTGGTAACTTATAATTTACATATAACAAAACCCACTTACGAAACGCCTCAATTGCTATTTCCTCATCTAATCGACAAGATTTCCCCTCCTCGTCATAAATTGTTCCTCCCATTTGGTATAAAAACATAGCATAAGTAGGCAACCCTGTAGGTTGAGTGGGTATTCCGACTTCCATATTGTTTTTTTGAATTTCTGGTAAAATCCTATAGAAATCATCCCATGTTTGAGGAGGATTAATTCCCAGTTCCTCCAAAATATCTATTCGATAGAACAACATTGGAAAATCCTGAGTTTCTGGTAAAGCATAAACTCCCCCATTAAATTGATATGGAGTTAAAGCACTAGGATGAAAACGTTTAGAAACCTCTTCAAAATCGGCAAATTCTACTAAATTAACTACAGCACCACGGATTGCATAGTTGATAGGTTCTTCTATTCCTACCTGCATTGCGATATCTGGCCCTCTTCCTGCTACTGTAGCAGGTAATAACACACCTGCAGGAACTACTTTTAAATTAACTCGAATACCTGTTTTAGGAGTAAATGTATCATCTATCATTTGCTTTAAAATTTGCGCTTGATCTCGTCCAGAGTGTGTCCACACAGTGATTGCATCACCGTAAACCTCACCAATACTACTATAGTCTTCATAAAAAGTAGCTGCAAAAGCTCTAACTTCATGAACAAGCTTTTCTATAAAATTAGCCTCAGCTCGTGGCATCTCCTGGTCAGGAGAAGCTATTATAATATAATCAATTTCTAAAGGTTGTTCCTTTACTGACAAAATCCACGTACCTAAAGCACCAATGTTTGTTTTAAAATCACTCCATCTAGTTGGAATAGTCTCCGGATGTTTTGCTAAATCTTCAAGTTGATAAGCCAATCTATCTAGCAACGCAATATATGAACCTCTTTGACCTGTATAATCTTGCAATCTTTGAGAAAGATATTTCATTACTTCACTTTGCTGTTTTAATATCTCTATAGCATCAGGCACCTCACGCTCTAATTGATAGTCTCTATATGGATCAGGAGAAGCTCCTAAAATCATTAGCATTCTTCTATAAGCAGCATTTAATTGATAAACACTATTTTCTGCAATCCTCAAAATCTCTGCTAAATCTCCTAAAGCTACTTCAAGTCTAATTTCATGTTTCCCTTTTTCAAGATAAAATAAGAACGGTTCTCCTTTCTCATTTTGCAATTCTTTCATTTCCCAATCATTTCCATAATTAAACTTTATATTTTCTACTTCTTTAAAAGGTACCTTCCCATCAATTAGTAAACTTCTCGTTGTAAAAAGTCCATGGGCTATATTTTGTCTAGATTTAATAGCAATTTTATAAAGCCCTGTCTCTGGTACCTCAAACTCCCACGCAATCCATTGTCCCAATAAACTCCATCTATATCCGCCTATCGTATTTAACCTAATTTTAGAAGAATGATATGGCTCAGTAAGTGGCGAAGACCTGTCATATATAGGATACAACGTCGGATCAGATTTATAGCTCGCTTTTTCCCCTTGAATCTTAATGAATTGCCCTCGAGATTCGACATATCCCTTTTCTTTATATATCTCTTTCACTTGCTCATAAGTAGGAATTTCTTCTGCTTGTGTTATAATGATACTCCTTATAATCATTGGTTCTTTTACGGAAACAAACCTAATAGTATTTTCTCCTTCTTTAAAATAAAACTTATATGGTTCTTGATAATAACTTGTATAACCTTTTATAAAAGTTTCTACCCATCCTGGGCTTTCTATTTGTCTAGGCCTTATATCATTCCCCCTACTATCTTGTGTAATATTCTCAGCATCCTTCCATATCCGTCCGAAAGTAATATACTTGGCTTCGAAAAAGGGAAGTTCTCCATTTATCCAAACTTCTCGCTCTATATCAGTACCTTTACCTTCAATAGGATAATAAACAACCTTTACATTATAAAGCCCCGGCCTTTCAACATTAAAAGTCCACTCAATAAATCCTTCATCTTTTGTCAAAACCGAACTACCGCTCATTCCTTCATAATTTTCTATTATCTCCACCTCAGGTTCAGCCCTCTTAAATTCTCTAGCCTCAATAACTATTTCATCGTCCGGTTGCTCTATATTTTCGTATTTCTTAATATAATCATCATACCTGTTTCTTTTTACTGATATACCATTCTCTATTTCACTACTCTTATAAACCACATTGTTAACACCCTCGGCCGCTTTACTACTTGATAATAATGAAGTAACTATGTCAGTCAGAATAAACATAGTTAGAAAAATACCGATTATTTTAAAACATTTTTTCATCATCGTCTTCCTCCACTAAATCTATATAAATTCATCTGCCCATTAATTTTATTGCTTTCTAACTTAACAAATTGCATGACATGCAAATATAGCAAATATATTAATTAAGAGATTAACCTTGGCTTTTAAAGAACTAAAAATCACCTCTTTTGAATAGTAACAAGAAAAGAAATTCTCCCAACGTTTCCACCAGATTTTATTGCTTAATCTCTATGAGTTGATTTTTGAAACCGGTTTAAAACATTTCTTTCTCTCATCTCAACAAACAATTTTTTCTAAGATAAAAGATATCACAACTTTTTCTACTTGTCAATACACTTTTAAAAATAAAATTATTAAGTAAAAAATCTACAATTTATTATAATTTTACCTTATTTATAATTTTCTTCTGATACCGCTTTCATAAACAGCAAGAATTAATAATCCCCTTTTCTGCTTCTGCATGAATCCCTTATAATCAACCGCGTCTCCATAACTACTTTCTTTTTTTCGGAACTCTCCCCCTTTAGTTCATTAACAAGCAAGTC
>DATCJO010000148.1:0-55695 GCA_036562765.1 Tissierellaceae bacterium | reverse complement strand
AATGCTGGTATTACAGCTCCATCATAAGTCTCTTCTATATATTTTTTAACTTTTTCTGATTGTAATACATTTAACAATTTTTGGAATTTCTCTTGGTTTTCTTCACCTTTTCTTACAACTACGATATTAGCATATGGCGATTCACCACTTTCTATAATAAGCCCATCCTTAACAGGATTTAAGCCAGATTCTAAAGCATAATTCCCGTTGATAATAGCACCATCTACATCGTCTAAAGTTATAGGTAAAATAGCTGCTTCAAGGGCTTTAAATTTAAGATTTTTTGGATTTTCCACAACATCTAATTCTGTAGCATTTACTCCAACTCCATCTTTCAGTTTAATTAATCCATTAGCTTCTAGAAGCAGAAGGGCTCTTCCACCATTGACTGTATCATTTGGGATTCCAATTGTTGCACCATTAGGCAATTCATCAATAGATTTGTATTTATTTGAATATAAAGCCATTGGCTCTATATGGACTTTGCCGATGGAAACTAGATTTAAGCCTTCTTCTTTGATTTGATTATTTAAATATGGCTCATGTTGGAAAAAGTTAGCGTCTATTTCGCCACTATCAAGGGCTCTATTAGGTGTCATGTAGTCAGTAAAAATTACTGTTTCAACTTCAATGCCTTCTTTTTTCAAATCATCTGCTACCAATTCTACAAGTTTTGCATGTGGCTCTGGAGAAACTCCAATTTTAATCTTTTCCAAATCTCCTTCTTTTGATGTGCATCCAGAAACCAGTAATACCAATACTAAAATTAGTACAATAGATAATGTTTTTTTCATTTCTATTCCTCCTTTATTTTTTGTTTATCGATTTTGAAATTTTATTTCCTAGGAATTGAATTCCTTCGACTAAAAGGATAATTAATAAAATTGATACTATCATTAAATCTGTCTTGCGGCTGTATAGCCCAAAGCGGATAGCTAAGTTGCCCAAACCACCTCCTCCTATTGCTCCAGCCATGGCTGAATATCCTATTAGATTAATTATGGTAAGGGTAATGCCAGAAACAATTGATGGCAGTGATTCTGGCAATAATACCTTGAATACGATTTGTGGAACTGTAGCGCCCATTGAAAGGCTTGATTCAATGACGCCCTTTGAAGTCTCTTTAAGGCTTCCTTCCATAACCCTTGCTACAAAGGGGGCTGCAGCTATTGAAAGTGGTACTATGGTTGCTGTTGTACCTATGGTTTTTCCAACCAATAATTTTGATATTGGGAATACTATAATCATCAGTATGATAAATGGAATGGACCTTAAAACATTTATTATTCCGCCTAATATCCTGTTAAACATTGGTTTTTCCAAGATGCCACCCTTTTCAGTGATTACTAAAAGCACACCTAAGGGGAAGCCTAGTAAGATAGAGAAAACAGTTGATACTGATACCATGTATATAGTTTCTAGTAAAGCAGGTATAACTAGTTCTTTCATCATATTACCTCCACATGTACATTTTCATTTTTCAAAAACAATATTGCCTTATTTATTTCATCATCACTTCCAATGAGTTCCAAAGTAAGGTTTCCGATATTAGTTGAATGCAGCTTGTTTATGTTGCCTGAAAGTATGTTGACATCTATGTTGAAATTTTTGATGACTTTGGAGACAATTGGTTTTTTTGCGTTTTCTCCTAAAAAGCTTAATCTAATAATTTTTCCTTTATAATTTTTGGAATCAATTATTTCTTCTTCAACATTTCCTTGTAGAGAATTGATGAAGCTTTTAGCAGTATTAGTCTTTGGGTGTTTGAAGAGGTTTTCAACGGTATTTATCTCAACAATTTGACCATTTTCCATGATTGCAACTCTGTCGCATATTTCCTTTACAACTTCCATTTGATGCGTAATCATTACAATGGTAATATTTAATTCATCTCTTATTCGCCTAAGCAGTTCCAATATGGATTTTGTGGTTTTAGGGTCTAATGCAGATGTTCCCTCATCACTTAGTAAAATTTTTGGGTTGTTTGCTATGGCTCTGGCGACTGCAACTCTTTGTTTTTGCCCTCCGCTTAACTGGCTGGGGTAGCTATTCTTTTTATCTTTTAAATCCACATATTCAAGGAGTTCATTTACTCTAATATCTATTTCTCTTTTACTCAATTTTTCCAGCTGTAAAGGAAATGCGATATTTTCATAAACCGTTTTTTGGCTGAAAAGGTTAAAATGTTGAAATATCATTCCTATATTTTTCCTTGCACTTCTTAATTCTTTTTTCCCTAAGCTTGTTATATCAACTCCATCTATAAAGATTTTGCCTTCTGTAGGTTCTTCAAGCCTATTTATGCATCTTATTAAAGTAGATTTTCCTGCACCGCTTAATCCAATAATTCCGAATATTTCTCCTTTGTTTATTTTTAAAGAAATATTCTTTACTGCTTCCAGCGACCCATTCCCATCATTATAGGTTTTACTTATATTAACTAGCTCTATCATATTTAATACCTCCCTTATTCAATTCAATAAAAAAAGCCTTCATCTCTTCGCAAATGCAAAGGGACGAAAGCTTCGTGGTACCACCCTTAGTTCGTACTGTCCTCGCAGCACAGTACCTCATCGAGTACGCGGGCAAAATCCCTTAATACTCTAGCACTGTAACGTGTGCACACGTGAATGCCTACAAAAATTTCGACACTCCTGCTCCGAGGCCATCTTCAGATTGCTATCCTCTGCTTCTTCTCACCAACCGAAGCTCTCTGTAAGAGTCTTCACAATCCTACTCTCCTCTTCAATGCCTTTAAAAATTTATCAATTTAATACATTAGTATAGCATAGGATTTTCCTTTGTCAAGTGATAAAAGGAAAATTTTTATATGAATATTTAGTAATTCATTTGGTTGTTTTATAGCATCTTGGTTTATTAATACTATAAAAAATATAGGCTATATACATTTCTCTTATACGTCTTTAAGTATATATAGAATTAAAAATACGGATTTATGAATTAAAGCAACTAACTATTGAATATCTGAAATAATGTTGATAAAATAATTAAAAACAATTTTTTTGAATATATTGAATATTAGGATTAGAATTTTATTGTTAAATCTAAAAGCTATTTACCTTCTATAAAGTGAAAAAAATATAAAATAGGAGGTATTTCTGTGAAATTTGATTTAAAAAGATTTTCAAAAATGATATAGTAAATAGTCTTGTTAAATATTTAAAGATAATAGTCATTATTGACGTACTAGCATTAATAGTTGATTTTATCATAAGCTTAGTTTTTAAGATAAGATTTTATACAGTTCTTGGATTTACAATATTTATACTTGTATTATTAGGATTTTTATCTGTTGTAGGTAGGAGTAATCCAAGGAATCGTGGCAGATATGCGATAAGTAAAGACCATATTAAGTTAGAAGATGCTATAAAGCGAGATTTGGAATTACTTGAAGGAAGTTATTCTTTTTTAATTTTAATGTCAATTTCTGCAGCTTTTTTATGTGGAATATATTTTTTAATATATTAGAGATTGAAGTTGGTGAAAGAAAAAATGCAGCCTATAGCATACATGAAAGCTATAGGCTTTTTTATTTTAATCATACCAATCTATACCTATTTCATCGGGATCGTTTAAATAGTATGGAGGTGTATGGAATATATTGCTTGTTAAGTCAACATAAGCATCTGGCCTTCTTGGATTTAGATTATCCCAATAGGACAAGTCAGTATTGTGAAGGCTTTCAGATTCATAATATTCATACCATTCATTAAATGTCTTTATATTTGGAATTTTTTTCATCTCCATTACCTCCTATATTATTTTTTCCAATTATTTTTGATATATTTATATCTTTCTTAGAATAAAAAAGGGTTTTTTACAAACAATAATTTACGAACAAAATTATTTAAGAAAGGAGAGGTTTTGTGGCTCTTAAGAATACCTTAAATTTATCAAATGTTACTCAACAAGAATTAAATTGTGTAAAAGAAATTGCGTCTAATCATTTAGTAATGAGCAGCAAATTCGCTATGTACGCTAATCAAGTTCAAGACCCTCACTTAAAACAAATGCTTCAACAACAAAGCCAAGACGCTAAAACTACTGCTACAAATTTAATTAATTCATTATCATAATGGGAGGTAATGGAATGCAAGAAAGGGATATTATTAATGATTTAATAGCAGGTACTAAGGCAAGTATAAATGCTTATACAACTGCGATTCAAGAATGTTCAAATCAACAATTGAGATCAGCACTTCAAACTTTAAGAAATGAAGCAGAGCAGCTACAATATCAGCTATATCAAATAGCAGAGCAAAAAGGGTATTATACTCCTGCACCACAAGCTAACAAAAATGACATAAATCAAATAAAGAGCTCATTACAATCTGCATTAAGTGGTTCAACTAATTCTAACCAAATGAGCTAGATAAAAGCCCTGACTAAGCATAAAAAGCACACTTAGTCAGGGCTTAATTTCTTTTGAGCCTATTCTTTGGTATTTATAACAAGGATACTATAGTTATTTTATTGCTAATTAATATGAAATTAAAATATTTAATTTATAAATTAAAATATTTAAATTAAAACTTTAAAAATATTAAAATATGTATTGACATATTTAAAGATAAATAATATTATATTTTTAACAGCAGAAATTATTGGAAACAGAACTAATTTTAAGGGGGTATAGTGTTGAAGGAGCTTCTGCTAAAGAGAAAAACTAGATTCATGTTATATCTAATTGCATGTCTATTACCAGTACTAGATCAGGTTCTTTCTAATGCAGCTATTTCAATGCTAATAGGCAGTATACAAGTTAGAAGTATGGATTATTTTATTAAAGTCTGCCTAGTTACAGTAGGTGTAATCATATTAAACCCAACCTTATTTATTATATCTAGGTTTATGAGGATTTCATTTATGAGAGACACTTTATTGGATGTAAGGATGTTGGCTTTTAATAAAATAATCAATCTCTCATATAAACAGTTTAGCCAAAAATCAAAAGATACTTATATTTCTAACTTAATTAATGACATAAACATAATTGAGAGAGACTTTTTCTTATCCTTACTAAATGTAATTTTTAATATTGGCGTATATATAGTATCTTTAGGTATAATTGCTTATTTAGATTATAAGTTTGCTTTAATGGCATTTTCAGCTTCTTTTATTCTTTTTGTTATTAGTAAGCTTTTTGAAAAGAAAACAATATCTCTTCAAGAAAGAGTATCGGAAGAAAACGAAAAGTTTTCAGTTAACATGTCAAATACTTTCAATGGATTGGAAATATTAAAGCTAAACAGAATAGAAGATAAGTTCTTGACTAAAGCTTTAAAGTCAGTGATAGGTCTTGAAAAAAACAAATTATACTATAATGTTTTTACTGATGGACAAGGTAGAATTTTGGATTTATTTGGTTTTGTGTTTTTCATAGTATCCTTAGTGTATTTGGCTAATTCTCTTAAAAGTGGAATGTCTTTAACAAGGGCAACATTTTTAATTCAATCTGCCGACGGATGTATTTGGAATATGATTGCAGTTTTTCCAAGGTTAAATCAATTAAAATCTTCATTAAAGATATTTGATAAAATTACAAAATATGAAGAAGATACTTCCAGCAGCTTAACTAAAAATAAGGAGTTCAGGTTTGAAAAAGAAATAGAAGTGAAAAACCTTTCATTCAGTTATGGTACAAAGGAAATTTTCAAGGGTATTTCCTTTAAGATTGAAAAAGGAAAGAAATATTTAATTAAAGGGCCAAGTGGAGCTGGGAAATCCACATTGATAAAATTGTTATCTATGATATATGACGACTATACAGGAAGCATTACAGTAGATGGTGTTGATTACAAGGAAATAAAAGAAAATAGCTTCAATGATAAGGCCTCTTTCATATATCAGGATGTATTTCTATTTGAGGATACTATATTTAACAATATAGCTTTATACAAGCCATATCCTGAGGAAAAGGTAATGGAAGCAGCAAGAAAGGCTGGATTAGAAACACTGATTAGCAAAAAGGAAAATGGAATTTATGAAATGGTTCAAGAAAATGGGAAAAACTTATCAGGTGGCGAAAGACAGAGAATTTCTATTGCCAGGGCAATAATAAAGAATTCTGAAATACTGTTTGTAGATGAAGCTACTTCAAGCCTTGATGAAGAACTTGGAAGGAAAATAGAAGAGACAATACTTTCGCTGGATTGCACTGTAATAGCCATTTCTCATAGATATTACGAAGGTATAACTGAAAATTATGATTATGTTCTGGAAATCAACAATGGCAAAGTTGACCAGTATGCTGCTGATGAATACTTTATGGAGGTGGCAGTATGAAGAAGGCGATAAATAGAGGGATACCATTCTTAATACTTGCACTAGTAGTATTTGCTGTGGCAACAGGAATAGATGGCTATATTTCTATTAAGATGATGAAGATTATAGATTTTGCTTTGAACGGGAATTTGGAACTGTTTAAAAAAGAAGCCATAGAAGGATTAATCCTTGTTGCTGTTTTGATTCCAGTAAATATTTTAACTTCTGTTACTAGAGGGCTATATATTAACAAATCCTTGGTAAAATCTAAATTCTATTATATAGAAAAGTTATTCAGAAAGAACATAAATGAATTTCAAGAGGAAAACAATGCAAAGTATTTATCAGCCTTAACTAATGATATGAACAATATAGAACAAAATTACTTAGTTGGCATTTATGAAGTAGGAGCCAATTTCATTAGATTTGTTGTATCGTTTATAGTATTGATTACTGTCAATCCCTTTATATTGTTTTTAGGAATTGGAATATCTGTACTATCTGCAGTATTGACAATGATAATAGGGAAACCACTGCAAAAACACGAAAAGCAAAGGTCTGATTTATTTGAGGGCTATACTTCTTATATAAAGGAATTTTTGGGGGCTTTTCAAATAATCAAGGCAAATAACTTAAATGATAAGGTAGAAGAAGACTTTACAAAGAAAAGCAGGGATATCCAGTATAAAGGTTATGTTATAGATAAGATATATACCTATATTTCAGCACTTCAACAACTTATTATATTTATATCTCTTTTCTCAATTTTCATAATATCAGTTTACATGGCAATAAAAGGTTCTCTTACAGCAGGTGGGGTTATACTAATAATAAATAACATGCAAAGGTTATTTGCACCTCTTATGAGTTTAACTGAAATATTTCCTAAAATCATTTCTTCAAAGGCCCTATTTGGCAAAATGGACGAAACCTTAAAAAATCATGATAATCATGAGGAAACCTTAGAATTAGATGACTTTAGTAACAGTATTGAATTTAAGAATGTATCGTTTAGTTATGATGATAATGAGGTATTGAAAAATATAAATATAACTTTCAAGAAAGGTGGGAAATATTTAATTGTTGGTCCTAGTGGTGGTGGAAAATCAACATTGTTGAAGCTACTAAGAAAATATTTTAATCCTTCTAAAGGTGAAATACTTGTTGATGGCAAAGATTTAAAGGATGTGAAAAAGGAAAGCTATTTTAAGAATATATCAAATGTAGAACAACAGGTGTTCCTTTTTGAAGACACTGTAAGGAACAATATAACATTATATAAGGATTACAGCGATGAAGAAATAAATTTGGCTATTGAGAGGGCAGGACTTAAAGATTTTGTAAATGGGCTTCCAAATGGATTAGATACAATGATTTATGATAATGGAAAGAATATATCAGGAGGAGAGAAATCAAGGATTGCAATTGCCAGAGGGCTTTTGGCTAATGCAAAGATTATCTTTCTTGATGAGGCCTTTGCAAGTTTAGATGCCAAGGTGGCTCAGGAAATAGAAAAGACTTTATTAGGGCTTGATGATGTGACTGTTGTCAATGTTAGCCATGTAATCTTCAAAGAAAATAGGGATAAATATGATAGAGTATATGTAGTTAAAAATAAAGCTGTTGTGTAAGAGTTGGGTTTTCCAACTCTTTTTTTAGGTAAAACTACCTAAAATTTCATATTAAGGATTATCGCCTTTGTAAAATTTTATCAAAATAAGTAAAATTATAATTAAAGGGGGGAAAAGTTTGAAAAAACGTATAGATTTGGATCAAAACATAATTAAAAAGAATAAAATACCTATACTTTGCCATGAACCTACATGGATTAAACTATTTGGCAATGCTGATAATAAAAACATTCAGAAAGCAAAAGAAGAGCTGATTGAGCTTTTAGAGGAGAATAAAAGGCTTGATAATAGAGTAAAAGAACTGCAAAAAGAAAAAGTACATGCTATGAAGATGATTTTAGGCATTTCCGATTCCATAAATAATGAGAATAAAGTTGAAAATGTAAAATTACTGGATGAATATAAGTATAAAATGGAGAATATAAATGAAGAACTTGATGAGCTAACTTTTCAACTTGAAATGATGCCAAATAAGATAAAGGAAGCAAATTTAAGATTATTAAATGCAACTTTGGATTATGGATACAAGGAGCTAAACAATAGGGAGAAGGTTTTAAAAGAAGCTTTAGATGAAATAGATGTTTTAAAGGCAAGGTTAAAAGAGCTGATAAAAATAAAATACGATTATGAAGAATGGATAAATGCGACTTATAAATTTTTCCATGGCTTACTTGGGTCTGATACCATAGATAAAATTGATGAAGAAAGATTGGGGTAATATGATGGAGAATAAGCTTACTATTGGAACAGATATTGTGAAAATAGAAAGGATTAAGGATACCCTGTTGAAAAACAGGGATAAGTTTTATAAAAAGGTTTTAACAGATAAAGAAATAGAATATTTATCCTTTAATGGGAACAGGGAAGAAACCATAGCAGGTATTTTTGCAGCAAAGGAGGCAGTTAGCAAGGCATTGGGGACTGGTATTGGAAGCATAGGGTGGAGGGATATTGAAATCCTCCATGACAGGGGTAAACCATATTTAAATATTTCTGAAAAGGTTAAAAAAAGAATGGAAGAAGTAGGGATTACAGATATGGAAATATCTATTACCCATGAAAGGGATTATGCCTTGGCTAGTGCAGTAGGTTACATGAGTTATGAGAAATATATAATACGCCATTTAAAAATTGATGAATCAATGAAAAATCTATTGCCTAAAAGGAAATCTGATAGCCACAAAGGGACATATGGCAGAGTAGCCATAATAGGAGGAAGCCTTGGAATGACAGGAGCACCATATCTATCATCAATGGCTGCCTTGAGGACTGGTGCTGGATTAGTATATACAGTAGTTCCAAAATCGCTGGAAACAATTATGTCAATTAAGCTTACAGAAGCAATCATAAAGCCTGTGGAAGATGATGGGAAAGGATATTTTACAGTGAATTCATTAGATTCAATATTAAATATTTTAGAAGACATGGATGTAGTTGCCATTGGGCCAGGCATGGGAGTAGATGAAGGGAGAATACATGTAGTAGAAGAAATAGTGAAGAATTTCAATGGCCCTATAATAATTGATGCTGATGGTATTAACTGCTTATCTTTAAAGCCTGATATTCTTGAAAACCATAAAAATCCAATAATAATAACACCACACCCCGGTGAATTGGCAAGGCTGATAAACAAAACTATAAGGGAAATTCAAGATAATAGAAATTATTATTCTAATTATGTTTCTCAAAAATATAATATAATAGTAGTTCTAAAAGGATCTAACACTATAGTTGCAGATTATGAAGGGAATATTTATGTAAATAAAACAGGTAATCCAGGCATGGCAACTGCAGGAAGTGGAGATGTACTAACGGGGATGATTGCTGGTTTCATTGCACAAGGCCTTAGCCCTTATGATGGAAGTAAACTTGGAGTATATTGCCACGGTCTTGCAGGTGATATAGGGAGCCTTGATAAAGGTGAGCCTGGATTAATAGCTTCAGATATTATTAATAATATCCCTTATAGTATTAAAATAGTTCAAATGTAAAGGTTGGGGTGGTATTGAAGAGGCTTTTGTTTCTTTTGTTGATTGTTTCTGTCTTGTTAACATCATGTAATTGGTCAAAGGAAGAAAAGCTGCTTTCAAAGATTAAAAACACTTATGATGAATATAAGGGCTATAAATGTAAAGCTAACATTAAGATATATTCTGGAGAGGAAGAGTCAACGTATTTGATAGAAGAAACATACAAAAGCTCTAATGAATACAGGTTAGAAATCCTTGAGCCAGAAGAAAGCAAAGGAATAATAATTTTAAATACTGACGATAAGATTTATATAGAGCATCCATCCATAGAACAGTCCATTTCATTAATTGCTGTAAAATCTTTGAATAAACAGCTGGTCATAGGAGATTTTTTCGAAGATATATATAAAGCGAAATTTGTAGGCACAGAGAGAATTGATGAGAAAGAATATTTAATCTTTGAATTTAAACTAGAAGAACAAAATAAATACAGGGATACCGCAAAAATTTGGCTTAAAAAGAAAGGATTTGTTCCCTACAAGTTGAATATCTATGATGATAGTGATAAACTTATAGTAGAAATAACATATGAAAGTTTTAAATTTATAAAGAAGTAAAGAACTAAGGGGGAAATATTAATGAATGCTTTAGATGAAATCAGGCCAGCATGGGCGGAAATCAACCTAGACAATTTAGCTCACAACATACGTGAAGTTAGAAGGCTCACACGCAAGGATGCTATGGTTACAGCAGTTATTAAAGCTAACGGATATGGCCATGGTGCTCCAGAAATTGCTAAGACATTCTTGGAAAATGGAGCTGATAGGTTAGCAGTAGCTGTACTTTCTGAGGCAATCGAATTGAGAAAGTCAGGCATTACTGCACCTATTTTGATATTAGGATATACCCCACCTACTTTATTTGATAAAGTAGTAGAATACGATATAATTCAAACTATTTATAACTATAATGATGCGAAGGCATTATCAGAAGTAGCAGGGAAATTAAACAAGAAAGCCACAATTCATATTAAGATTGACAGTGGAATGGGAAGAATTGGATTTTTGCCAAATGATGACTCTGTTGAAGAAATCATCAAAATCTCCAAGCTCCCCAATATATATGTAGAAGGTATGTTTACTCACTTTGCAAAGGCAGACTATAAGGATAAATCATATACAAAAACCCAATTTGAAAGGTTTTCATGGGTTGCTAAGAAGTTGGAAGAAAGAGGATTAAATATCCCTATTAAGCACGTATCCAATAGTGCAGCCATAATAGATATGCCAGAGCTAAATTTAGACATGGTAAGAGCTGGAATAATAATCTATGGTCTAAAACCTTCGGATGAAGTACAATTGGATAAAATTGACCTAAAGCCCGCAATGGCTTTAAAGGCAAGAATATCCCATGTTAAGACTGTACCAAAGGGAACTGGAATAAGCTATGGACAAATCTTTGTAACAGAAAGGGAATCAAAGATTGCTACAATTCCAATTGGATATGCAGATGGATTCTGCAGGCTCTTAACAGGAAAAGCTGAAGTATCTGTAAAAGGGAAAAGAGCAAAAATAGTTGGTAAAATTTGCATGGACCAATGCATGATAGATGTAACAGATATAGAAGATGTAAAAGTAGGGGATGAAGTTGTAATCTTCGGATATGAGGAAGGTCATCCACATGTAGATGAATTAGCGGAAAAACTTGGGACAATTAACTATGAAGTTGTATGTATGGTAAGCAGAAGGGTACCTAGAGTATATATTTCTAATGGAAAGATAGTTAAAGTTGTAGATTATGTGCTAGAAAGGGAATTTGAATAAGCTTATCTATTTGTTGACAGGAGCGATGCAGTAAATATATAATTATTTTAAGTTGTTTAATCCAATGGCATTCGGAGGTGCATAATGTGGCTGCCGAGACAAAAAGGGTGCTAGCGGGTTTACCTAATGGCCTCCTAAAAGAAGTTGAACTTATGGTACCAGTAGAATCTAATAGTGTTATTGAATCAGTTACAGCTTATGTAAATGAAAGAAATAAGTTGATTGAAATGCTTAAAGTAGGGTATGAAGAGATGAGTCAGATAAATTTAGATTATGCAGAACTAGGTTTAGAGCAGGATATTATAGACTTAGTCTATTATGAAGCAAATCTTAAGAGGGCTGGGATGTTATGATAGTTAAAAGAGGGGAAAT
Source organism: Tissierellaceae bacterium (assembly GCA_036562765.1). Classification (GTDB taxonomy): domain Bacteria; phylum Bacillota; class Clostridia; order Tissierellales; family Tissierellaceae; genus JAAYFT01. The sequence goes on along the minus strand of DATCJO010000148.1, from coordinate 43,614 downwards.
TTATTACGCGGATTTAAGTCCTGTTGTAGGATCTGAGCAAGGGGGAGTAAGACCAGTACTCGTTATACAAAACGATATTGGAAACAAATATAGTCCAACTATAATTGTTGCTGCTATTACTTCTCAGATTAATAAGGCAAAATTGCCTACTCATGTTGAAATTACTGCTCCAGATTATGGGCTACCAAAGGATTCGGTAGTCCTTCTGGAGCAAATTAGAACTATTGATAAAAAAAGGCTAAGAGAAAGAGTGGGCAAGTTTAGCGATGAAATGATGAAAAATGTAAATGAGTGTTTAAAAATAAGTTTAGGATTGGTGGATTTATAATACATATTCTCAACAAAAATAGACATCGCAAGATGTCTATTTTTGTTGAATCTGGATTATATATCCTTGTAATGAGATATTATATATTATATAATATGACACATATAGGACATAGTTGTGCTAATATTATATTGGATTATTATGTTTGAAGCGATTCTAGGAAATAATATAACAAAAAATAGAGAGGTTATTGTCTATGTTGTTTAAGTCTATAATATTTCAAGGATTGTTAAAATTTATTATAATAATTAAAAAAGCATATAAGGAAAGCTATTTCTCATATTTAATGGGTAAATTATGGACATGGTTTATCAAACTATTAGAGAAAAGCCTAATTATTAATTTTTTGACCTCAAAAATTGGACCAGAAAGTGCAGTTGAGAATAGTAGGATTATTGAGTCATTTAAGAAACTTAAGAAGTCATTAATGCCTATTAAAAGTTTAATCGTTAAGATAATAGACAGCAGCTTGATATTGAAGTTTTTTGTGGAAAAGGAAATCAATTATCTAATATTTGCTTTAACAGTGATACTACTGCCTTTTATACCTACATCATTGGGGTTAGTACTCTGCCTTGGGAATACTGTATTGACTATACTAACAATTATACATAATGGCAGTAAATTTAAATATCCAAAGCTATATCTATTTTTTATAGCATTCTTTTTAATATCCATTATTATAGGCGGAATTCTAAATGAAGGTCATGCTGCTGACAGCTTACAAGTATTTATTCTATATTTAGTTTTCATTACTTTTGGTATATTTGTACCTTACATAGTAAACAGCAAGGAAAAGTTAGTTATTTCTATAAATATAATTACTTTAACTACTTTATTATTGTGCATTTACGGTGTTTATCAGTTTATATTTGGTGCCCCCATGGATGAAGCATGGCTGGATAAAGAATTTGCTTCTAATGTAACAAGGGTATACAGTGCCTTTGGCAATCCAAATGTATATGGTGAATATCTGGTATTAGTACTTCCAATAATCTTTGCTCTATTCCATACTACAAAAAATAAGGTATTAAAGGCTTTTTATTTGCTTGTATTTGCCTTAGGTGCAGGAAATGTCTTTATGACTTATTCCAGAGGAAGCATGTTAAGTTTTTCCATTGCTATGTTTGTTCTGGTAGTATTAAAAGCCCATGTTTATTTTCCAGCTTTGATTGCTATGGGATTAGTAGGTTCAGCAATGCTTCCTGAAACCATTATTAGAAGGATATTGTCAGTATTTTCTGGTGGGGATACTTCTACAAGTTACAGAAAATCCATCTATCAAGCTTCTGTTAATATGCTTGGGGATTATTTTATAACTGGTACAGGCTTAGGCCAGTTTAAGGAACTATATAAGGTATACTCATTAAGTGCAGCAAAATCATTTCATGCTCACAATACACTACTCATGATTTTTATTGAGGAAGGCATTTTAGGAATTATTTCATTTATTGGAATGATGATAGCATGGGCGAGAGATATATTTACAACTATAAAGTATAAAGATGACAGGTTTAGCTTTATTGCAGTAAGTATTTTATCTGGAATAGTAGGATGTTCAGCACAAGGAATGGTTGACCATATATGGCATAATTATGATATCATGTTAATGTATTTCATTCTACTGGGGTTAGGATGTTCAAGCGCATATTTTGTAGGCAATAAGGGAGAAATGATTAATGAATAGGACAAAGGTTATGCATGTTATAACTGATACGAAATTTGGTGGAGCAGGAAAATATTTGCTTCAGATATGCAAATACATAGATAAGGATAAGTTTAAACTTATAATAGTAGTTCCTAAAGGAAGCCTTCTCGTTTCTATTCTTGGTGAGATAGAAAATATAGAAATAATCGAAATAGATGGGATAAATACCAAATCCTTTAGCCTTTTGGGAGTAAAGGAACTTTTGAAGTTAATGAGAAAAATAAAACCAGATATTGTACATTCTCACGCTTGCCTTTCTGCTAGAGTAGCAGCACGTTTAATGGGAATCAAAAAAGTCTTCTACACAAGACACAGCTTATTACCAGAAATTAAGGGATTAAAGAAAATAATAAAAGTGCTTTTAAGCAGAGCCTTATCTAGTAAGGTAATTGCTGTATCAAAAGCAGTAAGAGATAACCTGATTTCCGAAGGCGAAAGGGAACAAGATATCTATTTGGTGTATAATGGGGTTGAGCTTCCAACAAAAGCCTATGATGTTGATGAGCTAAAGGATAAATACAATATCCCAAAAGATGATACTATTATTACATTAGTAGGCAGATTAGACCCTGTTAAGGGACAAGAGCATTTGCTTAAGATAACTGAAATATTAATGAAAAAAGCTGATAATTTTAAAATAATCTTTGCTGGAGATGGCAGGGACCGTAAAAGGCTGGAGGATTATGTAAAAGAAAAGGCTTTACCAGTAATATTTTTAGGCCATGTAAGTGAAATTGATGAAATATATAGTTTATCAGATATAGTTGTAAATACATCAAATTCTGAAGCACTTTCCTTTGCAGCTTTAGAGGCTTTTTCCCATAAAAAACCTGTAGTTGCTTTCAATATTGATGGAATAAATGAAGTAATTGAAGATGGAATAGATGGATATTTGGTAAATTATAAGGATTATGAGGCCTTTGCAGAGAAACTCCTTAGATTAATGGTGGATAGTGAATTAAGGCATAGATTAGGTGAAAAGGCCTATGAAAAGGTAAAGTCTAAATTTACCGTTGAAGAAATGGTAAAGCAAATCGAAAACATTTATGGAGGTATATAAATGAAGTGGTTTAAAAAAATTGGGATTATCGACATTATTATAGTCTTGATAATTATAGGTGGAATAATTTTTTTAATAAATCCATATAGAAGCAGAGTAAATGAAGGGAGTAAAGCTACTCCAATAGTTTATACCTTTGAAACCCTTGATGTAGGGGAAGAATTCATTAATCAGCTAGAAATAGGCAAAGATGTCTATAACTCAAGTAAAAATTATTATCTTGGCAAGATTAAAGACTTTAGAGTAAAGCCATATAGGGAAGAGTTTGAAGATACTGAGAAAGGGGAAATTCGCTTAGTAGAGATACCCAATAGATACTGTGTCGAAATCGACATAGAAGCCAATGCAGTAATTGAAAACGACGTCATTAAAGTAGACAGGGAAGAAATAAGAGTTGGTTCCTATCTTCCTATAAAAGGTAAAAGCTTCGCAAGCTATGGATATATTATAGGTATTGAGAGGTAAGGAATATGAAGAGGAAATTAAATTGGATAGATTTCAGCATTATATTAATTGTTGTTGCAGTTGTTATTATCTTAGGATTGAAAGTTAAAAACGTTTTGTTTACAAAGTCATCTGGAGAAAATCAAGTGATTAATACTAAAAAGGATGTTGTTTTAAAAATAGAAGACGTAAGGGAATATTCTGTAAATGCCCTTCAAGTAGGGGATAATGTCTATTCAGATGATACTAATTATTATTTTGGAAAGATTAAAGATATTAAAGTTGAAGAATCCTATTTGCCACTTATAAAAGACAATGGGGAAGTTGTTCTAGCTAGAAGCCCAGAAAGGTACAACGTCTATTTAGTTGTAGAATGTAATGTGCTTGAAAGGCCAAATGGCTATTTTGCGGAAGGGATTACTGAAATAAAAGTAAATTCCAAATCAAGATATAAGACTATTGGCCTTTTATTTACTGCTACAATTGAAAGCATAGAGGAGTAGATTTTATGGAAAGGAATAATAAAGTTGTATTGCAGGCCCTCATGGGGCTAGACATAGGCGGTGCAGAAACCCATGTAGTGGAATTATCCTTGGAGCTAAAGGAAAGGGGATATAGGGTTATTGTTGCTTCTAATGGCGGAGTTTATGAGTCGGTACTTAAAGACCATGGTGTTGAAACTGTAAAGGTTCCCCTACATACTAAAAAGCCCATGGCAGTTTTTAAATCAATTAGGACACTAAAAAAAGTAATTAAAGAAGAAAACATAAAACTTGTACATGCCCACGCTAGAATTCCAGCATTTGTACTATCTCTATTGCAGAAAAGGCTTGGTTTTACTATGATAACCACTGCCCATGGGATATTCCATGTAAACTTTTTGTTAAAGCGCATTACCCGATGGGGTGATGAAGTTTTTGCAGTAAGCGAGGAAGTGAAAAAATATCTTCTAGATAATTATGATGTAAGGGAAGAGAATATCCACAGGAATATCAATGGAATTAACTTGGATAAGTTTAAAAATCATAATTCATTTAGAGATAATAATGCAATTGTACATATCAGCAGATTGGAAGAAAATACTTCAAAAGTTGCCAAATTATTAATAGAATATGGGAAAAATAATAGGGAAAGGGAAATTATCATAGTTGGTGGAGGAAACGAATTGGAAAATCTAAGGGATTTGGCCAAGGGATACGAAAACATACATCTTCCAGGTAAAACCACAGATGTAACAGAATATTTAAAAAAAGCAAAGGTTTTTGTTGGAGTAGGGAGAGCTGCATTAGAGGCCATGTGTTTCAATTTACCAGTTATTTTGGCTGGGACCTTTGGCTACTTGGGACTGCTTACAGAAGATAATGTAGACAGTGCTGCAGTAAACAATTTTTCAGCAAGATACACCAGTGAAATAACCTATGAAGCCTTAAGTAGGGACTTGAATTCAATATTTAACGATAACTTCAATCTAGATTTTTCATGGGAGAGAAAATACATTGAAGAAAACTATTCAGTAAAGAAAATGGTTGACAGATATGAAGAAGTCTACAAGCTATATCTGGAGGATTAAATATGAAGAGAATTAAGGTATTGGTAGTAGGTTATTATGGGTCAGACAACATTGGAGATGAAATGCTACTTAAGGCTACCATAAATTTGCTTAGGAAAACCTATGATAACCCTGAAATCACTGCAATAACATATAGTGTTAAAAATACAGAAAAAAACCATGGAATAAATGGAATAAGCAGAAATAAATATTTTCAAATTATTAAGGGTATAAAAGGAGTAGATTTAGTAGTAGGCGGTGGCGGATCTATGCTGCAAAATATAACCAGCAATAGGTCCTTAATGTATTATTTGGCAATTTTAAGTTTGGCTAAGATTTTTGGTAAAAAAGTGGTTCTACTTGGCAATGGCATAGGCCCATTAAGAGGGAAATTGTTTATAAAGCTTACTATGAGGATTTTAAGCAGCTTAGATGCTATAGTTTTAAGGGATGAGGAATCATATAATTATTTGAAATCATACAATTTAGAAAATATATATTTGGGCAATGACTTAGCATTTACCCTTGATGTAGATAAAAGTATAAAGGAAGAACAAAGGAAAATCGTTATAAATTTAAGGAAATGGTTTTACAATGATGAATTCATAAGTACAATAAAGAAATTCATAGAATACCTATCCAATAAAGGCTATCAAGTGGTGCTGCTTCCATTTCAAAGGGGAAATGATGATGTTATATTAAAAAGTATTGAAAAAGACTTAAATTCTTCTAATGTGATATTTATTGATGGAAATGACTATAACAAAATCATGAATGAAATTGCTTCTTGCAAGCTATTTATTGGCATGAGGCTCCATGGTTTAATTTTCAGTTCCATATTTAATAAGCCTTTTATTGGTTTGTCTTATGACCCTAAAGTAAGCATTTTTGCAAAGAAAGTAGGCCAAATATATTTTGATGATTTGAATAATTTAACTTTGGACTCATTAGTTGAAGGATTTAATAAGGTTCAAAGTAACATTGATGAATATAGGGAAATTCTAGTAAGGAATGTGGAAGAAATTCTTGCATTAAATAATGTAAATGAGGATGTGCTCAAAAGATTATTTTAATAAGGGGGACTTGAAATGAAAAAGGTTTTTAATATAATTTTCCTTACATTATTCGTAGTGCTGATTATTATAGGAGGAACAGTTGCATTTACAGAACCAGGTTCAGAAGCAGACCCATTAGTTTCGAAAAGCTATGTGGAAAAAAGAATAGAGGAACTTATGAAATATATTGATGAGAAATTAAAAGGAAGCAGTTCATCTGTTGTTGAAGGAGTATGGGTTGTTGTGGAAGTGCCAAAAGGGAAGTCCTTAATATGCTATGGGGGAACAGAAATCATATTAAGGTCAGGTAAAGCCACAGCAATTTCTGTAATAAAAAATGGAATTGAAAATGGAATAACTGATGTAACAGCTGGTAGGGATTTAAAGATGGATGAAGAAATAGTTGAAAACCATCTAATTATTATCCCAAGGACTGACAGCAGAGGCGCTTATGCTGTTACAAATACATTTTGGCTAGTAAAAGGGGATTATGAAATTAAATAATTAAACAAGGTGATTAGATGGAATATATTGAAATCTTTGGAGTCAAAATTCACAATATAACTTTTCAAGAGGCTGTAGAGGAAATAAAATCTTTCTTGCAGGGAGACAGCCTAAGGGTAATATACACTCCAAATCCTGAAATTGTCATGGGTGCAAAGGATAATGAAAATTTAAGGGATTTGTTAAATAAGGGAGATTTAGTTACTCCAGATGGAATTGGCCTTATATATGCATCCCGTATTAAAAAGAAGCCTATAAAGGAACGAGTTACTGGCTATGATTTATCATTAAAAATGTTGGAAATAGCCAATGATAATGGATTTGGACTGTATCTATTAGGAGGTAAAGAAGGAGTTGCAGAAAAAGCTGCTCAGAATATAAAAAAGGATTATCCCAATATAAGAATTGCTGGATACCACCATGGGTATTTCAAGGGCAGCCACAATGGCAATCAAGGCCATGAAGAAGAAAAGAAGATAATTGATGAAATAAATTCTACTAATCCAGATATCATCTTTGTAGGGCTAGGTTTTCCAAAACAAGAAATTTGGATAGATACCAACAGAAATAAGATAAAGGGGAAAGTAATTATCGGAAATGGTGGAGTAATGGATATATTATCTGGAAATGTAAAGGCTGCACCGAATATCATAAGAAAGATGGGTTTTGAGTGGCTATATAGGTTAATAAGGCAGCCTTCAAGGATAAAAAGGCAAATTGCACTACCTAAGTTTATGCTTCATGTCATATTTTCAAAAGACGCTGTAAAATAAGGAAGTGGTTGTATGAAGGAAAATGAGAAATTGCTTGATACTTTGTTTTCCTATATTCTATTGGCTATTGGCGTACTTATTATGGCAATAAGTTTACAATACTTCCTTGAGCCAAATACTATAGCACCTGGCGGAGTAACAGGTTTTGCAGTAGTCATAAATAAGCTATTAAATATTCCAATATATGTAACCAACCTAGCAATAAACATACCACTGTTTTTGATAGGGTTGAAGACTTTGGGAAAATCTACTGCCATTAAAACAGTATATTCAACATTATTGCTGTCATTTTTTTTGAAGATTCTACCTCCCAATGTATTAACCCGCGATATATTCCTTTCTACTATTTTTGGAGGAGTATTGATGGGTTTAGGTTTGGGATTAGTATTTAAATTTGGGGGTACAACTGGTGGAACTGATTTGGCAGGTTCCATATTAAACAACAAATTCCCAAATTTAAGCATGGTTACCTTTATGACCATCATAGATTTATTTGTAGTTATCTTTGCTGGCATTGTTGATAAAAAAGTGGAGACTTCACTTTATTCCATAGTAGCAATGTTTGTTGTTATGAAAGTTGCAGATTCCATATTGGAAGGAATAGGCTATTTAAAGGGATTTATAATTATTACTGATAAGCCTAATGAAATAAGTGAAAAGCTTATGTTTGAATTAGAAAGGGGAGTTACTTCCCTAAAGGGAAAGGGAATGTATACAAAAGAGGAAAAGGATGTTCTCCTTTGCGTAGTTGACAGGGCTCAATTTTCTAAAGTTAAGAAGATTGTAAAGGAAATTGACCCTAAGGCATTTATTATGGTGTCTGAAATGTATGAAGTATTAGGAGAAGGATTTAAAGATATGTAGTGTAGGAGGGATAAAATGGATAAGATGGAATTGGAGAAAATAGCCAAGAAGATTAGAATAAACATAATTAAGATGCTTGAAAAATCTCAATCTGGGCATCCAGGGGGTTCATTATCAGCAGTTGAAATATTAACTGCATTATATTTTAAGGAAATGAGGATAGACCCTAATAATCCAAAATGGGAAGACAGAGACAGATTTGTTTTATCAAAAGGCCATGGGACTCCAGTTTTGTATGCTACTTTGGCAGAAAGGGGATTCTTCCCTAAGGAAGAGTTGAACAGCTTTAGAAAAATCAACTCAATCCTTCAAGGGCATCCTGATATGAAAAACATTCCTGGAGTTGATATGACTACAGGGTCCCTAGGTCAAGGGTTATCAGCAGCCAATGGCATGGCATTGGCAGGGAAATTAGATAATAAGGATTACAGAGTTTATGTGTTGATTGGAGATGGAGAAAGCCAAGAAGGCATGATTTGGGAAGCTGCAATGCTGGCAGCACATTATAAGTTGGATAACCTTACTGCTTTCTTAGACCATAATGGTCTTCAAATAGATGGTAAAACTCAAGATGTAATGAATATTGAGCCAATAGATGAAAAGTTTAAGGCTTTTGGCTGGCATGTAATAAAAATCAACGGACATTCTTTTGATGAGATATTCAGCGCCATAGATGAAGCTAAAAGGACTAAAGGCAAGCCTACAATGATTATTGCCAATACTGTTAAAGGAAAAGGTGTATCTTTCATGGAAAATCAAGCAAGTTGGCATGGAAAGGCTCCATCTCATGAAGAAGCAGCAAAAGCCATAGCTGAATTGGGAGGTGAGTTAGATGACTAAGATGGTAGCAACTAGGGATGCATACGGTGAAGCCTTAAAGGAATTGGGAGAAATAAATGACAAGATAGTAGTATTGGATGCTGACTTATCAGGTTCTACAAAGACTTCTGTTTTTCAAAAGGCATTTCCAAACAGGTTTTTTAATGTTGGAATAGCTGAACAAAATCTAATTGGAACAGCTGCAGGGTTAGCCACAGCAGGCAAAATCCCATTTGCAAGTTCCTTTGCTGTATTTGCCACAGGTAGGGCTTTTGAGATTATTAGAAATTCAGTATGCTATCCAAAGCTAAATGTTAAGATTGCTGCAACCCATGCAGGATTAACAGTAGGTGAAGATGGTGCATCCCATCAAGCCTTGGAAGATATAAGCGTTATGAGGTCGCTGCCAAACATGGTAGTTTTGTGTCCAGCAGATGCTGTGGAAACTAAGCAGTGCATATTTAAGGCTGCTGAATATTATGGACCAGTGTATATTAGACTTGGAAGAGCTAAGGTTCCAGTAATATTTGATGAAAACTATAAATTTGAAATTGGAAAAGGCGTACAGTTAAGAGAAGGAAAGGATGTAACAATTATTGCTACAGGAGTTATGGTAGACAGAGCCTTAAAGGCAGCAGAAAAACTAGAAGAAGAAGGGATTTCAGCAAGGGTAATTAATATGTCTACTATAAAGCCAATAGATAAGGATATTATAATTAAGGCAGCTAAAGAAACAAGGGGAATAATTACTGCTGAAGAACACAGCATAATTGGAGGATTAGGGTCAGCAGTAGCAGAAGTAGTTGCTGAATACTGCCCAACAAAGGTTATAAGAATTGGAACAATGGATACTTTTGGAGAATCAGGAGATGGCTTTGAACTCTTAGATAAATACGGATTAAGTGTAGAAAATATAGTAAATAAAGCTAGACAGTTGTAGGATGACTTTTTGTCATCCTTTTTTGATTAATAATAAACATATTCCTATCCCTATAAGAATATTAATGATATAAGATAAAGATTTGGAGGGATAGGAGTGAAAAAATATTATATAATTGCCTTTGTAATTATAATAATCATTGGACTACTATTTATACCAAAGCTGTTGAGGGGTAATTCTACAGAAGTAAAATTTAAAGTTGTAAAAGAAGAGGATATCCCGGATAAGATTAAAGAGGTATTGCCAAAATACCTAATGGAAGAAAGGGCACTGACTTGTAAATATAAAGATGAAATATATGTAATAGTCACAAGAGGTGAAAAAAGCACAAAAGGATATGAAGTAGAAATAGATAGAATTGTTATGGAGAAGTATGGGAAGGATACTTTTGATATAACAGTTTATGCAATTTTTAAGGACCCAGATATAAATGAGATAGTAGAGCAGGAATATGATTATCCATATATAGTAGTTAAGACAAATTTAAAGACTATGCCTCAGGAAATCCATTTAGATGTTGAATATAAAGATTAATAGGAGAGCTTTATGCTCTCTTTATTTTTTTGTATTCAATGAGAAAAAATCTTTTATTCATTGACTGGATAAGATATAAGCTATAGAATAAAAATTAATTGAAGGAGGATGATATAAATGGATATAATAGATAAATTAAAAAATGCTGAAGAAGTAATGTGGTATAATCCAAATTATACTGAATTTGACAAGGTAAAAGATGAATTGCCCATAACAATAGATGATGTTAAAGATGCGGAAGAAAGGCTAAGTAGATTTGCACCATACATTAAGAGGGTTTTTCCAGAAGTAAAAGATGGGATTATAGAATCTCCTATAAATATTATTGATAACATGAGAATACGAATGGAAAAGGATTATAATAAAAAGATTTATGGCAGATTGCTTGTAAAAAGGGATGACTCTCTTCCTATAGCAGGTTCTATTAAAGCACGCGGTGGAATATATGAAGTTTTAAAACATGCTGAAACATTGGCAATTGAAAATGGATTATTAAAACCCGACGATGATTACAGTATATTGGCAAATGATGAGTTTAAGGAATTCTTTTCAAATTATACAGTTCAAGTAGGAAGCACTGGAAATTTAGGATTGAGCATTGGAATTATGTCTGCCAAAATCGGATTTAAGGTAATTGTTCACATGTCAAAGGATGCAAAAGAATGGAAGAAAAATCTGCTTCGTTCAAAAGGCGTCAAGGTTATTGAGTACAGTTCTGATTATTCAAAGGCAGTTGAAGAAGGAAGAAGATTGTCCAATGAAGACCCAAAGTCTTACTTTGTTGATGATGAAAATTCCAAGGATTTGTTTTTAGGCTATGCTGTTGGCGGAATGAGGGTTAAAAGACAGCTTGAGGAAATGGGAATTGTAGTTGATGAGGAACATCCTTTATTTGTATATTTGCCCTGTGGTGTAGGCGGAGGTCCTGGTGGTGTAACCTTTGGATTGAAGCTAGTATACGGGGATAATGTAAAATGCTTTTTTGCGGAACCAACCCATTCTCCTGCCATGTTATTGGGACTTGTTACAGGGCTACATGATAAGATTTCCGTAGAAGACATAGGATTGGATAATAAGACTGATGCAGACGGATTGGCTGTTGGTAGGCCATCATCCTTTGTTGGAAAGATTATGGATAAAATCCTTACAGGCTCATATACAATAGAAGATTTTAGATTATATGAATTTTTGAAGGCTTTGTACGAAGAAGAAAAAATCTTCCTAGAACCTTCAGCGTTAGCGGGATTTTTAGGACCTATATTAACTTCGGAAAAATATAATGATGATAATATTACCCATTTATGCTGGGCTACTGGAGGAAGTTTGGTACCTGAGGAAATTGTAAATAGCTTGTTGAAAAAATAGAAATGCAAAGGTTATCCTTTGCTTTTCTATTTTAGGAAACAAATTCTAAAATCGAGAATATATTAGATTATAATATGGTATAAATGAAATATCAAATAAAAAAGGGGTGATATGGTGTTAGAAAAGTACAAAATACCAGTAGAAAAACTTAGAAATCAATGTGACCCAAGTATATTCCCCTATGATACTACTGAAGGATGGGAAGTAAAAAGGGAATTGATTGGACAAGATAGAGCAATGGAAGCTTTGAAATATGGCCTTTCCATAAATAGGAAAGGATACAATATATATGTTTCTGGCTTTACGGGAACAGGGAGAAACTCTTATTCATATTTAGTAGCTAAGGAGTTTGCAGATAAAAAGCCTGTTCCAAAAGACTGGTGCTATGTTTATAATTTTCAAAAGCCAAATTGCCCTAAGGCTTTAAGTTTCAACCCAGGAGAAGGGATTAATTTTAAGCAAGAAATAGAAACAGCCATAAAAAACATTAGATTGGAAATACCTAAAATCTTGAACTCCAAGGAATATGAAGACAGGAAAAATGAGATATTTAATGAAAACAAAAAGCTTGCAGAGGGAATACTTGCTGAATTAAATGGTTTTGCTAGGGAATATGGGTTTATTTTCAAGCAAACTGAAAGAGGATTAATACCAATACCTTTGGTAAACAATAGGCCAATGAATGAAGCAGAAATAAACAATCTTCCAGAGGAAGAAATTGAAAGGTTGGGCAATCTTTCTATTGAGCTGGATCAAAAATCCTTTCAATATAAAAAGAGGCTAGAAGAAGTAGATAATAAGTTAAGAAGTGAGATTAGGAAATTGAGAGAGGAACTGGTTTTATCAGTGGCTTCAAATTTTCTTGACCCTGTGCAAGCAAAATATGAAGGCAATGATGCTATTACCAATTATTTAATAGACATGAAAAAGGATATAGTTAAAAACTATGAGATGTTCTTGGGGAAGGAAGATGATTTAACAGTTGAAGATATATTCATACTTGGTGGGAAGAGGTCTGAATTCTTTAAAAGGTATGCTGTTAATCTATTTATAGACAACAGAAACAGAAAAGGTGCACCAGTCATTAGGGAAATGAACCCAACATATTACAATTTATTTGGGAAAATAGAATATTACTATGAAATGGGAATTGCCAAAACAGATCATACAAGGATAAAGCCTGGTTCTTTCCATGAAGCCAATGGCGGATATATAATAATCCAAGCAAAGGACATTTTGGAAAACAAGTATGCTTGGGATGGCTTAAAGAGAGCACTTAATAGTGAAGAATTAAAAATTGAAAATATAGTATTTTCTAACCTAACAACTGAAACTCTAGATCCAGAACCTATCCCTTTGGATTTAAAAGTAATCATTATTGGTGATTATTTCACATACCATTTGTTATATGCATTTGACGATGAGTTTAGAAAGCTATTTAGGATTAGGGCGGATTTTGATATTGAGATGGAAAGAACAGAAGAAAATATATTAAAAACTGCTGCATTTGTTGCATATCAATGTAAGGAAGAAAACTTGCTTCCATTTGATAGGACTGCATTGGCAGCAATTGTTGATGTAAGCAGCAGGATTGCAGATGAAAGGAATAAACTTACTGCTAGATTTAGCAAATTGGTTGAAATTATATTTGAAGCAGATGGTTGGGCAAGAAGCGAAGGAAAGACAGTAGTAACAAGGGAATATGTAGAAAAAGCCATAAGGAAGATGGAATACAGAAATAATTCCTACGAAGAAAAGATTTTGGAACTTATTGAAAAAGGCGAAATTATCATAGATACAGAGGGAGAAAAGGTAGGAGAAATAAATGGGCTTACAGTCATTGATTTAGGACAGTATTCATTTGGAAGACCTGTAAAGATAACTGCCAATACCTATTTTGGCAAAGATGGAATAATAAATGTGGAAAAAGAATCTGAACAAAGTGGAAACATTCATGATAAGGGAGTACTAATTTTAAGCGGATATTTAGGAGAAAAATATGGAAAAAATATTCCTTTATATATGACTGCAAGTATTACTATGGAACAATCCTATGATGGAGTAGAAGGAGACAGTGCCTCCAGTACCGAGCTCTATGCTATACTTTCTAGCCTTGCAGATGTCCCAATAAAACAAGGGATTGCAGTAACTGGCTCAGTTAATCAAAAGGGAATAATTCAACCAGTAGGTGGAGTAAACGAAAAAATAGAGGGATTCTTTAAAGTATGCAAGCTAAAGGGATTTAAAGGCGGAGAAGGAGTCATAATTCCAAAGAAGAACATAGATAGTTTAATGTTAAGTGATGAAGTAATAGAAGCTGTTAAGGAAGGGAAATTTACAATATATGCAGTAGAAACAGTAGATGAAGGTATGGAAATTTTGACAGGAATGAAAGCAGGAGAATTAAATGAAAATGGAGAATATGAAGAAGGCACTATAAATTATCTTATTCAACAGAAATTGCTTTATTACTACAGTTTGAGCAAGGAAATTATTGAAGAAGAATGATAATTTGAAGCATTTGGTATAATATATGTTTATAAAAAGTAGCTCATTTAAAGGAATTCTACAGATAAATGAGCTACTTTTCTTGTAAATTTTGTTATATTTAATGCTATAATCATTGAAATAGATGAAAAGTATTTTTTAAAGGTGATTTTTCGACATAATCTTTATTGATATAAGATTAGATAATTGTTATAATTTATTAAATATATTTTTATAGAAATATAAAATTGTAATCTGATGTGATTAAAAAGTAATCCTTAATTTCCAATGTAATTGAAAAGGGGTAATTGGAGAAGTATCAAATACAAGAAATTTTACAGTTCCTAATATTATTTCATTTTTTATAGTGGTTCCTATTTATATTACAATTTGTTATAGTTACATTACAAGAAAACATCTAAAAAATGAAAGGGATGGTTAAACCATCCCTTAATTGGTAGCATAATTATCAAAATATCCTTGAATGTATACTATAGGAGTTCCTTTATCGCCACTACCACTTACTAGGTCGCATAGGCTTCCTAAAAGGTCTGTCAACCTTCTTGGAGTGGTGCCCAATGCATCATCAGTGTAGATTACATCGTTAGTTTTGCTGCTAATCTTCTTCTTCATAAGCTCAGTAGCTTCTTCTTTAGGCAAATTGTCTAATTCAGTATCAATAATATATTTGAATTTCAATTCATGGGGAGTACCTTCCAATCCCTTTGTATACCCTGGAGATACAACAGGGTCTGCCAATTCCCAGATTTTGCCAACTGGATCCTTGAATGCACCATCACCATAGACCATGACTTCTATAGTTTTTCCAGTCAATTCTCTAATCTTTTCTTGAATCTTTTCAACAAATGGTTGGCAATCCCTTGGGAATAATTTTAAAGTTGTTGGACCTGCAAGATTTGAGCCAAGAAGGCCATAGTCTGGATTATAGCCAGAGCCATCAACAGGAGAAGTTAGAATATCGTCTAATCCTAAAACTATATTTGCTCCAGCATTTTTCAAGATCCTCTTGGTTCTATTCCTTTCATGGATGTTTGCTACTAATACATCCTTTGTATAGTTTAATATGGTCCTTGGATTATTGGAGAATATTATTTCTAGATTGTCTTTCCCAATTTCCTTATACATTTCAACATAATCAACCTTTGTAAATGGATGTACTACTTTTTCTCCAAATAATCTCCTATAATCAGCTTCTGTTAAAACATCAGTATAAGGATTTATATTTAATTCATCCATTTTATCTACATCCATTAGGTGGTTTCCAACTTCATCTGAAGGATAGGAAAGAAGCATAACAACTTTTCTGCCACTTGCCATGATACCCTTCAATATTACTGAGAATCTGTTTCTGCTTAAGATAGGGAAAACTAATCCAATAGTTGAAGGGAATTTATTTCTAATATCTTTGCCTATATCTTCTACTGTAGCGTAATTTCCTTGTGCTCTAGCTACTAATGATTCAGTAATAGCCAAAACATCTCTGTCTTTGATTTGGAAATTTTCAGCCTCAGAAGCCTTCATTAATGAATCAACTACAATGTTGACCAAATCATCTCCCTTTTTTACTATTGGAGCTCTAATACCTCTAGCTACAGTACCTACGGTTCTAATCATAAAAATTCCTCCCAAATTAAATTAAAAAAACACAATAGTATTATACCATATCTTGTTAAAGTGATTTATTAATTTTTATTATTTATTTTGTGCAATTTATAATTCTTTTTTCAGTGATGATTAAGTCAACTGGAATATCGAATTCTTCATATGGGACTTTATCTACAACCTGCAAATCAAAAGCAAGGCCTATTTTTACAGCGTTATTATTTATTTTTAGAAGGAACCTGTCATAATATCCTCCACCATATCCGATTCTATATCCATCTTCAGCAAAAACAACTCCTGGGACAAGGACTAGGTCAATGTTAGATGGGTCCACTATTCTAATGAATTCCTTTTTTGGAGTTAATATATCATAGTAGCCTATTTCAAGTTCGGAGAAATCATGCAGTTCAGATGCTATTAATTCTTTGGTTTCAGGAATTGTAACAGGTACTGCAACGGATTTGCCTTTTTCTAGTGAAGTTTTTATTATATCATGTGTATGTATTTCATCTCTAAAGCTTACAAAAGCCATTATTCTCTTTGCATTTTTGTAATAATCGGTTTCATACAGTTTATTTGCGATGATTTCACTATATTCTAAAACCTCATTTTTCGACAATTTTGCCCTATTTTCTAAGACTTTTTTCCTTAATGTCTTTTTATCCAAAAAAATCACCTCATTTTATTTATTTATCCCACAATTTATATTATAATATACTAAAGATAAGGTTGAAATTGATGGGAGATATTAGATTCTTATTCTTTTGGGCATTTGCATTATAATAGAAGGGCGAGGTGATTGAATGATTGAGTTTCATAATGTAGACAAGGAATACGAAAACAATGTTAGGGCCCTTAGAAATATAAATTTAAAGATAAATAAAGGCGAATTTGTTTTCTTAGTTGGTGCATCAGGAGCTGGAAAGTCAACCTTGATAAAACTTTTATTGAAGGAAGAAGAGCCTACTGCTGGTAGGATTATATTTAATAATATGGATATTACGAAAGTTAAAAATAGAAGAATCCCTTACATAAGGAGAAATATAGGAGTAGTATTTCAGGATTTTAGATTGCTTCCGAATAAAACGGTATATGAAAATGTTGCATTTGCCATGGAGATAATAGGTGCCCATCCTAAGGAAATAAGAAGAAAAGTGCCAATGGTACTTAGTTTGGTAGATTTAAGTAAAAAAGCTTCATGTTTTCCTGACCAATTATCTGGAGGTGAAAGGCAAAGGGTATCTATTGCCAGGGCAATAGTCAACAGTCCACCCGTCTTAATTGCGGACGAGCCTACAGGAAATCTGGATCCAGATACTGCATGGGAAATAATGAAAGTATTATCCGATATAAATGGCAGAGGTACTACAGTTCTTATGGCAACTCATGCAAAGGACATAGTTAATAAAATGAGGAAAAGAGTTGTTGAAATCCATGAAGGCAGGATAATTAGGGACGAACAGAAGGGTGGATATGGCGATGAGATTTCGGATTTTTAGAAATATCATGAAACAAGGGTTCCAAGGGATGTGGCGAAACCGTGGTATGGGTTTGGCTTCAGTAAGTTCAATATCAGCTGTACTTTTGATTTTAGGTGTGGTTTTGATATTGATATTGACAATCAACAATGTAGTTTTAGAAACAAGAACCAAATTTGATGAGATTCAAATATATTTGGAAGATGGCTTAACTAATGAAGATTATGATAGGATTGAAAATACAATAAAAAACATGGATGGGGTGCTATCCCTAGTATTTATCTCTAAAGAACAAGGCTTAGAAATGATGAAGGAAAGCTGGGAAGATGATGCTTACCTTCTAGAAGGTCTAGAAGAAAACCCACTTCAAGATTCCTATGTAATTCAGCTAATTGATATAAAATATGCTGAAGAAATAGTTCCCAAGTTAAAAAATATAAAAGGCATAGAAGATGTGAAATACTATCAGGATGTTATAGACAAGCTTATGTTAGTTGCCAATTACATAAGATTTGGCGGAATCGCTGTTATTGGCATACTAATGGTAATCTCAATCTTTATCATTTCTAATACTATAAAGGTCACTGTAGCTGCAAGAAGGCGAGAAATAAACATAATGAAATATGTTGGTGCTACCAATGGATATATAAGAGGACCTTTTATTATAGAGGGAATATTATATGGCATAATTGGAGCAGCCATATCGACTTTGCTTATCAACTTTGGATATGAATATTTTTTCCAATCAGTCAATAATAGGCTTTACTTGCTATTTACAGTATATCTAGTCCCACCATCATTGCTCGTTAAAGACATTGCAATAATCTTTTCAGCTATAGGTGTTGGTATAGGAGCTTTAGGTAGTATAATTTCACTTAAACGATTTCTTAATGTATAAGGGGGAAAAGGGATGGCTGGCAGAAAAAGAGCTGTTATTCTTGTACTGGCTTTGATATTAGTATTTAATTTCATCTATGTATATGCTGATAAATTAGATGACCTAAAAAAGCAGCAAAAGGAAGTTGAAAAGAAAATTGAAGATACAAAAAATCAAATAAAATCAATTGATAAGCAAACTGAAAATATAAAAAAGGAAATTGAAGAATTGGACAAAAAGATGAATGCTGTAACAAATGAAATTGACCAGACTGAAAAAGAAATAGCAGATTTAGAAATTAAGATAGAAGATACTACAAAAGAACTTGAACAAGCAGAAAACAATATCGAAGAGAAACAGGATATATTTAATAAAAGATTGAGGGTTATGTATAAAACTGGAACTGTGGGCTATTTGGAAGTATTGCTATCTTCAGCAGATATTAAGGATTTTCTATCAAGGACCGATATGTTGAAGGCTATAGCAAAATATGATACTGAGCTATTAAAATACATGAAGGAGCAAAGGGATTTAATCGCTTTAAAGAAAACAGAACTAGAAATGCAAAAGAAATCCTTGGAAGCTTCAAAAACAAAGCTTGAAGATAGAAGAAGGGAATTAGCTTCAGTTACAAGGGCAAAAGAAGATTCCATGAATAGGCTAATACAAGATAAAAAGGCTTTTGAAAAGGAATTAGATGATTTAAATGAATTTGCAGATAAACTTAAAGATGAGATTATAAAAATGTCAAGGAATACTGGCCCTTATGTAGGTGGTGTAATGAGTTGGCCAGTTCCTGGATATACTCGCATCAGCTCTTCCTATGGTTACAGAATTCATCCAATTTTAAAAGTTAAGAAATTACATACTGGCATAGATATTCCTGCTCCTACTGGTACAAATATAATTGCTGCCAATGATGGAGTGGTGATTTTTGCCGGAACTCTAGGGGGATATGGGAATGCTGTAATGATAGACCATAATGGCGGTATTGTTACACTTTATGGGCATTGCTCGAAATTATTAGTAAAAGAGGGACAAGAAGTAAAGAAAGGTGATACCATAGCAAAGGTAGGCAGTACAGGGTTGTCAACTGGACCTCACTGCCATTTTGAAGTAAGGGTAAATGGAGCTTATGTAGATCCAATACCATATTTGAAGGGGAAATAATTTCCCCTTTTTTTATTTGATGTGGTATAATCATAATATCAATTAAATAGAATAGCAGTATAACCTTAAAATTAGAGGTGAGAAAATGTCTAAAAAGAAATATATAACTCTATTAGTAATAGTTGTCCTAATTACAAATGCTATTACTTTTACTGCAGTTAATTTTTTAAGTGTAAGATTTAACAATAAGGCATATATACCAAAGTCAGAATATGAAAAGCTTAAATCGGTATATAATGAATATTCAAAAGTCCTATATGTTGAAAATTATATTAAACAAAATTATTTAAGGGATGTAGATGAAAAAACATTAATAGATGGTCAGCTAAAGGGAATGTTGGCATCCTTGGGAGACCCATATTCGGTATATATGACTGAAGATGAGTTTGCTTCATTGCTTCAACAAACAAGTGGTACCTATGCAGGGATTGGTATAGTAGTTACACCTGGTGAAGATAATCTAATAACTATTGTATCACCAATAGAAGGGACGCCAGGAGAAAGAGCTGGTCTAAAAAGTGGAGATAAAATCTTAAAAGTAAATGGCAAAGAATATTATGGCGAAAATATGGAAGAGGCAGTAAAGGTAATGAAGGGTGAGCCTAATACTAAGGTAGTCCTAACTATAATGCGAACAGATAAGGAAGGCAACAGGAGTATATTTGATGTAGAAATTGTTAGGGAAATAATAAGGCTTGTTACAGTAAAATCTAGTATTATAGATGATGAAATAGGCTATATAAATATTACATCCTTCGATGAATTGACTTATGATGATTTCAAAACTGAACTCAATAAGTTGAGTAAGAAGGGAATAAAAGGATTAATTATTGATTTAAGAAATAATCCAGGAGGATTGTTGGATATATGTGCTCAAATAGCTGATGAGCTTTTGGGAGAAGGCGACATAGTATACACACAAACTAAAGATGGCAAGCGTGAATATCTAAAATCGGATAAATCCATGGTAGATTATCCTTTAGTGCTATTGGTAAACGAAGGTTCAGCATCTGCATCGGAAATCCTAGCAGGGGCTATTAAGGACCACAACAGAGGCCTTTTGATTGGAACTAAGACTTTTGGCAAAGGTATAGTACAAAGGATAATAGATTTAAATGATGGAACAGGGATGAAGCTTACTGTATCTGAATACTTCACTCCAAATGGCACCAATATTCATGGGGTTGGAATAGAACCAGACATTGTGGTTGAATTGCCTGAAGGAGTAGAAGAGATAGGAGTTGAAAACTTAAAGGAAGACACTCAATTAAGAAGAGCAATAGAAGAAATAAAATCTCAAATTAAATAATGTAAGTAAAAAAAGGAGATATAAAGTATGTATGGTTTGTATCAGATTGTTTACTTTACCATAATTGATATTTTAAATACTTTAAAATCTCCTTTTTTTATTCTAGTTTTTTTAATTATATATTTTCAATATTATCAAATAAGAAAACTTGAAAAGAGGTATTTGGGATTTAATAGGTCTCCTTTATTAAAAGCTGCAATATCAACCTTTTATGGCATTTTAGGAGGGATAATAACTACTGTTGCATTCATCTACCTTGAGGTAGTTGCAATTCCAATGGATTATCTTTACATATTGTTTGTAGTAATTATAATGTCTTTTTTTGACCAAAGGTTCATGTGTTTTTCCTACGGAGGTGCAATAGTATCCTTATCTAATTTAATTTTAGGATTTCCAGAGATAAAAATTCCTTCAGTAATGTCAGTTGTGGCAGTACTTCACATTGTAGAAAGCCTACTCATCCTTGTAGATGGTTGGAGGCACAAGATACCAATGTATTTTGTAAGGGAACACATGACTGTTGGCGGTTTTCAGATGAGCAGGTTTTGGCCAGTACCATTTGTAATCTTTGTTGGAGATGGCTTGATTTATCCAGTAACTTTAATGGCTGTATTAAGCTATGGAGATTATTCAATATCTACTTATCCTAGGAAAAAGGCTTTGGAGACCTCACTATTGCTGTTTATTTACAGTATTGTCTTATTGTACATTTCAAAAACAGTAGAAAACCTATTATTAGCTCCAATATTTGCATTAGTGGGCCATGAGTTTATTATTTACTTTAATAAGAAGAAAGAAGAGATTAGGGAACCCATATTTATACCTTTAAATAAGGGAGTAAGGGTAATAGAAGTGATTCCCGGAACAATAGCCCATAAAGTTGGCTTGAAAATTGGGGACATTGTATTAAAAATAAACGGAGTTGAAATTAACAGTGAAAGGGATTTAAGGGACTTTATGAAAGTGGATTTCAATAGGCTAAAAATTGAATACTTTAATTTAAAATCTGGCTTAATGGAAAAGAATTATCATGGCATAAAAAAATCCCTAGGTCTAATAGTGGTTCCTAGGGATTTTTAGTACTGTTAAGCTTATCAACATAGATTGAATAAATCATCTCTGACTTGTTGTCATCAAAAGGAAGCGTTATGTTAAGATAAATTATATTGTTATTATCATCATAATAAACCTTATTGCCAATAATTGTAGTTATTTCTTCTGAGGTATCATTTGATAATGTATATTTAATTATGGTATAATCAGAGTTATTTGAATTTTGATTTACAAAAACTATCTCATCATCACTGATTAAATTATAATTTGAGATATTTCCTTCTAGTACCTTAATATCATCGCTGTTTTTTATGTTATAGATGTAAAGGAAATTGCTGTTGCTTTTTTCATCCTTCTTTAAATAGGCAACTAAATCATTTGATAAGAATTTTATATTAAAGCCCTTATCTATGAATTTGAAATTAGTTAGGTCATTTGAAAGATAAATGTTTTTGTTAGCTTCATCACCGACTTTTTCTGTTATTATAAATGTGTTATTATTAACTGCCAATGCATCTATTAGCTTATTAACTTTGGAAATCAACTTTGCTTCATTGCTTTCAATATTATAGGAAAAAATAGTAGTTGTAAATTCATCGTTTCCAATTATATATAATGTATTTTTGTCTTTCCAACTCATTTTCTTTGGATTAAATGCTGTTTTAAATGGGACCTTAAACACTCTCTTGTCTTCAATGGAAATTATATATAGATCGCTCTTGTCCCCATTAGATTCTATTAAGGAAATGTATTTGGTGTCTGGATTAAATAAGGCTGCTGAAATTTTATAATCTGTTGTGTATAAGTGAATTTTTTCTTTGTTTAATGGATTTATAAGCCATAATTGTTCTATGGACTTTTCTGAATCATTATTGTTAGCGGTCTTTTTATATAGTATATGCTCTTCTGGGATGAAATCTAAGATATATCCATTATCCAAAGATGAAGAAACAACTACTTTCTCTGATTCTAAAATCTCTCCAGAATTGGCATCTATTAAAACAGATAAGTTAGTTAAAGGTATTATTGGATTTTCCCTATCGAAAACACCCTTGTAAAAAATATCCCAAACAATGTTTTTTTCATTTTTAAGTAAAGTATAAGTGGGTAATCTATTACTTGAGATCTTAAATTGAGATTGTATCTTGTTAATAATATCGTTAATGCCAAATTTTATTTTTAAGTTTTGGAAATCATCAAAAACAATATTAAAATTCAATTTATCTTTAATAGTGTTTAATTCGCTTAATTCCATAATTATTTGAGGTACTGACAAGGAAGGATTTTCGCCTTTTATGCCGGAAACATGAATGTTTATGATATTGCCCTTTTTAACTACACTATTTATAGTTACATTTGAATATTCAGCGAGGCCTAACGAAGCAAGTATTTTCACATTGTTTTTGCTGGAAAGTGTTTCAACGCTGGGCTCTATGGACTGAAAACTCTTTGAAAAAATTATCTGCTCAACTTTATAATCAATTTCCTCTTCTTCTAAAATCATATTATCTTCTACTTTCATAGGGACATTGCTGGTGCGACTGCAGCTGAGAAGCAGTAGCAGCATCGTTATCGTAAGGATAAAAAAAAGAGTTCGTTTCATGGTTTCGCCTCCTTAGGAATAGTTTACTATAATGAAGTTAAATCTTCAATATGCTTTTTTTATGTAAAATTGCTGGAAAATCAGATAAAAATAATTGTTTTGACAAAAGAAATAAAATATATATAATATACTTATGAACAAATGTTCAAATCACGAGGTGTTAATATGGGTGAATTTAAAATAGTGTCTAATTTTAAGCCTACTGGTGACCAACCTGAAGCCATTGATAAGCTGGTGGAAGGAATAAATAAAAATCTCAAGCATCAAGTACTACTAGGTGTTACTGGTTCTGGGAAAACCTTTACAATGGCAAATATAATTGAAAGAGTTCAAAAACCCACATTAGTCATAGCACATAACAAGACTTTGGCTTATCAGTTAGCCAGTGAATTTAAGGAATTCTTTCCAAACAATGCAGTAGAATATTTTGTAAGCTATTATGATTATTACCAACCTGAAGCTTATGTACCCCAAACAGATACATACATTGAAAAGGATGCATCCATAAATGATGAAATAGACAAGTTAAGACACTCTGCTACAGCAGCTTTATTTGAAAGAAGAGACGTTATAATAGTATCTTCAGTATCTTGTATATATGGATTAGGAGACCCAATTGACTATGAAAACTTGGTAATATCCTTAAGGCCAGGGATGGTTAAAGATAGAGATGAAATAATGAAAAAGCTAATAGATATTCAATATGTTAGAAATGATGTAAATTTCGTAAGGGGAACATTTCGAGTAAGGGGAGATATATTGGAGATTTTCCCTGCTTCATCTAGTGAGCATACCATTAGAGTTGAATTCTTTGGTGATGAAATAGACAGAATAGTAGAAGTCAATTACTTGACAGGAGAAGTGATTGGGCTTAGAAACCATGTATCCATATTTCCAGCTTCCCACTATGCAACAACAGAGGAAAAGTTAAAGAGGGCAATAAAGAGCATTGAGGAGGAATTGGAAGAGAGACTAAAAGAGTTAAGGGCTCAAGGGAAGCTATTAGAAGCTCAAAGGCTTGAGCAAAGGACAAGATATGATTTGGAAATGTTACAAGAAATGGGCTACTGTCAGGGAATAGAAAATTATTCTAGGCATTTGAGTGGAAGACCACCTGGAAGCAGACCTTATACTCTAATAGACTATTTCCCAAAGGATTTCTTGATAATTGTAGATGAATCTCACGTTACCTTACCTCAGCTAAGGGGCATGTATGAGGGCGATAGGTCTAGAAAGGTAAATCTCGTGGAATACGGTTTTAGGCTTCCTTCAGCATTGGACAATAGGCCTCTTAAGTTTGAAGAATTCGAGTCATTAGTTAATCAGATAATATATGTTTCTGCAACACCAGGGCCTTACGAATTAGCACACTCACAAAATACAGTTGAACAGATTATTAGGCCTACGGGATTACTTGACCCAGTGGTTGAAGTTAGGCCAACTAAAAATCAAATAGACGATTTAGTTAATGAGATACAAAAAGTAGTAGCAAGAGATGAGCGTGTACTTATCACAACTTTAACGAAGAAAATGGCAGAAGATTTGACAAATTACTTTAAAGACATAGGAATCAAGGTGACTTACCTCCATTCTGATGTTGAAACCATCGAAAGAATGGAAATAATCAGGGATTTAAGGCTTGGCAAATATGATGTTTTAGTTGGTATAAACCTTTTAAGGGAAGGATTAGATTTGCCAGAAGTATCTCTGGTTGCCATATTGGATGCAGATAAAGAAGGATTTTTAAGGTCAGAAACATCCTTAATCCAAACCATAGGGAGGGCTGCAAGAAATGTCAATGGAAAGGTTATTATGTATGCTGATGTAATTACAAAATCAATGGAAAGGGCAATATACGAAACAAATAGAAGAAGGAAAATCCAAGATGAATATAACAAGAAGCATAATATAACTCCTAAAACCATTAAGAAGGGCGTTAGAGATATTATTGAAGCAACTATTGTAGCTGAAGAGGAAGTTGAATATAAGGATAAGTTCACTAATGAAGAATTAGAGGCAATCATAGCTAATTTGGAAACTGAAATGTTTAAGGCTGCAGAACAGTTGAACTTTGAAAGGGCAGCTGAACTTAGGGATAAGATTATAGAGTTAAAAAAGAAGCTAAAATAGAGGTGAAGCCATGGCAAATGATGAAATAGTAATTAAAGGTGCTAGGGAAAACAACTTAAAGAATATCTCTTTAAGATTACCTAGAAATAAATTCATTGTCTTTACTGGATTATCCGGTTCCGGGAAATCGTCCCTTGCTTTTGATACCATATATGCAGAAGGGCAGAGAAGATATGTAGAAAGCCTATCAAGTTATGCTAGGCAATTCCTTGGACAAATGGATAAGCCTGATGTGGACTATATAGAAGGATTATCTCCTTCTATTTCTATTGACCAAAAGACTACATCAAAAAATCCAAGGTCTACTGTAGGTACTGTAACAGAAATCTATGATTATTTGAGGCTTTTATTTGCACGAATTGGGACACCATACTGTTATAATTGCGGAAGGGAAATTACAAGTCAAACAGTTGAACAGATGGTAGATAAGATTATGGAATCTGAGGAAGGTACAAGGCTTCAAATTCTTGCACCAATTATTAGAGAGAAAAAAGGAGAACACAAAAAGGTACTTGAGAACATCAAGAAGGAAGGATTTGTAAGGATAATAGTAGATGGTGAAATGTTTGATATAGGAGATGAAATCAATTTAGATAAAAACAAGAAGCATACCATAGAAGTAGTAGTAGATAGGATTGTAGTTAGGGAAGGCATAGAAGGCAGATTGGCAGATTCCCTAGAAACAGCCCTTAAGCTTGCAGACGGACTGGTGATAGTTGACTATATTGGCAGAGAAAGGGTTATGTTCAGCGAAAAGCTTGCTTGTCCACACTGCAATATAGCCATAGAGGAATTGTCCCCTAGGATGTTTTCATTTAACAGCCCATTTGGGGCTTGTCCAACCTGCAATGGATTGGGGTTTTCTAAGGAAATCGATGAAAGCCTAATTATACCAAATCCTGAATTAAGCATAGATGAAGGTGGAATTGCACCTTTTGCCAATTCAAACGGGCAGACCTATTATTATCAATTATTTAAGGCATTAGCAGAATATCACGGATTTGATACCGGCAGGCCTCTTAAGGAAGCACCTGAGGAGTTTATACAGGAATTATTATACGGTACAGATAGGGAGATTAATTTTAAGTTCGTAAGCTATTTTGATGACCTCGGGCCTAGAGAACATACTGGAACATTTGAAGGGATTATTCCAATGCTTCAAAGAAGGTATGAATCTACTACTTCTGATTATGTGAGAGAGAAAATTGAGGAATATATGGCGGAAAATCCTTGTCCTACTTGTGGAGGCAAAAGGTTAAGAAAAGAGGTATTATCAGTAAGGATAAATGGATTAAATATAGCAGAAGTTGCTGACTTATCCGTAAATCAAGCTTTAGAGTTTTTCAATGACTTAAAGCTTACAGAAAAACAGGAGATGATAGCTCATCAAATATTGAAGGAGATAAAGAATAGGTTGAATTTCCTTAAGGATGTAGGATTAGACTACTTAACCTTATCCCGTTCTGCAGGCACCTTGTCAGGTGGTGAAGCCCAAAGAATAAGGCTTGCAACTCAAATTGGCTCAGGCCTTGTAGGAGTTATCTATGTATTAGATGAACCAAGCATTGGTTTACATCAAAGGGATAATGAAAAGCTACTAAAGTCCTTAAGACATTTAACAGATTTAGGCAATACCTTGATAGTCGTAGAACATGATGAGGATACAATGTACGCAGCAGATTATATAGTTGATATTGGGCCTGGTGCAGGTATTCATGGAGGTCAAATCGTTGCACAGGGAACTGTTGAAGATATTAAGAAGAATCCAAATTCTATTACAGGGCAGTATCTTTCAGGAATGAAAAAGATAGAAGTGCCTAAAGAAAGAAGAAAGCCAAATGGGAAATGGCTGGAAATAGTTGGTGCACAAGAAAATAACTTAAAAAATATCGATGTCAAGATACCTCTTGGAGTATTTACCTGCATTACTGGGGTTTCAGGTTCTGGGAAATCTACATTAGTAAATGAAATATTATATAAAGCATTATCACAAAAGCTATACCATTCCAAAGTAAAACCAGGGAAATATAAGGAAATAAAAGGGATAGAATATCTAGATAAGGTAATAGAAATAGACCAGTCACCAATTGGAAGAACACCAAGGTCAAACCCTGCTACCTATACAGGAGTATTTGATTATATTAGAGAAGTATTTGCCATGACTCCTGAGGCTAAGATGAGGGGCTACAATAAAGGAAGGTTTAGTTTCAATGTAAAAGGTGGCAGGTGTGAAGCCTGCTGTGGTGATGGAATAATAAAAGTAGAAATGCACTTCTTACCAGATGTCTATGTGCCATGTGAAGTATGCAAGGGCAAGAGATATAATAGAGAAACACTTCAAATTACGTATAAAGGGAAGAATATAGCAGAAGTACTTGATATGACAGTAGAAGAAGGATTGGAATTTTTCCAAAATATCCCCAGAATAAAGAGAAAATTGCAAACCCTATATGATGTTGGATTAGGCTATATAAAGATTGGCCAGCCATCTACTGAATTGTCTGGGGGAGAAGCCCAAAGGGTAAAATTGGCAACAGAATTATCAAGAAAATCTACAGGAAGAACTATCTACATCCTAGACGAACCTACCACAGGGCTTCATATAGCAGATATCCACAAGTTGATAAATGTATTAAATCAATTAGTTGAAGGTGGCAATACAGTAGTAGTTATTGAGCATAACTTAGATGTAATAAAAACAGCAGACTATATAATTGATTTAGGCCCAGAAGGTGGAGATAGGGGAGGTACTATAGTTGCCACTGGAACTCCAGAAGAGATAGCAATGGTAGAAAATTCTTATACAGGACAGTTTTTGAGGAAAGTTCTAGGAATATAAATCTAATGATTCCCAACCTAAAAAGGTTGGGAATTTGTTTATTGTGCTATTTGTAAGTTAAAATGAATAAACTAATTATATTGAACTAATAAAACTAGTCTATTGATATATGTCTGTAGTTGAAATAAAATAAAATAAATAAGTAATAAGGGGTGAATGATTTGCTTAAAATACAAAATGTGTCCAAAACCTACGGAAAGGCTAAGGTAAAGGCTGTAGATAATATTAGTTTAGAGGTGAAGCCGGGAGAAATATTTGGTTTTTTAGGTCCCAATGGAGCAGGAAAAACAACTACAATTAAAATGATAGTAGGTTTGTTGAAACCAGATGAAGGGATTATTACAGTAAATGGCGTAAA
Source organism: Tissierellaceae bacterium (assembly GCA_036562765.1). Taxonomy (GTDB): domain Bacteria; phylum Bacillota; class Clostridia; order Tissierellales; family Tissierellaceae; genus JAAYFT01. The sequence continues at coordinate 14,744 of DATCJO010000148.1, read as the reverse complement.
TGTTTGGGAAGAGCCATTGAAGGCAAAATCCATGATAAGCTATGTTCCTGACAGCCCTGAGATTTATGATAAGTTGAAGGGAATAGAATATTTAAATTTTATTGCTGATATGTATGGTATATCTAAAGAAGAAAGAAAGAGAAAACTAGACTATTATCTAGACTTATTTGAAATTAAAGATGCAGTAGGAGATGTAATTGCCAGCTATTCCCATGGAATGAAGCAGAAAATAGTTTTAACTGCAGCTTTATTGAATAATCCAGAGCTCTTTATTCTCGATGAGCCAATGGTAGGATTAGATCCAAAATCTGCATTTAATTTAAAAGAGATAATGAGGGATATGTGTAATAAAGGCAAAACTGTGTTTTTCTCAACTCATGTATTGGAAGTGGCTGAAAAGCTATGCGATAGAATAGCAATAATAAATAAAGGGAAAATCATAGCCTTAGGGACTATGGATGAATTAAGGAGCCATGCAGAGGAAAGGGAATCTTTAGAAAAAATATTCTTGGAGTTGACTGAATGATGAGGAAGATATGGTCATTGATTAGAACTGATTTAAATGTTACATACGGGCTATCATCAATTGCCTACAGGTTTAAGAACAATAAAAATAGATGGCAGATTATCGTATTTGGCATAGCCATGCTATCACTTATACCTTCATATTTGCTCATGGTTAAAAGTTTAGATGGAATGTATGACTTATATGTCTTAATAGGTCAAAAGTCCATGTTTTTACTAACTGGATTTTTATTAACACAAATATTAATATTTTTCCTTGGATTATTGTATGTAATGAGCAAATATTATTTTTCCAACGACTTAGCACAGCTGATACCCTTACCAATCAAGCCATCTTATATTATAGGTTCTAAATTTATTTCACTGATGATAAGCGAATATTTGACTTCATTGCCAATTATATTGCCATTTATCATTATATACGGTACGAAAAGTGATGAAGGGATTTTGTACTGGATTTATTCATTGTTAGTAACTGCATTTTTGCCTATAATCCCTTTAGTTTTAGCTTCCATAGTCGTTATGATTTTTATGAAATATACAAATATTAGAGCCAGAAAGGACCTTATTCGAACAGTATCTGCCATTTTGTTTATCATATTGATTTTATATGTCCAATTGAAGATACAGTCAATAGCTCAGAAATCAATTATTGAGGGAAGGGACTTTATATTAAATTTAATAAAAGACTCAAATCTTTTAGTCAAGAAATTAGGAATAAGTTTTCCACCTTCCCAATGGGCTTCTTTGTCTTTAGCAAATAATCACGATTTAACTGGATTTGTTTATCTAATCATATTTATAGCTGTGTCAATTGTTATTTTTGTATTGATGATTTTATTATCTGAATATGTTTTCTTAGACGGATTAATAGGCAACATAGAAGTATCAGCTGAAAAAGGCAAAGGAAAGAAAATATTAGAATCTGATTTAACCAAAGTAACAAAACCTTATATGGCACTTGCAAAGAAAGAATTGATTATGCTATTTAAGACTCCGATATACTTGATAAATACAGTTGGTGGGGTAATTATTCTCCCTGTTGTATTGGTTATGACTAATGTTATGGGTGGAGAAGGTTCAATTTCATCAATGATTGAAATGACGGGTATGGGTTTAGATTTCATTACTTTAGGATGTATTGGATTTATTGTCGCCCTGGGCATGTTAAACTGTGTGGGCTCGACTACTTTTTCAAGGGAAGGGAAATGCTTCTGGATTCAGAGGACCTTACCGATTAGGGTTGAAGACCAAATAATAGGAAGATTGCTATCAGCTTTGGCAATTCAAGTTATTGGGATAGTTGCATTTTTGATTGGTTCAGCTTTTATTATAAAGTTTGATGCAATAAGCATTATTCTAATAACCTTATTGGGGTTATTAGGCAGTGTTCCAATGACTTTACTAGGGATGACAATAGATATCCTAAGGCCCATGTTAGACTGGGACAATCCACAAAGGGCAATAAAGCAAAATTTAAATGTTTTAATAGGCATGGGTGTAGGTGTTCTCTACGTTATGGGATTGGGCTTTTTAGTATACAAAGTCATTAATAAAATCAATATTGTATTGATATATGGGCTATTGGGATTGATATTTATAATATCTTCTATAATTCTTTATGTGGTATTAAAAGCATTAATCAAGAAGCAATTTGAAATATTGGAATAAAGGGACATTGCTCCCTTTATTTTTTTCTTCAAAATTTTGCATATAAAAAGATGTATGAAGATGGGATGGAAATAGGAAGCCATACAGTATCCCATATAGATGCTCGATACAATAATAATGAAACAATATTGAAGCAATATAAGGAATCAAAGGAATTCTTAGAAAGTATAATAGGCGATAAAATAGAACATTTTTGCTACCCATATGGAGGGGTAACGGAGTATGCAAAAAAGGCTTTAAGAGAAGTGGGTTATAAGACTGCAGTTCGAACAACATATGGAAAAGCTAACTATTCTCAGGGATTATATGATTTAAAGGGGATAGTGATTGATTATTATAACAATATTAATGCATTTTTAAATAAGATAAAGTAAAAGCGGCTGTTTTTAGCCGCTTTTAATGTTATATTTATAATGGCTTGCAGGATTTAATATATATTATTATAATGAAAATAATTATATTTAGTTCAGGGGGTATTTATGAGATATAAAGAGAGATTAAGGTTCATTTTATTAGCAATAAGCATCCTATTTATAATTATAGGAATATATAGGGAAGAGGTTTTGACAGTTTTAATGAAAGCCATCAATATATGCTTGGAGTGTGTTGGCATTGGCTAAGTTAAAAAGAAAAATAGTTCAAGCATTAACTTCAATAATTTATAATGCATATATTCCTGGCTTTTTAAAAGGAGATATTTACAGGGGGAATTTAAAAAAAATCTGTGTACCTGGGCTTAACTGCTATTCATGTCCTGGTGCCATAGGTTCATGTCCCATAGGCAGCCTTCAGGCAGTATTGGGTTCTAATAAATATCAGATTTCCTTTTATGTTTTAGGATTCCTTACTCTTATAGGGACTTTAATTGGTAGGTTGGTCTGTGGATGGCTTTGCCCCTTTGGGTTAATTCAAGAATTAATTCATAAGATACCTTCAAGAAAAATAAAGATATCAAGCAGGAATCCGTTAAAATACCTAAAATACTTGATTTTAATTATATTTGTATTTATCTTGCCTATGTTTTTAGTAAATGTAATTGGTATGGGCGATCCATATTTCTGTAAACTAATATGTCCTGCTGGAACATTAGAAGCTGGAATACCTCTTGTAACATTAAATGAACCATTAAGGCAAGCTGTAGGATTTTTATTCTATTGGAAGATGTTCATTTTAATCGTTATTGTAGTTGCTTCCGTATTCATTGCAAGGCCATTTTGCAGGTTTATCTGCCCATTGGGAGCTGTTTATGGAATATTTAACCCAATTTCCCTCTACAAATTAGAAATAATTGATGAAAGATGTATAAAATGCAATAAGTGTACAAAGGTTTGCCCAATATCCATAGAAACATATAAAACTCCTAATAGTCCAGAGTGTATTAGGTGTGGAGAATGCATAACTAATTGTCCAACAAAGGCAATTTGCTCAAGTTTTAGCTTTAAAGATAATAAAGGAAAGATTATAGAAATAAAAACAAAATAAGAGGTGGAGCTATGAAAAAGATAAATTTGCTGATTATATTAATTTTGATTTTATCTTTAATTTTGTCTGCTTGCAGTAAAAAGAATGATGAAAACAAAGATAGCGCAATAGTAAATAATCAAACCCAGAATCAAGAAGAAAAACAAGATGATGAAACTGCAAATGTAGATAAGGAATCTGATGAAAATGTTATGAAGATGCCATCATTTACTTTAAAGACCATAGATGGGGATGAAATATCTTCTGATATTTTTGGGGATTATGACTTGACCATCATAAGCATATGGCAAAGCACCTGAGGACCTTGTTTAAGAGAGCTGGCAGCTCTAAATGTTATTTACGACGAATATAAAGATAAAGGCGTTAATGTATTGGGCATAAATGTAGATGATGTCGAGACCTTTGGAGATGAAGGAGTAAGAAAAGTAATAGAAACCTTAGAATTGAAGTTTCCAAATGTAGTAGCTGACTATGATTATATGCTTAAATTAATTGAGTTTGTAAATGCCACTCCTACAGCAATAGTAGTTGATAAAAATGGAGAATTTTTATTGACACCTTTAGTTGGCTCCAGTGGGACAGAGGAGGATATAAAGAATTTCAAGGCAATAATTGAAGAGTATAAGAAGTTAAAGTAGAAGCATGAATTTTCAAATCGAGATAAGATGATTGATATTTAGCAAATTATGATATAATTAAATTAAAGATTCATAATAAGCTATTTTATTAAGGGGGATTTGGGTTGAAAAGAACTTTATTTTTCTATTTTGATTGCCTTGTATTTGCAGCAATAGTTTATATTTTGACTAAGATATTTGCAAGTTTTGGAATAGGTTTTAACTGGTATGTAGTAATCGCTTCTTTGATTATCTTTACTACTGGCAAAATGATAATTAGGAGATTGGCTAACAATAACCAAAGCATGCATATAAATAAAGATGAATTATCCCAAATTTAACTAATTTGTAACTAATTTTCCAAGATTTTGTAACTAATTTTTAAAGATATTGTGATAAAATCACTCTGAAGGGGTGATAAAAATGAAAAAGGCCTGTAGATGCTTAGGATTTATACTGCTTTTTATTATGTTTTTTAGTATTCCAATCAAAGCAGAAGATGATAGAATCAATGTAATTATTGATGGTATTCCTTTAGATATTATTGCAATATCAAAGGATAATAGAATTTATGTCCCTGTTAACTCCATTTCAGATTGTTTAAATTTAGATATGAATTTTAATAGTAATGATATGACAGTAAACTTAAGACATGATAATACAAATATAGAGTTAACTCTTAATTCTAAAAGGGTTAAGTTAAATGGAAATGAGTTAGAACTAGATGTGGAACCTTTTATAGATGGAAAGGAAATATTCGTCCCTATAAGATTTCTTGCAGAAAGTTTAGGTAAAAAAGTACAATGGGATGCTAAAAACCATAATGTAATAATTGGTGTTTTTTCTAAAGAAGCAAAGATTGAAGATACATTTCTGTATTTTAACGAAAAATATGGTTATACATTAAGTTTCCCTAATTCTTGGAAAGACGAAGCAATAATTGAAACTAGGGATGGAATACTTTATGTATATGACAAGAAATCTGCTGAAAGATTTATTGAGGATGGATATGAGTCCTTTGGTCCTGTATTTGAAATAAGATGTAGTGATTATTCAGTGGTGGCTGAACTGCCATATAAAGGGAACTATGTTCTTTATTATAATGATGGGAAATATATTGAGGCATTATTTGATAGGGATTTTCAATTCTATCCTGAAACCTTAGATTCATATACTAAAATATTTAATGAAGGCCAACAAGTACTAGGTTCCTTTAGGAAAATTGATAATGATTATACCTTTGTAGAAGATGATAGAAATAATTATAAAAGAGAAATAGAAATACTTAATGATATATTGGATAACCATACACCAGAAAATATTTTTAATAAGAATGAAATTTTTACTTACAAAATTCCCGTAAGCAACACTAGTTTTTTATTTTTAAGGAACATGAAAGATGAAGATGAGATTTCCATTAAAATAGAAGCAGAATTTGATAGTAATGGTAAATTAATAAGATACCAGTTAAAAAATTATTGGTATGAACTAAAGGAAAATCAGTTAAGCCAATCTGAAGCTTTAAAGTTGGCAAATGATTTTGTTAAAAGATATGTAGGTAAAGAAATTGAAGTGATGAAAGTACCAGATTTATATCCAAGTTTATACGAAGAAGATAAGCATGAAACGTATAGTGACAAAGACGGGAATTATATTGTAGTGGTAGATCTAGTACATGGATTTGTAGAATATTTTAGACTAGTCGATAGTTAAGGTTGGTAATATTTCACTAACATAATGATAAAACATAGTAAAAGGAACATACTATACACTGTATAATATGTTCCTTTTGCTTTTATTATTTTTAATTAGGTTATTAATAACTTAAGCCTTTGAATAATATTCAACAACTAATTGATCGTCGATTTCAATAGGGATTTCGTTTCTTTCAGGGTATCTTACTAAGGTACCAGACATATCTTCATGCTTTTCCAAATATGGATATTGAGTTAGGAAAGCATTTTCAAAGTTTTGCCTAAAGAGTTCAACATATTTAGATTTTTCTTTTAGTGCTATAGTATCGCCAACTTGTACTAGGTATGATGGAATATCAACCTTTTTTCCGTTCACTAGTATATGTCCGTGTACTACCATTTGTCTAGCTTGTCTTATGGAAGATGCCAATCCAAGCCTATAAACTAGATTATCCAATCTTCTTTCCAATATCTTTACTAAAGCACTTCCTGTTTGTTCATCTGACTTCATTGCCATCTTAACATATTTAGCAAATTGCTTTTCCATAACATTATAATATGCTCTTAATCTTTGCTTTTCTAATAATTGCCTTCCATATTCAGTAAGTTTTTTGTCTTCTCTAGAAGTACCCTTTTTAGCCCTATTCATTGCCTTAGGATGTCCACAAACATTTAAACCTAATCTTCTACATTGTTTAAATCTTGGTTGCATGTTTTTTGCCAATATAAATCACTCACTCCATAAAATTATTTTCCGCGGTAATTTTATGCCATAGGTATTATAACACAGATATTAATATTTGTAAATGATAATCATTATCGATTATAAAATTTATATTACAAAAAAGGTTATTGTATTTATTATTTTAACTTTAAATGATATAGTATAATTGTAATTTTATATACTTGTTTAGAGTTGCGAAATATAATATAATCATGTAGTTAAGATTGTGGCAAAGGGGAGATAGGGTGGAAGATGTACTAACTATACGAAGAAGAATAATGTCTATGATTTTGCCAATAACAGTTGAAAACATCCTACAAATGACTGCAGGGCTAGTTCTTATGGCAATGATTGGAAGAATAGATGCCATAGCAGTTGGTGCAATAGGTATTGCAAATGTACTTTACAAAATATTATGGGGCGTATTTAAAGGGATTTCCACTGGTACATCTGTTTTAGTGGCTCAAGCTTATGGTGCTGGTAATTATAAAAAGCTGAAGTCAGTTACTGAACAGTCCTTTATTATAAGCTTAATCATATCAGTTGTTTTTCAACAAATATTATATTGGTTTGCAGAGTATTTGTTAGTTATATTTAATCCAAGCAGTGAGCTTTTAGCAAACGGGACCTTGTATTTAAGGATAATATCTATTTCTTTGCCATTTGCAGCTGTTATATTATTAGTTTCAGGTGTACTGCAAGGTATGGGCAATGCCAAAACTCCAATGATTTCCATAGGCATATTGAATATAGTCAATATAGTATTTGGCTATATTTTTATCTTTCCAATGAAAATGGGGTTAAAAGGGGCAGCCTATGCCTATAATATTGCATATATTACATCAGCCTTATTTGGAATATATGTTTTATTTAGCAGAAATGGAGTAATTACAAATATAGGTGGCAGATTTGAGTTTAATTTAAATAAGAATGAAGTTATGGATATACTTGGTCTAGGTATACCGACTTCTTTTGAAACAATATTTTGGCAAGCAGCAGCTATATTCATTACAAGGGCAATATTAACTTATGGAGATATTGCCTATGCTGCATATCAGTTGGGCTTGCAAGCTGAATCCATATCTTATATGCCTGCTACTGGTTTTGGAATTGCAGCTACAACTTTTATTGGTCAAGCTTTGGGAAGCAGGGATAAAGAAACAGGGAAAAAATATTTAAAGCAATTAATCAAATATACTGTTATATTAACTGCATTTGCAGGAGGAGCCTTAACCTTCTTCCCAAAACCTATAATGAGGTTATTAACAGATGATAAGGAAGTAATAAGGATTGGAGCAATGTATTTGGTAGTCATGGGTTTAACACAACTACCACAAAATATTTCTGGAGTGCTTAATGGTGCATTAAGGGCAGCAGGTTATAGCAAAATTCCTATGATTAATGCTGGTGTTGGATTATGGTGTATAAGGGTGCCATTTATTTTAATAGCAGCTTATGTGTTTAAAGCCAATATCATCTGGATATGGATAGGCATAGGAATAGATATGTCATTTAGGCTTTTATTCTCTTATTTGTATTTCAGGAAGAAGAATATTTGGGAAAGCAGAGCTTTAGTAGAAAGTGAATAGGCAAGGAGTGATTATATTGAAAGATGTTGAAATTGCTAAGGATTTGTTCCTTAAGGAAGACATGGCAATTGTGGTAGTAAAGGATGGGAAGGTAGTTTTTTACAGTAAAGATAAGGGTATAAAACCAATATATACCTTGGCTAAGGAGATGAAAGAAGAAGCTTTTGGTGCATCAGTAGCTGACAGGGTAATAGGAAAAGGAGCTGCACTATTATGCGGTTATCTTGGCATTAAAGAGGTATACTCTGGGTTAATATCAAATTTAGGTCAACAAGTTTTAGAGAGTTATAATATTCCATATACTATGGAAAAATCATGCCCTTATATCATGAATAGAGATAAAACAGATTACTGCCCCATTGAAAAGCTGTCATTAGACACTGACGATCCAGAAATATTTTTATCAAGGGTTGAAGAATTTTTTAAATCCATGAAAAATAAGTGATATGAATTCGACAATTTAAACAGTTGACAATTATCAGTTGTCAATTGAATTGTACATTGTAAATTGATAAAGGAGGTATTTTATGAGCAATAGAAACTATGTAAGGGATTTAGTTATATCCGGACTAATGCTTGCTTTAGGTATTATTATTCCTTATATTTTTCATTCAACTGGCATATCAGGTGCAATATTTTTGCCAATGCATATTCCAGTATTGATTGGAGGGTTTTTGCTAGCTCCTCAATATGCGCTTCTTTTAGGCATATTGACTCCACTTGTAAATTCCTTAGTTACTGGTATGCCTAATTTATTTCCTATAAGTGTAATTATGGCTTGTGAACTTGGGACTTATGGACTTTTAGCTTCAATATTGTTTTTTAAATTTAAGTTCCCTACAGTTATTGCCCTTATATTGTCTATGCTTGGAGGCAGGGTAATGGCAGGTTTAGCAGTATTTATTTTGGCTATATTCTTTAAAATACAGCTTGAGCCAATTACATATGTAATAGGTGCCATAACAACCGGAATACCGGGTATTGTTATTCAATTGATTTTAATTCCAGTAATAGTGCACTTTTTAGCGAGATTCACAACCATATATTTAGATTATGATTAATAAGGAGGGAAAATATGGCAACCTTAATTAAGAATGTAACTCTTGTTCCCATAGATGGGAAAAATGATGTAGTTGAAAAGACAAATATTTATTTTGATGACAGAATAGTTCATATTGGAGAATTAAGGAACGATTTAGAAGTGGAAAGAGTTATAGATGGTGAAAACAAAGTAGCCATGCCTGGCCTTATAAATGGTCACACCCATATTGCAATGTCCTTACTTAGAAATTTTGCAGATGATTTGCCTCTTCATGAATGGCTTACTAAAAAGATATGGCCAACAGAAGCAAACTTAACTGCCAAGGATGTTTATTGGGGCTCATTATTAAGTATTGTAGAAATGATTGAAAGCGGGACAACTGCTTTTTGTGACATGTATTTCTTTATGGATGAAGTAGGTAAGGCGGTAGAAGAAGCAGGCATTAAAGCTGTACTCAGTAGGGGATTAATAGAAGAACAGGGGAAGAATGAAGATAAATTAAGAGAAACAAGAGAGTTATTTGAAAACTGGCATGGCAAAGCAAATGGAAGAATTAAAGTAATGGTTGCCCCTCATGCACCATATACTTGCAGTCCAAATTTCTTATTGAAAACCATTGAGCTTGCTAAGGAATTAAATACAGGTATTCATATACATCTGTCAGAAACTAAAAAGGAAGTAGAAGATAATTATAAAGCTTATGGTAAATCACCAATTAAGCATGTATATGATTTAGGATTATTTGATGTTCATACTGTAGCTGCCCACTGCGTTCATGTAAACGATGAAGACATAGAAATAATGAAGGAAAAGAATGTATATCCTGTAAATAACCCAGGCAGCAATTTAAAACTAGCTTCTGGATTTGCTCCTGTTGATAAAATGCTTAAAGAAAGCATACCAGTTGCCTTAGGTACAGATGGTTCTTCATCAAATAATAATTTGAATATGTTTGAAGAAATCAATTTAGCTGCCATAGTGAATAAAGCTGTAAACTTAGACGCAGTTTCCGTATCAGCAATGGATGCCTTAAAGATGGCAACTGTAAATGGAGCAAAGGCTTTAGGATGGTTTGATGAAATTGGCTCCATAGAAGTAGGTAAGAAAGCGGACTTAATACTGATAGATATGGATAAACCTCATCTATATCCTCGCCACAATGTAATTTCAGCTTTGGCATATTCAGTACAGGGCTCAGATGTAGACACTGTTATAGTCGATGGAAAGATTATAATGGAAAAGAGGGAAATAAAGACATTAGATGTAGAAAAAATTAAATATATGGCTGAAAAACAAGCCAAGGACTTAATTAGCAGGTAAATTTAACCTTAACCACTCTGTTAACAGAGTGGTTATTCTTTTTGAAGGCTATTTTTATTATATTTTCTTATTTTTTGGAGATAATTTCATTTACAAAAGCTTTAGGGGGAAATTATGGTTTCAAAAAAAATTAGTCTAAACAAGGAAGAGCTAAAAGAAATATTTAATAATACCAGTGATTTAATATTATATGAATTTAATACACTATGTAATTGTAAAGCCTTAGTTGCTTATATCGAATCTTTAATTGATAGGAATGGCTTATATAATGATTTATTAAAACCATTAATTCATGAATTAAAGTCACCTGAAGATATATTAACAACTGTTCCCATTGCTGGTGCAGTGGTAGTAAGTGATATGAAAGCTATTGTAAAAGAAATGCTAATGGGGAAAGCAGCATTATTTATTGAAGATAAAAACGAAGCATATATATTTGAACTTGGAAAGTGGCAAAAAAGGCAGATAGAGGAACCTGGGAATGAAAGGGTTATAAAGGGACCAAAGGAAGGATTTGTAGAGGATATCAGTGTAAATAAGGGATTAATAAGAAGGCGAATTAAAAATCCAAATTTAGTCTTTGAAGACTATACTTTTGGGAGCAAAACCAATACCAGTGTATCTTTAGTATATCTAGCAGATGTCGTAAATCCTGCTATTTTAAATGAATTAAGGCAAAGGCTTAAGAATATAAATGTTGAATCCATATTAGATGCATCATATATAGAACAGTTAATTAAAGATTCATCTAAATCTATTATTCCTACTGTGGGGCATACTGAAAAGCCAGATGTGGCAGTAGGGAAGATATTGGAAGGTAGAATTGCCATTATATGTGATGCATCTCCTATAGTACTTACAGTTCCAAAAATATTTATAGAAAATTTACAGACTTCGGAAGATTATTATACAATGCCTAAATATGCTACTTATTTAAGGCTTTTGAGGGTTTTTTCGTTAATAATTGCCATCACTTTACCTGGGATTTTAGTAGCATTAAAGTCATTTCATCAAGAAATGTTGCCTACCAGCCTTTTAATGTCCATGGCAAGCAGCAGGGAAGATGTTCCATTTAGTGCATTAATAGAGGCTTTACTTATGCTCATATTTCTTGAAATAATTAAAGAATCATCTATACGTACGCCAACTGCTGTAGGTCAAGCAGTAACTGTAGTTAGCGGTTTAGTACTAGGTCAAACTGCAGTACAAGCTGGATTAGTTGGCCCAGTTATGGTTATAGCCATTGGAGTTAGTGGAATAACTGAGTTTATCCTTTCATCCTTAAAAGAAATGATAGTCTTATATCGATTCATAATCTTATTATTAGGTGGGACTTTGGGATTATTTGGTGTAGTTTGTGGAATCATAATGATTATAGTTCACTTGATTTCAATTAAGTCTTTTGGAATACCATACATGTATCCAGTAGCCCCCTATGATAAGGACAGTATGAAGGATTTTATCATTAGATATCAAATTGATGAAAAGGATGATAGCTGGCGTATATCAGAGAAAAAGGGAAGGAAGAGAAATGATAAGGAGAAGTAGAAGAATCAGAATAATTATCATAACTTTATATATATTAATTCCATCTTTTATCTTATCTGCCTGTCAAGCTACAGAAGGCAGAAGGGAAATAGAGGATTTAGGTATAGTTACTGCAATTGGTGTTGATTATATAGACGATAATGTAGTAGTGACTTTAGAAGTAGTAAACCCATTATCTTCCATAGGCAACAATCAAGCAAGTTCCAATAAGTCACAAGAGCAAAAATTTATATATCCAAAAGGTGTTGGAAAAACAGTAAAGGAAGCGTTGACAAATATAAATCTTTACCTTGATAAACAGGTATTCTTATCCCATAGCAATATACTTGTTATAGGTGAGGAATTTGCAAAGAGAGGGACCATTGATTTGATGGACTTTTTCCTTAGGGATAATGATCCTAGGGAGGATATGTATATAGTCGTGGCAAAGGGCTGTAAAGCTTCTGATATCATTGGAATTAGGGCAGGTTTAGGAAAGCCTACTGGTAATTACCTTTATGATACTTTCAATAATTTTTCCACGACAGGGAAATGTATAAATATAAGCATTGCTGAAAGTTACAGATATTACTACGATGTATCGAATGAACCAGTAGTAGGTGTTGTGCAGCTTAAGGAACTGACTAGTTCCGATGAAGAACTAAAAAATGATGACTCAACGGTAACTGTACTGGATGTATCAGGAGGAGCTATTCTTAAAAATGGCAAATTAGTTGGATATTTTGATGGTGATGAAATGTTAGGATTTAATATGATTGTAGGTGATTTAAGAAGTGGGACAATATCTTTTCATACTCCTGTGACAGACAAGGATAAACAAAACCTGATTATCGGTAAAGATGGAGAACTAACTACACTAGATATTATCCGTACTAGTACAAAAAGGAAAATATCTATAAAAGATGGCAAAATACATTTGACTATAGATGCAAAGCTAAAGGGGGCTTTAAACGAGATAAACCAAGCTTTAAATGTAATTGATTCGGAAGTTATTTCGCGGATAGAAGAAGCCTGCTCAAAAAAAGTAGAAGAACTTATATCTAAAACCTTAGAAAAGGGACAAAAGGAATTTAAACTAGACAGTTTCAGCATTGGAGTAGCAGTTCATCAGCAATATCCAAAGATATGGAAGGAAATAGCAACAGAATGGCAAAATATTTTTCCTGAGATAACTTATGATGTAAATGTTGAAACAACTATTGTAAAAATAGGATTGATAAACTATCCTGCTAATTTAAGGAGGAAATAAAAAACATGAAGGAACAGGTTACTAGCAGGCAGATGATGTTTCTTCTTCTCTTAAACAGGATTGCTACTGTAATTACAGTAATGCCAATTATCCATATGGGGCCTGCTAATCAGGATATCTGGATTATGATGATTTTATCTGTTTTTTATTGCTTTTTATATAATTTGCCTACTCTGTATTTATCTATTAAGTTCAGCGATTTGACTATTATTCAGTATATGGAGAAGATTTTTGGTAAAATTATAGGGAAGGCACTGGGAATTCTATACGGATTGTATTTCATAAGAATTGCTATCATATACTATTTTGCTGAAATACAGATGATTAGGACAATTTTTATGGATGAACTGCATCCACTCATAATCATAGTAGTGTTGATGTTAGTTTCAGTATATGTAGCAACTCGTGGACTTGAAGTATCAGTAAGGACTGTAGAGTTTTTTGCACCAATTGTAATAGCATCATTAATTCTGTTTATCGTTCTTGGATTTAATAATATAGATTTAACTGTTTTACTGCCTATTATTGCTGATTCCACTTTTACAAGCCTTAACCTAGGTGCCATGGAAGCAAGCTTGATTTTTACTGATGCCAATTTATTATCAATGAGTTTCCCAAACCTTACAAATAAAAAAGATGTATTTAAGATAGTAGCAAAAAGCAAGATATATTCTCAAGCGATTATAATTTTAATGGTCGTGGCTTCACAAGTGTCTTTAGGGATAGAACAAGCAAGACACTTGAACTTCCCATTTTTAAAATATGTTAGGCTTGTAAAGACATATTCCATATTTGAAAGGATGGAAGCAGTATTTTTGACAATCTGGCTTATTATTGTCATGACAAGGGCTGTATCTTATTTATATATATCAAGTAAAGCGTTTATGGAGGTCTATAATCAAAATAATATGGATCCATTTATATACATAATAGGCATAATACTTACTCTGGTAATATTTTATATATCATATATTAATCCTAAATTCGAATTATTATTTAATAGAGATATTCAAGGATACTATTATTATATAACCTTTAATTTAATAATCCCGCTTATTGCTATTTTAATATATTTAATAAGGAGAAAAGACTTTAGAAAACTAGGGAAAATAAAAAATTAAAAAATATAAAAAATATACTTCTATTTTGTAACTTTTTATGCTATACTATAGTATAATATTAAAACATACTAAAATGCTATGAATTGGTAAAGTAGATTATATCGAGTATCACAGAGAGGATTCCACAGGTGAGAGGAATCCATACGAGATATAATTGAAGTG